>NZ_CP126740.1:2607820-2933797 GCF_030246925.1 Microbacterium sp. zg-Y625
CTCACAAGCTCACGGTGCTGCGCGATGAGCGCACACCGTCGCCGATGTTCCGGCAGCTGGTGGAGGAACTCGTCACCCTGCTGGCCTATGAGGCGACGCGCCAGGTGCGCGTGGATCCCGTCTCGATCCGCACCCCCGTCACCGAGACGACGGGCGTCAAGCTCAGCGAGCCGCGCCCGCTCGTCGTGCCGATCCTGCGCGCCGGGCTGGGAATGCTCGAGGGCATGGTCAAGCTCATGCCGACCGCCGAGGTGGGCTTCCTCGGCATGCTGCGCGACGAGGTGACCCTGCAGCCGGCGACGTACGCGGAGCGTCTCCCCGACGACCTCAGCGACCGGCAGTGCTTCGTGCTGGACCCGATGCTCGCCACCGGCGGCTCGCTGGGCGCGGCGATCGACTTCCTCTTCGCCCGCGGCGCGCAGGATGTGACCGCCATCTGCATCCTCGGCGCCCCCGAGGGTGTCGCCGCCATCGAGCGGCAGGTCGGCGAGCGCGACGTGACGCTGGTGCTGGGTGCTCTCGATGAGCGGCTCGACGAGAAGGGGTACATCGTGCCGGGACTCGGGGACGCCGGCGACCGCCTCTACGGCACCGTCTGACCCGCCGCGCGCGGGCTCCGGGCGCGGCCTACGCCAGCGCGGCCACGCGCGGCGCGGCCCGGGGCGCGGCGCGGGGAATCGGCCGGACAGCGACGCCGCGAGCCGGGCGCGATAGTGCGCGCGGCCGCGGCAGCGCGCACTGCGCGGCCGCGGCGGGCGGGTCAGGCGCCGACGAGCCGAGCGAACGCGCTCAACCGCGCCACGCCCTCGGGGGTGCGGGGCAGGTCATCGAGCACACCCGGCGCATAGACGACGTAGGCTGCGTACTTCGCGCGCGAGATCGCGACGTTCAGCCGGTTCTGCAACAGCAGGAACTCGAGCCCGCGGGGCGCGTCCCGCCCACTGGATGCCGCAAGCGAGACGATCGCGATCGCCGCCTCCTGTCCCTGGAACCGGTCCACGGTGCCCACGGGCACGTCGGCGAAGCCGGCCGCGGCGAGCGCCTCCTCCACCAGCACCTGCTGGGCGTTGTACGGCGTCACCACGATGATGTCGCGGGCGGTGAGCGCGCGCGGCGGCGCGCCGGCGCCGTCGGTCCACGCCCGCCCGACCACGTCGCGGACGATCCTCACGACCTCGGCCGCCTCCTCGGGTGACTGCGTGGCGTTGCCGTGGTGGCGTATCGGCACGGGATGCACCCCGGGAGCGATCCCCGTGACCAGACGCTGCGCCGCGGACGGATGCGACGCGAGCTCGCCGGCATACGCCAGCTGCGACACCGGCTCCGCCACTGCGGGGTGCATGCGCCACGTCTGCGCGAGGAAGTACCCGTGCGTCTCGTCGATCACCTCGGCGCCGTCCATCACCCAGCCGAGCGCGGAGGTGTCCACCGGCTCCGGATGGGTCCCCTGGCTCACCTGGGGCAGCTGCTGCGGGTCACCCAGCAGCAGCATGCGTGTGGCGCAGACGGAGACGGCGATCGTGGATGCCAGCGAGAACTGCCCCGCCTCGTCGATGACCAGCAGGTCGAGGCTGTGCCGCGGGACGCGGGTCGGGTGGCAGAAGTCCCATGCCGTCCCGCCGATGACATAGCCCGCCGGCTGGTCGCCGGTGAAAGCGGCGACGCCGTTCTTCGCGATGACCGTGAAGGATTCCTCACCGGTGGGCGCGTCCTTCAGCGCCTTCGCGACCTGCGCCCGCGGCACGCCTGCCGCCACCACCCTGTCGAGCATGTTCTCGACGACCGCGTGGGATTGGGCGACGACGCCGACCCGGAAGCCGCGCTCGGCGACCAGACGGGCGATGACGTGGGAGCCGACGTAGGTCTTCCCCGTTCCGGGAGGGCCCTGCACGGCGAGGTAGCTGTGGTCGAGATCGGCGATCGTCGCGGTGATGTCAGAGACGATGTCGCCCGTCCCCCGCGCGAGAGCACCCGAGCGGGTGCGCGGCGGGAGCCGGCGAAGCAGATCCGTGGCGGCGTCCGGCGGCAGTGCGGGGGCGGCGGCGAGGACGGCATCCGCCCACTCGTCGATGGCGCCCTGCTGGCTGCCGGCAGCGGGCGGCCCCTCGGGGGTGAGGGCGACGGGCAGTTCGGACCAGGTGAAGCCGTCGACCGGCGTCTCGCTCAGGATGACCCCGTCGTCGAGGACCTCGACGATTTCTGCCGAGCGCGCCGCGTGCAGGGCGCGCGGGCCCGCATCGACGGGGAAGGGGGCCGGCCGCTCGTACACGACGAAGGGCCGCCCACGCTCCTTGAGGCGGGTGCCGGGGGCGAGCTCTCCGCGCAGCTCGACGAGACGCCGGTCGACCCGGCCGCCCTCTGGCCGATGCCAGTCCTGCACGACCCGGGAGCGCTCGGCGTCGAAGACCACGACGTCGCGGCTGTCGGCCCACACCGAAACCGGCTCGCGCAGCCGCAGGAAGTGCGTGGCCCAGAACGTCTTGCGCTCGCGCGGGTAGTAGTCGATGGCCGCGGCGGCCAGCCGCAGCGCCTGCGCGTCGACCTCGGACTCCCCCTCGGCGAGCCGGCCGAGGGCTTCGGCGCGCGGGGAGGGCTCGTAGCCGCCGTCGACCGGGTCCGGGTCGACGGACGGGCGCATGCCGGCATCCTTCGCCCGCTCGACCAGCCAGTCGCGCAGGCGCCGGGTGGAGACGCAGTCGTAGCGGTTGTAGTCGGCGAGGTCGGCGAAGATGACCTCGGATGCCGCCCCGTCGCCGTCGGCGGCGTGGGCACGGGCCTGCACGTACTTCACGATGGAGTCGTCACCGCGCTGCACGTCGCTGGTGCGCACCTCGCCGCCCATGTACAGCGGCTCCAGCTTCTTGATGGAGTAGGAGCGCGAGCCCACGCGCAGCGCGCGCCGAACGATCGGGTAGAGGTCGACGAAGACGCCGTCGCGCAGCAGCCGGTCGACATCACCCTCCCGCACGCCGTAGCGCGCCGCCATCTGCAGCAGGTGCGTCGGCTCATAGGGGGCGTAGTGGTAGATGTGCATGCCGGGACGCTCCCGCCGGCGGAGCGCGATGAAATCGAGGAACCGCTCGAACGCGACGCGTTCCTCGGCGAAGCTGTGCGCCCACAGCGCGCTGTACTGCTCGCGCACGTCGACCCAGCCGAACAGGTAATCGATGCCCCAGGTCGTCGCCGGGCCCTCGGTGTACAGCGGGTCGCCTTCGAAATCGAAGAACAGGTCGCCGGCGTCGGGCAGCGGCAGGGCGCCGAGAGCCTGCGGGAACACCACCTCGTATGTGGGCACCGGCACGGTCACCTCGGCCGTATCGGCCGTGTCGGCCGCTTCGTCGCGCATCCCCTCCGCCACGGCGGCGGATTCCGCCGCCTCGACGACGGCGTCGGGCGCGGGAACGCCGGCCGGGCTGTCGAGCTGGAGTCGCGCCTGCGTGCGGAGCCCTGCGAAGGTGTCCCACGACATGCGCGGCGGAGCCTCGTGGGCGGCCGCGAGGTCGTCGATCGTCAGGATGCCGGCGGTGCGCAGCCGGTCCCGCTGCACCGGGCGCATGCCCGCGACGAGCAGCAGGTCCCGCTGGGCGACGACCTCGAGGTCGCAGGTGGCGCACCGGCCGCAGGCGATGACGCCGAGCTCGCCCCGCGGGTCTCCCCACCCGATCGGTGCGCCGGCTGCTCCGGATGCGACGTCACGATCGGCGATCAGCGCCAGCAGCCGCGCTCGGCGCAGGCGGAAGGTCGGCAGGAGGTCCCGCACCGCGTGCGTCGAAGTGGTCCCGTCGCCGAGGAGCAGCTCGACGTGATCGGCGCGCGCGACGCCGAGCGCGTCGAGCTGCACGACGTATGCGGCCAGCTGCATAAGCGCGGTGACCCTGGCGTGCCGGGCGAGCTTGGTGTCCTGCACGACCCAGCTGCCGGTGGCGTGGTCGCGCACCAGGAAGTCGGCGAAGCCGACGAAGTCGGACGTGGCGAAGGCGGCCTGGTAGATGACGGCGGCGTCCGAGCGCAGCGCCGCCTGCGTCTGTGCGACGGCTTCGGCGAGGGCTGCGGCATCCGTCGACCGCGCCTCGGGGATCTCCACGACACGGCCGGGGTGGGCCGCGCGGTACTCGTCGAGGACGCGATGCTCGTGGGCCATGCCCAGGCGCCCCGCACGTTCGAGCGTGGGGTCGTCGGGGTCTTCCACCGCCGGCACGCGGCCCAGCTTGGCGTCGATGGCGCGCAGCCAGGCGAACTCACACTCCGCGGCCGCTTTCAGGTCGCTCGCGCTCCAGACGATTCGGGCTTCGTCCTCGATGTATCGCATGTTTCCCTTCCGCCTTCGACCCTAGCCGCGGGGTCTGACAGCGGCCGCCGAGGGGTCGGGAACACCCGTCAGGAACCGGAGTAGCCCCGCCCGATCTCCGCCAGCGCCGCCAGGTGCCGCTCCAGCGCCTTCCGCCCGCGCAGCGTCGCGGTGATCCAGGTGCGAGGACGGCTGCCGAGGTGTCCCTTGCGCACCGTGACGTACCCGGAATGCTCCAGCGCGCCGATCGCCTTGCTCAGCTGCGAGTCCGAGGTCTCCAGCGCGTCCCGCAGCGCACCGAAGTCGAGCTCCTCGCGACCGAGGGCCGCCATGAGCGACAGTCGGAGCGGTGTCTGGAAGGCGGCATCCAGTCCGTGACGGGGGTGCGGCATCAGCGGACGGACCGTCCCGCGGCGCCGGGGCGCCAAGCGGCGACCGTCATGACGATGGCCGCCGCGACTCCCATCGGCAGAGACGCGGCGACGCCGAACCACACCGTGTGGACTGTCAGCAGCAACGTCACCGACTGAAGGGCGGCGACGACGGCGAAGGCGCCCCACTGCCACGCACCCCACTGGGCGCCGGTGGGCGCAAGGCCCCAGGGCAGGCCTTCAGCCCACGAGGCGACCAGCAGCAGCAGAAACGCGACCAGCGCCGCGATCCCAGAGACGACGGGCCACGGCGACGCGATGATCGTCGCTGCTGCGAGCAGCGCAATCGCCGTGGTCGTCACGCGCGCTCCCGCGGTCAGCGGCGCGCGGGGCTCCGCGGCGGTCGCGGACGCGGTGCGCCGCAGTACAGCGAGGGCCGGCGCCCCCTGCACGACCAGGACCAGCAGCGGAAGACCGATCCGCGCGTAGAGCGGAAGATCGATGAGCAGACCCAGCGCCATCGAGGGGAAGACGATCGTGATGGCAGCGGCCATGATCAGCCATTCGGTGCGGCCGGGGCGGAACCGGGCTCCGCGCCCCGCAACGGCGCCCTGCGCGAGGGCGGTGAACAGCAACAGGGGCATGAGAGCGAGCCCGGGAGAGAAGAACCCGTCGGACGGCGGCCACGCCAGAAGGAAAACCAGCAGGAAGGCCGCGAAGGCCACGGAGCTCCAGGCCGCGTACAGCGCCAGCGCACGGCGGCTCGGGTCGGCCTGCATCCGCCGCCGGGTATCGGCGACGCGCGCGAGCTGGTCCGCCGCCTGGTCAGGAGTCGGCGGGTGGAGGGCTCCTTCGGTTTCCATCTGGAAAGTATGTGCGCCTCGGAAAGCGGATGCAACCCCTCCCTCCGCCGCCCCGGTCCCCTGCCAGACTGGGAGCCATGAGCCTCCCCTTCGAGAGCATCTACCGCCACGGCTTCGCGCGCATCGCCGCGTGCACGGTCCCGCTGGCGGTCGCAGACCCGGCCACCAACGCCGAGGCGGTGCTCCAGTCATGGCGCGAGTGTCACGACGAGGCGGTGGCCGTCGCGATCTTCCCCGAGCTGTGCCTCACCGGGTACTCGATCGAGGACCTGGTGATGCAGGACGCCGTGCTGGATGCCGTCGAGCAGGCGATCGAGCGCCTGGTCGTGGCATCCGTCGACCTCTTCCCCGTGCTCGTCGTGGGGGCGCCGCTGCGCCACCGCAACCGCCTCTACAACTGCGCGGTCGTGATTCACCGCGGCGAACTGGTGGGCGTCGCGCCCAAGTCCTACCTGCCGACCTATCGGGAGTTCTACGAGCGGCGTTGGTACGCGCCGGGTGAGCCGTGGGCGGGAGATTCCATCCGGGTCGGCGGGCTCGAGACCGTGTTCGGCAACAACCTGCTGTTCGACGTGCGCGACGTGCCGGGCCTCGTGCTGCACGCCGAGGTCTGCGAGGACGTCTGGGTCCCCATCCCGCCGTCGTCGCGGGCGGCCCTGGCCGGCGCCACGGTGCTGGCGAACCTCTCGGGAAGCCCGATCACGATCGGGCGTGCGGATGACCGCAAGATCCTCTGCCAGTCGCAGTCGCTGCGCTGCCTGGCGGCCTACGCCTATGCCGCCGCGGGCATGGGCGAGTCCACCAACGACGTCTCGTGGGATGGGCAGACCATGATCTACGAGGCCGGCGCCCTGCTGGACGAGACCGAGCGCTTCCCCGAGGGGCCGCGCCGCACCGTCGTCGACGTCGACCTCGACCGTCTGCGGCAGGAGCGTCTGCGGCAGGGCACCTTCGATGACAATCGCGTCGCCGATGGTGGCGAGTTCCTCACCGTCGAGCTCTTCCTCGACCCGCCGGCGACCGACGTCGGGCTGCGCAGGGCGCTCGACCGCTTCCCCTTCGTGCCGGATGACCCGGCCCGCCTCGACCAGGACTGCTACGAGGCCTTCAACATCCAGGTCTCCGGCCTTGAGCAGCGTATGCGCGCGATCGGGGGCCCGCGGCCGGTGATCGGCGTGAGCGGCGGTCTCGACTCGACCCACGCGCTGCTCGTCGTCGCGCGGGCCATGGACCGCATGGGTCGCCCGCGCAGCGACATCCTCGCGTACACGATGCCCGGCTTCGCCACGAGCGAGCACACGAAGTCCAACGCGATCGCGCTGGCCGAGGCGATCGGCGCCAGCATCCAGACGATCGACATCCGCCCGGCGGCCAACGAGCTGCTGAAGGGCATCGGGCACCCCTACGCCTCGGGCGAGCCGGTCTACGACGTGACCTTCGAGAACGTGCAGGCAGGAGTGCGCACCGACTTCCTCTTCCGTATCGCGAACCGCGAGAACGGCATCGTGATCGGGACGTCCGACCTGTCGGAGCTGGCCTTGGGCTGGGCGACCTACGGAGTCGGCGACCACATGAGCCACTACGCGGTGAACGTCGGAGTGCCGAAGACCCTGATCCAGCACATCATCCGCTGGGTGATCGCCCACCGGCCCGGCAGTGGCGGGGCCGCCGACGATGCCGCGACCCGCCTGTCCGACGAAGCGGTGTCGGTGCTGCGCTCGGTGCTCGACACCGAGATCAGCCCGGAGCTCGTGCCCGCGGACGAAGACGGCAAGGTGCAGTCCACGCAGGACACCATCGGGCCCTACGCCCTGCACGACTTCACGCTGGCGTACGTGCTGCGCTACGGGTTCCGGCCGTCGAAGATCGCGTTCCTCGCCGAACACGCGTGGGCGGATCCGGATGCCGGCACATGGCCGGCCGGGTTCCCCGACGCCGAACGGTACGGCTACGACCGGGAGACGATCGTCCGGTGGCTGCGGGTGTTCCTGCAGCGGTACTTCGGGTTCGCGCAGTTCAAGCGATCGGCGATCCCGAACGGCCCCAAGGTCGCCGCGGCCGGGTCGCTGTCACCGCGCGGCGACTGGCGAGCACCCAGCGACGGCAACGCGCGCGCGTGGCTCGCCGAGCTGGACGCGGCGCTCTCGGACGCATAGGTCCCAGCGGTGCGCCGGCTGATCCGCTGGCGCGTCGCTGCCGCGCGGCATCCGCTCCCCTGTCGCGGCTTGCCGCTTCACGGGGCGGGAAACCGGCACCGCACTCCGTCCTGATCGCCGCCGCGCACTCACCTGTCGCGAATCGTCGCTTCACGGGGCGGGAAACCGTCATCCGCGACAGGCGAGCACTCGGGTCGGGATGGCGGGGCGGGGCGGACGCGCGTCCACAGGGCGGGACCACAGGGCGGGACCCCAGGGCAGGCCCCCGGGCGTGCCCAAAGGGCAGGTCCACAGGGCGTGCGCGCCACACGGCCCCGACCGCCCGGCCTCCGCTCACCTGTCGCGAATCGTCGCTTCACGGGGCGGGAAACCGTCATCCGCGACGGGCGAGCGTTCAGGCACGCGAGCTCACCCGCCGAGCGAGCACCGCCGACCCCGCCCGCCACGGACGTCGACGACGCTCAGACGCGCGGCGACCCGTAGGCGATGGTGATGATCCAGCCGTCGCGTGAGAGGTCGACCAGGTGATAGCCCGTCCTGCGATCGGGCAGCCAACCCTTCTTGCGGGTCGCGTCGAGCCGCACGCGCTCGGCCGCCACGCGCACCCCGCGCCCGTCGGCTTCGAGCACGGCCTGCACGCGGGTCCAGTGGTCGAGGAGGTCGGGGATGTTGCTCTCGTCGAGCAGGTGCGAGTGCTTCTGCATCATGTGGATGTCGGTGGCATCCGGGTGCATGTCGCGCACGTCGAGCCCCAGCGGCATGGCGGGGTCCGTCACCGCGACGACCGTCGCCGAGCGGTAACTCGCCGTCTTCACGGCATACGGCAGGTTCTCTCCGTCACGTGAGGCGATGAGCCGCGTGTGATACCCGTAGCCACGCGGCGGCTCGCGCTCGACGCGGATCTCATACGGCTCGCATCGCTCGAGGCCGGCGACGATCTCGCGGGTGAGGATGCGTCGGCGGTCGTGGACGCTCACGCTCGGGTCCCACCCGAGTCGAGCGGTGATGCCCTCAGGCGTGTCGAGTGGGACGGATTCCATGTCACACCTCTCCCCGGCAGAAGCCGGTCTTCCCATCTTCGCCCACGCGCTGCATCGCGGCCACGGCCTCAGCCGTGAATACCCCGCGTCTGCGCGGCCGGGTCGGCTCAGCCGCCCGCCGAGACGATGCCGATGATTCCGGATGCCAGCATGTACAGGCCGACGGCGCTGACGACGAGCCAGATGCCGACGCGCGCCGGCGACGGCCGGTTCTTGCCGGGGTCCACGGGGCCTGTCATCGGGGCCTCAGTCTCGGCGCGAGCGGGCGAACATCGCCCGCATGGCGAAGAAGACGATGATCGCGACCACGGCGACGATCGCCAGCTTGACGGCGAACATCAGCACGCTGCCCAGCACGCTCACCAGCACCCAGGCGATCACCACCGCGACGATGATGCCGATGACGGTCCAGATCGTGCTGCTCTTGTCCATGAGGCCAGCTTACGAGGCCTGGGGGACCATTTCCTGCCGGATGATGCTGGGCCCCCGGGGCGTCGCCTCGACGAGCAGCTGCGCAGGCAGCTGCTCCTTCATCGCCTCGACGTGGCTGATGACGCCCACGGTGCGGCCGCCGGCGCGCAGTTCGTCGAGGGTGCGCATCGCCAGGTCGAGTGTGTCTGCGTCGAGGGAACCGAACCCCTCGTCGATGAACAGGGTGTCCAGGCGCATGCCGCCCGCGCGCGAGGTGACGACCTCGGCCAGGCCCAGCGCGAGCGCGAGGGAGGCGAGGAAGGTCTCGCCCCCCGACAGGGACTGCGGCGGCCGCGACTGCCCGGTGTGGGCGTCGAGCACGTCGATGCCCAGGCCCGAGGCGGCACCGCGGGCCGCGCGCGCGTCGGAGTGGTGCAACGTGTACCGGCCGGCCGACATCTCGGCCAGGCGCACGTTCGCCGCCGCGACGATCTCTTCGAGCTCCGCCGCGAGGACGAACGTCTCGAGGTCCATCTTCATCGTGTTCGGCGCCCGGCCCGCGACGGTGTCCGCGAGTCTGCGCACGGCTTCGGCCTCCTGAGCGTGGGCCGCGACCGCCGCGTAGGCCTCGTCCGTCTGCACGACCAGCTCGCGCAGGCGATCGGCGACGTTCTGCGCGTCGCGTTCCGCGGCGATCGCCGCCGCGCGGGCGGTGTCTGCTGCGGCGACGGCGGACGCCGACGCATCGAGGTCGACGGCGTCGTCGGACGTTCCGGCGAGTTCGAGCTCGAGCTCGAGGGTGCGCTGGCGCGTGGCGGCGAGGTCGGCGTCGTGAGCGGCCACCCGGTCGGCGAGGGCGCTGACCGTGCGCTGGTCGCGGAGGGCTGCCGCGGCCTCGGCCGCGTCGGCGAAGGCGGATGCCGCAAGCCGCGCGTCTCGCTCCCGGACTGCCGCGACGCGGTCCTGCTCGGCGCGCTCCGACGCGGCTCGCGCGGAGTGACAGGCGCGCGCGGCGTCGCGCTGCAGCCGGGCGGCGGCCGCCCGCTCGGCCACGGTGGCAGAGGTGCCGCGCGCATCGGCCACCGCCGCGCGGAGGTCGGCCAGGCTCGATTCGAGGGCGGCGACCGTCTCGCGCGCGGCGTTCAGGTCGGCGGCGAGCAGGTCGCGTGCCGCCTGCGACGCGACCTCGAGTTCCACGAGCTCCCGACGCTGGGCCTCGAGCTGCTGCGCGCGCTGCTCTGCGGCGGTCGCTGCGTGGAGCGCTTCTTCTGCGGCACTCAGCCGGGCCTGCAGCTCTTCTCTCCGTTCGCCCCCGGCGCGGGCAGCGGCATCGGCGTGGGCGGCACGTGCGGTGGCGGCGGCTTCTGCGGCCGCGCGCTCGGCGGCGAGGGCGGCGTCGCGATCGCTCTCGGCAGCCGCGACCAGCTCGTCGGTGACCGGCTGCGCGCCGCGCTCGGCGCGGTGGGGATGCGACGTCGAGCCGCAGACCGCGCAGGCCTCCCCATCGACCAGGGCAGCCGCCAGCTCGCCGGCGTATCCGTCGAGCCGGCGCTGCAGCAGCTCTGCCACCGTCGCGCCGGCCTGTGCGGACGCTTTGGCGGCCTCGGCATGAGCGGTCTCCCGCTCGCGCAGAGCGTCGGCGAGCGTCTCAGCCTCGCCGGCGGCGGCGGCGCGGGCGGCGAGGTCGTGGCGCTGGCGGCGTGCCCCGTCGGCGACGGCCGCAGCGGCGCGGGCGTCGGCGAGGAGTCCCTCGAGCCTCGTGCGCTCCTCGGGGATCTGTGCCCGCTGCGCGTCGAGCGTGGCGAGCTCCTGAACCAGCTCCGTCACCCGCTCCCCTGCAGCGGCGAGTTCGGCCTCGCGCAGCGGCAGCTGCGCTTCCTGCTGGGCGGCGACGGCCCACACGGCGAGGTCGCCGGTGAGTCGCTCGTCGAGCGCCGCGAGGTCGGTGTCGGCCTCGGCGTCGGGCGCCGCGTCCCGCCAGGCGCTCTCCGCCACAGCCACGGCAGCGGCAGCATCGGTCGCGGCCTTCTCCGCCCGATCGGCGGCCTCGAGCGTCGAGCGCACCGCCTCTGCGGCACGCGCGCGGTCGAGCGTGGCCCGGTCGGCCGCGACGTCGGCCGTCTCGGCCTCGAGAGCCGTCAGCCGCTGCCTCGCCTGGGCGAGGTCGGCGTGGGCGCGCGCGAGCGCGACGGCGGCGGCGTGGGCGGTCGTGGCATCGGCGAATGCCCGGTCGGCATCGGCGCGCGCGCGGGTGAGGGTGTCGAGTCGGTACTCGGCGCGCTGCACGGCGAGCACCGCCGCATCGCGACGCCCCGCCAGGTCGGCCGGGGTGTCGCCCTCTCCCCCCAGCCCCTGCTCGTCGATGAGGCGTTCGGCCAGATCGAGCAAGGTGCGGGCGTGCTCGCCGAGGGTATCGAGCGCGGCCTGTGCCGTCTTGCTGCGCTCACCGAGCGCGCGGACGTAGTCCTCGTAGCGGCGCGTACCGAACAGGGTGCGCAGCAGCGGCTGGCGCTCGCTGCCGGAAGCGAGGAGGAAGCGGGAGAACTTGTTCTGCGCCAGCAGGATGACCTGCTGGAACTGCTGGGCGTTGAGACCGAGGATCTCGTCGAGGGCCAGCCCCACATCTCGCGGCTTGGCAGCCCGGCCGATCCAGACCCCATCGACCTGCTCTTCGAGCTCGGCGCTGGTGGGCTCAGTCGTCAGGCCCCCGCCGCGTCGTGCCGGCCGCTGGTACTCCGGCGCGCGCGTCACCCGCCACCGGCGGTCGCCGACGGTGAACTCCAGGCGAACCCGGGTGGGGTCCTCTGGTGCGCAGTGGTCGCTGCGCAGCCGCTTGTCGCCGGATTCGTAACGCGGCACGCTGCCGTACAGCGCGAAGCTGACCCCGTCGAGGATGCTCGACTTGCCCGCCCCGGTGCGGCCCGAGATCAGGAAGATCCCGTCGCGCTCGAAGGCATCGAAATCCACCGTCTGCGTCGTGAGGAAAGGGCCGAACCCGGTGAGGTCGAGGCGGTGCAGCTTCACGTCGCGGCCTCGGCGAGCGTGCGGTCGTCGAGCATCTCGTCGATGAGCGCCGTCTCGCGGTCGCTGGCACCGTCGCCCTCGCGCACGTGGCGGAGGAAGGCGTCGAGCAGCTCACGGTCGCTGCGGGCCGACCGCACCCGCTGGGCGTAGCTGCGGCCATCGTCAGCCGCAGCGTTCGCGGGCCGGTGCGCGACGCAGGCGCAGTGCGAGAACCGCTCCTGCAGCCGGCGCATCGGATCGCGCTGCGGCAAGGTGTCGGTGTACTCCACGGACACCCAGTCGCCCTCGTACTCGGCGAAGCGCTCGTCGCTCAGCAGCTCGTCGAGCGGCCCTACCAGCGTGGTCAGGCGTCGGGGCACGGGAAGCTCGAGCCATGTCACGGCGGCGAGGCCGCCGGCATCCAGGTCGACCAGCCACGACCCGCGTGGCTTGTTGCCCTCGCCGAAGCTGTAGTGCAGCGGGGCGCCCGCGTACCGCACGCGCTCGGAGAGCCGCTGCCGGCCGTGGATGTGCCCCAGCGCCATGTAGTCGACGCCGTCGAAGGTCGACAGCGGCACGACGTCGAGTCCGCCCTGCTGGATGTCCCGCTCGAGGTGCGGCGTCGGCTCCACGCCCGCGGCGAAGCAGTGGGCCACGGCGACCGACCGCTCGCCTTCACGGTGGGCCAGGTCGGCGCGGACGAGGTCCATCGCGTGGGCGACCACGTCGGCCTGGCACCGCACGCCCGGCCAGGTGTGACGCAGCAGCGCGGGCTCGAGGAACGGGATGCCGTAGATGTGCACCGGCCCGTCCTCGTCGGTCGCCGTGATCGGCGTTCCCACCGTCTGCGGGTCGGTGACGACGTGCACGCCGGGCCGCAGCAGGGCGGACTGGAAGCCGAGGCGGGCGGCGGAATCGTGGTTGCCGCTCGTGACGACCACCTGCGCTCCGGTGTCGGCGAGCGCGGCGAGGGTGTCGCTGAGCAGGGCATAGCAGCCGGCCGCGGGCGTTGCCGAGTCGAACACGTCGCCCGCCACGATCACGACGTCGACGTCGTTCTCGCGCACCTGCGACACCAGCGCGTCGAGCACGCCACGGAGCGCATCGAGCGTGGAGTGACCGTGGAAGGTCCGCCCGATGTGCCAGTCGGAGGTGTGCAGGATTCGCATGTCTTCACGCTAACCGGACCCTCCGACATCGCCCTGGAGGATCGCCCGCGTAGGCTGTTCCGCCGTGACCACCGTCTTCCCCTCCGCCTCGCCCACCTGGCGCGGCTGGACGATCTGGGGGGTCGGCGTCGCCGCCTACATCCTCTCGGTGGTCAACCGCACCTCGCTGTCGGCGGTGGGGGTGGACACCGCGCATCGCTTCGACATCGATGCTTCGACGCTGTCGATGTTCGCCGTCATCCAGCTCGGCGTGTACGGGGCCATGCAGATCCCGGTGGGGCTCATGCTCGACCGGTACGGCGCGCGCCCTCTCATCACGGCGGGCATGCTGCTCATGGCCGTCGGCCAGCTCGTGATGGCACTGTCGCCGAATGTCGGCATCGCGATCGCCGCCCGCATGCTGCTCGGCGCCGGCGACGCGGCCGTCTTCCCCAGCGTGCTGCGCCTCATCGCGACGTGGTTCCCGTCCCAGCGCGGTCCCGTCATGGTGCAGGTGACGGGCATCGTCGGCCAGCTCGGGCAGATCGTGGCCGTCGTGCCGCTCGCGGCGCTGCTGCACGCGACGACCTGGTCCATCGCCTTCGGCAGCGTTGCGGGGCTCGGCGTGCTGTTCGCGGTGCTCGTGTTCGCCGTCATCCGCAACCACCCGCCCGACCGCGACCGCGATGTCACCGTCGACACCGACACCGGCGCGATCCGGGTCGTCACGTCGGCCGTCGACAACCGCGTCGGCATCCGCGCCGCCTGGTCGCACCCGGGCACGCGCCTCGCCTTCTGGTCGCACTTCACGACGCCCTTCGCCGGGTCGGCGTTCGTCATGCTGTGGGGCTTCCCCTTCCTCACCGCGGGGGAAGGCCTGTCACAGGGGCAGGCGGCGCTCGTGACGACCGTGTACGTCCTGGCCGGCATCCTGATCGGGCCGATCGTGGGGTCGCTGTCGACCCGGGTGCCGACGCTCCGCTCCCGGGCGCTGGTACTGCCCGCCATCGCGGTGCAGGCCGTGGCCTGGCTGATCGTGATCGCCCAGCCCGGACCCGCTCCGCTGTGGATGCTGCTCGGCCTCGCCGTCGCGCTGGCGATGGGCGGCCCGGCATCGATGGTGGCCTTCGACCACGCCCGCACGCACAACCCTTCGCACCGGCTCAGCACGGCGACGGGCATCACCAACTCCGGCGGGTTTCTCGCCGGCCTCATCGCGGTGTTCCTGATCGGGGTGGCCCTGGACCTGCAGGGGGCGGGCACCCCGGAGACCTACACGCTGGACGCCTTCCGCCTCGCCTTCCTCACCCAGGTGCCGCTGTGGGTCGTCGGGTCGGTCTTCATCGTCGTGGAGCGCAAGCGCACCCGCATCCACATCGGACTGGACCAGCCGCGCCGGCGGCGGCGTCAGGCCACGCGCGGCGCGTAGCGTCCTGCCTTCTCCGCCCGGGCGCGCGCCTTGGCCGCTTCGTCCTCGCGATTCTTCGGCGGCGCCACGGCGACGAGATCGGCCAGCAGATGCCGCGTCGCATGCTCCACGTCGGCGACGGCGCGGTCGAAGGCCTGTTGATTGGCCTTGGAGGGCTTCGCCGTGCCGGCGATCTTGCGCACATACTGCAGCGCGGCGGCGTGCACCTCGTCATCGGTGGCGGCGGGTTCGAAGTTGTGCAGAGTGTGGATGTTGCGGCACATGCGGTCACCGTACGCTCAGGATGGGGGCGCTTCCAGCCCCTACTGTCGGAGCGTGGCAGAACCGGCACCGAACGACCCCGACGGCAAGGTGACCGTGTTCACCCACGACGCAGCGCAGCTGGTCGTCGAGGCGAGCGGCACGGGGGCGCGCACATTCCTGCTCGTGCACGGCATCGGCATGGGCCGCGGCGTCTTCGGCGACCTCATCGAGCACCTCGAGCCGCACGGACGGGTGCTGGCGGTGGACCTGCCGGGGTTCGGCGCGGCCGAGGAGCCGCCGCGCGTGCCGTCGATCGAAAGGCTCGCCGATCTGGTCGGCGCCTACCTGCGTCAGCACGAGCCGGCCGACCGCGAGCTCGTCGCCATCGGCCACTCGATGGGCACGCAGGTCGTCACGGAGCTGGCGGCGCGGCATCCCTCACTCGTCGATCGCGTCGTGCTTGTCGCTCCGACGGTGGATGCCGCAGCCCGAGGCGCCCTGCCGCAGCTGGGCCGCCTGGCGCTGGACCTGCTCGTGGAGAGTCCGAAGGTGCTGATCCTCGGAGCCCGCGAGTACCTGCGCGCGGGACCGCACCTGCGGCGCAAGACCCGGGCGATGCTCGCGCACCGCCCGGAGCGCTCCTACCCGAAGGTCGCGGCCCCCGCGCTGGTCATCCGCGGCGAGAACGACGTCGTGTGCCCCCGGGCGTGGTGCGCCAGGGTGGCAACGGCGCTGCGCACCAGGGTCGTCGAGATTCCCGGCCACGGCCACGAGACGATGATCCGCGACGCGGCCCCCGCCGCCCGCGCGATTCTCGCCGAGCTCGGCGTTCAGCCCGTAGAGACCTGACGCGCCAGTTCGGCGATCTCGTCGTCGGGCAGGCGGATGCCGGACTGCTCGAGACGCTGGTGCAGCACCTCGACGATGCGCTCGTGCGGCTCTGTGGCGACGTCCGAGCGCGTCTGAGCGACGATTCCCGCGACCTTGTCCACCTCGGACGCGTTGTTCTGCGCCATCGCCGGAAGGCGCTGCTCCTGCTCGCCGGAGAGATCGGCCCGCTGCGTCTCGCTGACGGTGAGCGTGCCACGGTTCTCGTCCTGGCCGTAGTGCTCGCCGCCGTCGTCGGTCACGCCGATGCCGACGGCCTCGTGGCTCGGTGCGGGCGCCGGCGCCGCGGAGCCGTCCACCGGAGCGGGCACGCCGTCCGGCCCGTCGCTGCTCTGCTCGGCCGGATCGACCGCGTCGGGGCTGTCCGCCGCCGTCTCGCGGAGGGCTGCCTCGTCGACGCCGCCCTTGTCGGGCTGATTGCCGCCGGTGTTGTCGAACTCGTTCTCGCGCTCTGTCATGATTCCTCCACTCCCAGATCGGGATCGGCGCCTCGGGACGGTGCGGGCGACTCCACGTCGCCGACGTCCACGGGCGCATCGGTCAGATTCGGCGACCCGACGGAGTCGGCGTTCCGCTCTCGCGCCTCGATGTCGTCGATGCCTTCCCAGCCTCCCGGCGGGTCCGCGTTGATCACTCCCTCGGGCAGCTCGTGGTCCGCGTGGTCAGTCATGGTGCGCTCCTCTCGTCGCTCTTCCACTCTGACCCTCCCCCGATCCGCCCGCACGGGGTTGACGAACGCCCACGCCGCGCGTAGGGCGACCGGCGGGCTCAGGCGGTGCGGGCGGTGCGCAGGATGCCGCGGTGCTCGGGGTGCCCCTCGAACCAGTCGGCGACGTACCAGCAGGTGGGGATCACGGTGCGGTCGCCGCGGGCCTCGATCTCGGCGACGGCGCGTGACACCACGTCGCCGGCATAGCCGTGGCCGCGGTGCGTGGGCACCGTGTAGGCGCGGGTCATGGCGATGGTGCGGCCGTCGTCGCGGTAGTCCAGCACGCTCAGCAGCTCGTCGCCGCGCAGCAGGGCCCATCGGGACGCATCGGCCTGATTCTCGAAGCGCAGGTCCTTCATGCGGCCAGGCTACGCCTTGCCCGCGGGCGTGGGGCCGCGGACGCGCACGGCTGTGAGCGGCCGCAAAGCACTCCCCCGACGACTGAGCACTCTGTCATATTTCGTCATCCGGCAGCCGGGATCGCTGAGCGGTTTGACGCATTCCGACCCAGTGGGTCATAATCGGCCACATGACTGACAACGCACGCTCTCTGTCCGCCTGGGAGGCGAACGGGACTGCCGGCATGATGATGCCCGGCCGCGCTGTCATGTGTTGCCGAATGTGTCGCTGACACGATGACCCCCGCCGGGTTCCTGTCGCACCTCTGATCTGAGCGACGCGACCGAGCCCCCGAGCACCGCGCTGAGCGCCCACCCCCGCGCCACTCGCTGCTTCGACACACGGCCCCACCGGGCTCCGCAACGCACACCCGAACCCGTTCCAGGCGCACCGCCCGGGTTCCACTCGCTAGGACCGAACTCCCATGTCGAACATCGCCCTTCTGGACCGCCCGACCACCGCCCGTCACCTTCGCGCCGTCGAAGACGTCGCCCCGGCTGCCGCTCGCCCGTCCGCCGCGACCGCTCGCCCGTCCGCGGAGCCTGCCGCACCGCCGGCGGCCCGGCCCGTCCCCGCCGGCACCGCGCCGCGCGGCTTCGCCCTGTACGTCGGCATCAACGAGCTCAAGGCCGCGCAGGACGGCGTGTCGTTGTCCGCGCTCGTTGCCGCCCTGCGCCGCACGCTCGGCGAGCTGGCGCCCCACGCCGAGACCTACGCCACCGTCGCCCTCGCCCCCGCCGGGGCGGGTGGCCGCGACGTCGACGTCGTGCGGCTGGCGCTGCACGAGCCGAGCGCCGTCGCGCGCACCCAGCAGGACGAGCCCGACGAGGATGCCGCGCCGGGCGGTGTGACCGTCGACATCTCCCGCAAGCGGGTACTCATCGACGGCGCGTCCGCCGCGTTCACCTTCAAGGAGTTCGAGCTGCTGCAGTACCTGGTGCTGCGAGAGGGCCGCACGATCGAGCGCGCCGAGCTCGTCTCGTCGCTCTGGCAGGGCACGGGCGACGACGAGACCCCCGGCGAGCGCACGATCGACGTGCACGTGCGGCGCCTGCGCGCGAAGCTCGGCCGCTACGAGGACATCGTCCGCACGGTGCGGGGTGTCGGCTACCGGTTCGACCGGCACGCCGACGTCGTGATCCGCTACGGCCACGGCAGCCCCTCCCCCGACCGCTTCTGACGCCGGCCGCCTCACCCGTCCCCGGGGCCTCTGGCCCCCGCTCGCCCGTCGCAAACGGTCGCTCGCGGGCCGGCCAGACCGCGATTCGCGACAGGCGAGCACGCCGGCCGCGACCACCGGCGAGCCCTCGGCGAGTGCCGCCCTCGCTCGCCCGTCGCAAACGGTCGCCTACCGGCCCGCCAGACCGCGATTCGCGACAGGCGAGCACGCCGGCCGCGACCACCGGCGACGAACCGGCGGGGAGTGCCGCCCGCGCGCCCGCCCACTCAGCGGGATGTCGGCGGGGTGCGCGTAGGGTGACGGCATGACCACGGTGCAGGCGCGAGGGATGCCGCGAGCGGCAGCGACCCCGGCTCCGGCCCCGGCTGCTCTCCCCGACGCGCGACCCATCGAGACCGAGTACCGGCCGCGCGTGCCCATCGATGCGGCGCGGGCGATCCGCTACCAGCGCCACGGCGCCGGTGATCCGACCTTCGCCGTTGACGGGTCGGTACTGTGGCGGGCCAGCCGCACGCCGGAGGGCGTCGCCACCCTCGCGATCCGCACCGGCCGCGACCGCATCCGGGCAGCGGCGTGGGGGCCTGGAGCCGAGTGGGCGCTGCACCAGCTGCCGGCGCTGTGCGGCGGGCTCGACGACCCCACCGGCTTCGACGCCGGGCGGCATCCCCTCATCGCCGAGGTGCACCGGCGCCACCCCGACCTGCGCATCGGCCGAACCGACCTGGTCTTCGACGCGCTCGCGAGCGCGATCGTCGAGCAGAAGGTCACGGTCATGCAGGCGTTCGGCGCGTGGCGCTCGCTGGTCACCTGGTTCGGGGAGCGGGCGCCCGGCCCCACCCCGAAACCCATGTTCGCGCCGCCGACGATCGAGGGCTGGCGGCGCATCCCGAGCTGGGCTTGGCACCGCGCCGGCGTCGAGCCGCCGCAGGCCCGCACGGTGGTTGAGGCCGCCCGGCGCGGCGATTCCCTGATCGCGGCGGTCATGGCGGCCGGCGGTGGCGAGGCCGTCGACCGCATCCTCATGAGCCTGCGGGGCATCGGCGTCTGGACCTCCGCGGAGACCCGTATCCGCGCCCTCGGCGACCCCGACGCCGTCAGCGTCGCCGACTATCACCTCGCCCACGAGGTGGGCAACGCCCTGACCGGCCATCGCGTCGACGACGACGGGATGCTGGAGCTTCTCGAACCCTGGGCCGGCCACCGCCAGCGCGTGATCCGGCTCATCTACGCCAGCGGCGTGCGCGAGCAGCGCCGCGGCCCGCGTCTGCACCCCGAGGACCACCGCGACCGCTGACGGTCGCCCTTGCGAGGCGCCCTGGCGCGGCTCACACTGGACCCATCGCGCGCCCGGCGCGGCATCCACCTCCAGGAGAGGGAGCGACATGGCCGCCCTCAACCCCTACCTGTCGTTCCGCGACCAGGCCCGTACCGCCATGACGTTCTACCAGGGCGTCTTCGGCGGCGACCTGCAGATCTCGACGTTCGGCGAGTTCGAGGGCATGGCGCAGGACCCCGCCGAGCGGGACCTCGTCATGCACGCCCAGCTCACCACGCCCGACGGCTTCGTGCTCATGGGCTCGGACACGCCCCGCATGCTCCCCTACGCCGCACCGGCGGGCATGGCCGTATCGGTCAGCGGCGACGACGAGGGGCGGCTGCAGGGCTTCTGGGACGCCCTGGCCGACGGCGGCACCGTGACCCTGCCTTTCGAACCGCCGCCCTGGGGTGGCCGCTTCGGCATGCTGAGCGATCGATTCGGCGTCCCCTGGATGGTGGCGGTGAACGCACCGTCGTGATGCGGGCTCCGCACAGCGCCGCGCAAGCGGTGGAGGATGCCGCACCGGCGCGACCGCAGCCGGCACCACGCGTAGGCTGGCGGCATGACCGACCCCCGCAGCGGCTCCGGCTGGCCACGCGGCCGCACCGGATGGATCGCAGGCAGCGCGCTGCTGCTCGTGCTCGGGGTGCTGTTCGGCATGCTGATGGGCAACGTCTGGCTCGGCGTGCTGCTGGCCGGCGTGGTCTCGATCGGCTGGCTCATCGCCTACGAGTCGTGGCGCGGGCGCAGCACGGGCATCTACGACCGCGATGACGACGGCGCGCAGCTGTGATCTGCGGCGACCGCACGTCTCGGCGCCCGCGCGTCTAGGAGTAGTACAGCGCGACCGGGCGGCCGTCGATCTCCCGCACGTCCACCGGCGTCTCGTACACCTCGCCGAGCACCTCGGGCCGCATGATCTCGGCGACCGGGGCGTCGGCGACGACACGGCCGTCGCGCATCGCCACGATGCGGTCGGAGTAGGTCGCCGCGAAGTTGATGTCGTGCAGCACGACCACCACGACCTTGCCGAGCTCGTCGGCCATGCGCCGCACGAGCTTCATGATCTCGGTCATGTGCCGTACGTCGAGGTTGTTGAGGGGTTCGTCCAGCAGCACGTACTTGGTGTCCTGGGCGAGCACCATCGCGATGAACGCGCGCTGACGCTGACCGCCGGAGAGCTCGTCGAGGAACCGGCTGCGGAAGGCCTCGAGATCGAGGTAGGCGATGGCTCGGTCGATCTGCTCGCGGTCCTCCACCGTCAGGCGCCCCTTCGAGTGGGGGAAGCGCCCGAACTCCACGAGGTCCTGCACCGTCAGGCGCGCGGCGATGTGGTTGTCCTGCCGCAGCACCGCGAGGGTCTTGGCGAGCTCCGCCGACGAGGCGGTGCGCACATCCATGCCGTCGACGGTGACGGTGCCGGCATCCGCCGCGATGAGCCGGCCGACCAGCGCGAACAGCGTCGACTTGCCGGCGCCGTTGGGTCCGATGAGCGCCGTCACGCCCTCCGCACCGAGGGTGATCGACACGTCGTCGAGCACGGTCTGCCGGTTGTAGCGCTTGGTGACGCCGTCGAGCACGATCATCGTGCCCCCTTTCGCAGCACGAGGTAGAGGAAGAACAGGCCCCCGGCGAACTCGATCACGATCGACAGGCTCGCACCGAACGCGAAGACGCGCTCGAGCAGCAGCTGCCCGCCGACCAGGCACAGCACGCCGAGAAGGGCGGCGGTCGGGAGGGCCCATCGGTGACGGAACGTTCCGGCGTACGAGTACGCGAGGTTGGCGACGATGAGTCCGAAGAAGAGGATCGGTCCGACGAGTGCGGTGGATGCCGCGACCATCACCGACACGATCGCGAAGAGGGCCATGATGACCCGCTTGTGGTTGACGCCCAGTCCCACCGCGGCGGGCTCCCCCAGGGTGAGGACGTCGAGGGTGTTCAGCAGCGGCACGACGGCCAGGCAGCCGAGGAGGACCAGGATTCCGGTGAGCAGCAGCAGCGTCTCGTCCGGCCGGGTGAGCGAGGCGAAGGCGGTGTCGGTGAGCACCTGGAAGTCCAGCGGGTCCAGCATCCGCTGCATCCACTCCGTGAAGCTGCGGAAGAAGGTGCCCAGCACGATCCCCACGAGCAGCATGAGGTGGATCGAGCGTCGCTTGCCCCCGAAAAGCCAGGTGAAGAGGAAGACGCTGAAGGCGACCATGACGGCCACCTGCACCAGCCACAGCACGACGGGATCGGTGCGCAGGAACGCTGTGGATCCGAGGGTGAAGACGATGACCGTGGAGATCAGCAGGTAGAACGCGTCGAAGCCCATGATCGAGGGCGTCAGGATGCGGTTCTGCGTGATGGTGTGGAAGACGACCGTCGACACACCCACGGCCACCGCGACGACGACCATCGCCACGACGCTGGCGCTGCGGATCTTCAGGGCGAAGGCGAGGGACCCCGGGACCGCGGTGAAGAGGTACAGGGCGATGAGCACGACGACGACCACGGCGAGCGCGGCCAGCCGCAGGCCGGGGCGGGCCCACGCCGAGGCTGCGCGCGCGCGGATGCCGCGACCGCCCTCGGCCGGGGTGGCATCGCTGTGCCGCGGAGCGAGATCAGTGCGCACGGCTGCCCTTCCGCAGGAGGAGCCAGAGGAACAGGCCCGCCCCGATGACCCCCACGATGACCGACAGCGGGATCTCATAGGGGAAGCGGATGACCCGGGCGAGGATGTCGCACGCGATCACGAACAGCGCGCCGAGGCCGGCTACCCACGGGATCGAGCGGCGGACGTTGTCGCCGATGATGAGGCTCACGATGTTGGGGACCACGAGCCCGAGGAACGGGATCATGCCCGCCGTCACGAGCACCGCCGCCGTGATGACGGCGACGACGACCATGCCGATCCCGACGACGCGGCGGTAGTCGAGCCCCAGGTTCGTGGCGAAGTCCTCGCCCAGGCCGATGACGCTGAACCGGTCGGCGGCGATCCATGCCACGACGACCATGACACCGGCGACCCAGACGTACTCGTAGCGGCCCGCCATGATGGTGGCGAAGCTCCCCTGCGCCCACTGCGACAGCGACTGCAGGAGGTCCAGCCGGTAGGCGAAGAAGGTCGTCACGGCGCCGACGATGCCGCCGAGCATGATGCCCACCAGCGGCACCAGCACCAGCTGACGAACCGGGACGGCGCGGATGACCCGCATGAACACCCACGTGCCGATGAGCCCGAAGAGGGCGGCGATGCCCATCTTGCCCATCATCGCCATGCCCGGCCACAAGAGGATCGCCACGAGCATCCCGAGCGTCGCGAACTCGGTCACGCCGGTCGTCCCCGGCTCGACGAACTTGTTGCGCACCAGCATCTGCAGGATGAGTCCGGCGATGCCGAGCGATGCGCCGACGAGGAGCACCGCGACCGTGCGGGGGATGCGGCTGGCCACCAGCAGGAACGCGGCGTCGCTGTCGGCGCCGCCCTCCACAAGCGCCGTCGGAGACACGTCCGAGACGCCGATGAACAGGCTCGCGGCGGCGAGCACGACGAGGGCGACGCCGATGAGCGCCCCCACCCACGTCCGCCGGGGGCGGGTGCGGGTGGGAGCGCTCGTCGGCGCAGACAATGTTGCGGTCACCGCGGGGGATCCTTCGGGTCAGATCCTCACTCGGCGATCTGCAGCACGTCGTCGATCATGATCTGAGTCGTCTGGATGCCACCGAAGACGATGTACCAGGCGGTGGGGTCGAGGTAGACGATCTGGTCGTTCTGGAAGGCCGTGGTCTGGTTGACGATGTCATTGTCGAGCACGGTCGCGGCGGCCTGAGCGCCCTCGGCGGCGGTCGCGGCGTCGCGGTCGACGACCCAGAGGTAGTCGGGGTTGTGCTCGAGCAGGAACTCGAACGACACCGGCTCGCCGTGCGTGGCGCCCTTGACGTCCTCGACGACCGGCTCGACGCCGAAGACGTCGTAGATGAGTCCGCCGCGGGCGTTGCGTCCGGTGGCGTCGCCCTCGGACGGCGCCATCGCGTTGAGCCGGCCGCCGGAGACCATCAGTCCCAGGCCAGTGCCGGCGTCGACCGTGACGGCCCGGGCCTCGGCGATGCCGTCTTCGAGCTGGGCGAGGGCCTCGGCGGCCTCGTCCTCGGCGCCCAGCACCTCGCCGAGGAAGGTCGTGTTGCGCTCGAGAGTCTCCTCGAAGGACCCCGCGATGCTGAGGTCGACCGTCGGAGCGATCTCGTTGAGGTCCTCGAAGAGGCCCGCCGAGCGGCCGCCGATGACGATCAGGTCGGGCTGCTGCGCCTCGATCGCGACGAGGTCTGCCTCGAAGAGCGTGCCGGCGTTGAACGCGTCGTCGGCGAGGTGCTCCTGCAGGTAGTCGGGCACGGAGTCCAGCGGTGCGCCCGCGACCTCAGCGCCGAGCGCACCGATGGTGTCGAGGCTCGCCATGTCGAACACGACGATGGTCTCGGGGTTCTTGGGAACCTCGACGGTCGTCTCCTCGTACGCGGGCTCCTCGTCCTCACCGGCGGTGTTGCGGTCCCACGAGAAGGTCACCGTGCCGGCGTCGGAGGCGGCAGGCGCATCGGCCGCGACCTCTTCCGTTCCGGTGGCGCAGCCGGTGAGGGCCGCGGCGGTGACGAGGGCGAGGGATGCCGCGATCAGCGGGCGGGTCGTGCTCATGCGTGTGTCATCTCCTGGAGGCGACGGGCACCGGGCGCGACGCAGCAGACGGCGGCACTCCCCACGCCCACGTCGATGTGGTTCGGATCGTGTCCGGCAGCGTTCTCTCGCCACGGACCTTGGATAGGCTAGCCTAACCTTCATGACGACGTCGACTCCGGTGAGCTCTTTCCGCCTAGGACGCCAGCGCCTCGACCTGCGGTTCCGCACGGCGCGACTGGCCGCGCGGACGTGGATCACGCCCACCTACGTGCGGATTCGGCTGGAGGGCGCCGATCTGATCGGATTCGACTCGCCGGGTTCGGACGACCACATCCGGGTGTTCTTCCCCGACGTCGCTCCCACCTCGGCGGAGGAGCTGCGCGCGGCCCCGAATCGCGAGTTGACGCCGCTGGCGTGGGAGCCCGACGGCGGCTGGCTGGAGCTGGAGTTCGCCGTTCACGACGGCGGTGTCGCGGCGCAGTGGGCGGCACACGCTCCCATCGGCGCCGTCGCCGGCGTGGGCGGCCCGCGCGGCTCGATGATGATCGAGGGCAGGCCCGATGCCTGGTTCCTCGCCGGAGACGAGACGGCGGTGCCGGCGATGCGCCGGTTCGCGCGCACCATGGACGCCGCCGCCGCCGGCCGCATCATGGTGGAGGTCGTCGACGCCGAGCACGAGCTGCCGATCGACGCTCCCCCGGGAGTGGTGGTGGAGCAGCTGCACCGGGGAACGACCCCCGCCGGCAGCGCGCTGACCGAACGCCTGGAGGCCCTCGGCACCGACGACCGCCCGCTCGGCGACGTCTTCGCGTTCGTCGCGGCGGAACAGGCGATCGTCAGACCTGCCCGCGCCCTGCTGCAGGAGCGGTGGGCGCTGCCCTCCGACACCTTCGTGGCGAAGGGGTACTGGAAGCGCGGCGAGAGCGAGTACCACGCGCCGCACTGAGCGCGCTCAGTACCAGTCGGTCGCCTGCGAGTGCGCCCACGCCGTGCAGGGCGTGCCGTACGCACGGGCGATGTAGTCCAGCCCCCACCGGATCTGCGTGGTGGCGTTCGTCTGCCAATCCGGGCCGGCCGCGGCCATCTTGTCCCCGGGCAGGGACTGCGGAATGCCGGTGGCGCCACTGGAGGGATTGACGGCCTGGTAGTTCCAGTCCGACTCCTTCTGCCAGAGCGAGTTCAGGCACTGGAACTGGTCGCTTCCCCAGCCATACTGCGTCGCTGCGAGGTGCGCGGCGGTCGCCCGGGCGCCGTCGGGCGTGTTGGCCGCGGCGAGCGCGGCCGCAGCCTCCGCCTCGGCCTGTGCCGCCGCTGCTGCCGCCTCGGCCTCGGCCTTCTGCTGCCGGGCGAGGTCGAACCGGGCACGCAGGTCGGCGGTCTCGGTGGTCACGTCATCGACGTGGTCGTCGATGACCTCCACCGCCTCCATCTCCCGCAGCAGCTGCACGCCCTCAGCGTCGTCGAGTTCCTCGAGCGCCGTGTGCAGTTCGTCCGTGTCGACCTCGACGACACCCTCGACCTCCAGCCCCGACTGCGCCACCTCTGCGGTGAGCGCGTCGGCGGCGGCCAGCGCCGCGTGCGCGGCATCCACCGTCGCCTGCGCGTCGTCGGCCACCTCCTGCAGGGTGGGGGCGACCGCGGCGTCGACGATCGGCAGCTCTGCGGCGACGGCGGCCGCGCCGGAGGTCAGCACACCCCCGAGGGCGATGCCGGAGGCCACCGCCAGGGTCGCGGTGATGCGGGCGCGGACGCGACGGCGGCGCGCGACGCGCAGGGCGCGGCGCGACAGGGCTGATGTGGGGGCTGAAGGCATGGCGAAGCGTACGTTTCGTTCGGGACGTGCGCCGGCAGGGCGGCGCCGCGCCCTCGGGCCGGGCGCGGTGTACCACTGTGCAGGGTGTTTCTGGACGGGCCCCCTGTCCGCGCTGAGCGATCCGTGGGAGCGGGATGACGGTGTGATCAGGGCTTCGCATCCACGCGACGCTTGCCTCGCCGCTTCCCGCTGCTGAATACTGAGGATCGCCGGAGACCGCCGGCACCCCGAGCCGGCGCGGGAGTGATCGTCATGCTGACCCTGAACCCGTCCCTCGACGTCCTGGTGGCGAGCATCGCGGAAGCCGCGTCGTGAGGATCGCCGTCGCGGGCGGCACGGGCACCGCCGGCCGCCGCGTGGTGGAGGTGGCCCGCTCCCGTGGCCACGACGTCGCGATCGCGACGCGCGGCGCCGGAGCCGACGCGACGACCGGCGATGGGCTGCGCGAGGCGCTCCAGGGCGTCGACGTCGTCATCGACACCCTCAACGTCACCACCCTCGATGCGCGGACGAGCGAGGAGTTCTTCCGCGCCAGCACCGGCCGCCTGCTCGCCGCGGAGGGCGCGGTCGGGGTCGGCCACCACGTGGCGCTGTCCATCGTCAACTGCGATCGGGCGCCGCACGGCTACTACGCCGGCAAGGTCGCGCAGGAGGCGCTCATCACCGCCGGCGCGGTGCCGTGGACGATCCTGCGGACGACGCAGTTCCACGACTTCGCCGCGCAGATGTTCGCGTCGGCGCGCATCGGTCCCCTGCACCTGGCACCCCGGATGCGCACCCAGCCGGTCTCGCTCGACGACGTCGCCGCGCGGCTGGTCGACCTCGCCGAGGCACCGCCCGCAGGGTGGGCGCGGGACCTCGCCGGACCGCAGGAGGAGTCACTGGTGGCGATGGTCCGCGGCTACGCGCGGGCGACGGGCCACCACGGCCCGCTCCCTGCCTTTCCGCTCCCGGGGCCGCTCGGCCGCGCGCAGCGCGACGGCACGCTGCTGCCGGGGCCCGACGCCGACCGCGGCACCGTCACCTTCGCGCAGTGGCTCGCGACGCAGTGACCGGATGCCGGAGGCATCGGCATCCGCGCGTCACATCTCCTCGTGGGTCTCGGGGTCACCGTCCCAGAGACGTCCCCGCTCCAACGCGCTCAGGGCCGCGATCTCGTCGTCGGTCAGCGCGAAGCCGAAGACATCGGCGTTCTCGCGCTGGCGCTCGGCGCTCGCGGACTTCGGGATGGGGGTGGACCCGATCTGCGTGTGCCACCGCAGCACCGCCTGCGTCGGGGTGACCCCGTGCGCGGCGGCGATGTCGGCGAGCACCGGCTCCGCCAGCAGCTCGCTGCGCCGGGCGAGCGGGCTCCAGCTCTCGGTGCGGATGCCCTGCGCTTCGTGGAACGCCCGCAGCTCGGCCTGGGGGAAGTAGGGGTGAAGCTCCACCTGGTTCACCGCCGGCACGACGCCGGTCTCGTCGACCAGTCGTTCGAGCATCTGCTGCGTGAAGTTCGAGACGCCGATGCTCTGCACCGTGCCGCGCTCGCGCAGCTCGATCATCGCCCGCCAGCTGTCGACGTACTGATCCACCGAGGGGTTCGGCCAGTGGATGAGGTAGAGGTCGATGCGGTCCAGCCCCAGACGCTCGAGCGAGCCGGCGGCGCTGGCGAGGGTCTTGTCGTAGCCGTGGTCCCGTCCGGGGAGCTTCGTGGTGACGATGAGCTCGTCGCGGATGCCGCTGCGGCGCACCGCCTCGCCCACCTCGGTCTCGTTCTGGTAGTTCACCGCCGAGTCCAGCAGCCGGTAGCCGCTGTCGATCGCCGCGACCATGGCCTCGACGCCGTCGTCGCCGCGCAGGTTGTAGGTGCCGAGTCCGAGCTCGGGGAAGGCCGTGTCGTCGTTGAGGGTGACCGTGGGAATCGTGAGCATGCGCCCACGCTACGCCCCGGCATCCGTCACGCGGGTCGGCCAGGGAACTCCAGCAGTGTCTCGATCGTCGTGATCACGCCGAACTCGGCGTTGGACGGCGCGCGATGGCGGGCGATCGCCGCCACGTCGGGGTGCGCGTCCGCCATCGCATACGACCAGTCCGCCGCCTGCAGCAGCTCGAGGTCGTTGAGGTAGTCGCCGAACGCGACGGTCTGGGCGGGAGTGATCCCGAGAGCGCGTTGCAGATTCCGCAGCGCGACGCCCTTGTTCACTCCGGCGTTCATGATGTCGATCCAGTGCGCGCCTGAGACGACCACCTGGTGGGTCCGGCGCAGGTCGTCGAGCGCGGGCGCGGTGTGCGTCTCGCCGCCGTCGTGGTCGTAGATCGCGAGCTTCAGCACCTGGTCCTGCTGGGCGAGCACGTCGTCGACGACGCTCAGCCGCGCGTAGTACTTCTCCACCTCGGCGAGGAACCGTGGATCGGTGTCTTCGATGTACGCCGACTCCTTGCCGCACACCACGACGCCGGCGTGCAGCGCACCATCGGCGACGAGACGACGCATCCGCAGGATCAGGTCCCGCACGAACGCGGGGTCGAGGGCGTCGGAGCTCACCTCGACGCCCTCCCGCACGACGTAGGCGCCGTTCTCGGCGATGTAGTCGAGGTCACGGCCCGCTTCGCCGAAGGAGCGCTGCAGGGTCGCCAGCTGCCGACCGCTGGCCGGCGCGAACGCGATGCCGCGCTCGCGCAGCCTGTCCAGCAGCGGCCAGAGCCCGTCGGGGATGCGTCCGGCGGGATCGAGCAGCGTGCCGTCCATGTCGACGGCGATGAGGCGGATGTCGGGAGTCGTCACCCCTCCATGCTCTCAGGCGCCGCCAGCGCCGCCCCCGGCCTTCCGGTTATCCCGAAGGAAAGACTCCGGATGCCGGGGCGGCGGCGGGCCGTGCCCCACCCCTACCGTGGAGCCATGACCTCAACCCCCGCACCCGCCGCCACGGCCCCGACCGCGCCGCGCCCGTCCGCGCGGCGCCTCCTCGGCGCCCTGGCGCAGCTGGCGGCCATGGCCGTCGCCGGGACCGTCCTGTTCACGATGCTCAGCGTGCTGCTGAGCATCGGGCTGAGCCTGCTGCTCGTCATCGGCATCGGCATCCTCTTCCTCATCGCCTTCGTCTACGTGCTCTATGCCACCGCGTGGCTGGAGTACGCCCGCGCCGAGGGGCTCTACGGCTACGGACTGCCGGCGCTGCGGACGCGTCGGATGACGCGCCCCGGCTTCGGCGGCTGGCTGCGCATGGTGTGGCAGCAGTTCACCGATGGCCCGATGTGGCGTGGCGTCGCCGGTGCGGCCCTCGCGACCCTGCTCGGGTCGATGGTCATCGTGCTGGCCTCGACCATCGCCACCGGTGTGGGGCTGCTGGTCTCCCCCCTCTTCGGCGCCGAGGTGATCCCCTCCCCCTGGTTCGGCCTCATGCTCGAGCCGGGCTGGGCGGCGCTCGTCGGCGGCATCGCCGTGCTGGTCAGCGCTGCACTGCTGTTCGGCATCGCGGTGCTCGACGGCGTGCTCACCCGCGCCATCCTCGTGCCGTCGCGCGAAGCGGTGCTCGCCCAGCAAGCCGCCACGTCCGACGTGCAGCGCGCCGGCGCCGTGCGTGCCAGCGAGGTGGAGCGCACCCGCATCGAACGCGACCTCCACGACGGCGTGCAGCCGCGGCTCGTCTCGGTCGGCATGACACTGGGACTCGCGCAGCAGAAGATCGACAGCGATCCGGATGCCGCGCGCGACCTCATCGCCGAGGCGCACACCTCCACGAAGGCCGCGATCACAGAGTTGCGCCAGCTGGCGCGCGGCATCCACGCCTCGGTGCTCGACGACCGCGGGCTCGACGCCGCACTTTCGGCCCTCGCCGCCCGATCGCACGTTCCCGTGCACCTGGACGTGCGGGTCGAGGGTCGCTGCACCCGCGAGGCGGAAGCCGCCGTGTACTTCGCCATCGCGGAGTCGCTCACCAACGCCGCCAAGCACTCCCGGGCGGCCGAATGCCGCGTGATCGTGCGACGCCGCGACGACGGCACCCTCTGGGCGCGCGTCGAGGACAACGGCACCGGCGGCGCCCGCGTGATCCCCGGCGGAGGTCTCGACGGCATCCACAACCGCATCATCGCCGCCCGCGGCACCGTGCGTCTCGACAGCCCCGTCGGGGGACCGACCTCTCTGGAAGTGAGCGTGCCGTGCGCATCCTGATCTGCGAAGACTCCGCGCTGCTGCGCGAAGGGCTCGTGCGCCTGCTCGAAGACGCCGGTCACAGCGTGGTCGCCGCCCTGCCGGACGCGCAGGACCTGCAGGCGGTGGTCGCCGAGACCGCCCCCGACCTCTGCATCCTGGACGTGCGACTGCCGCCCACCTACACCGACGAAGGCATCCGGGCGGCGCTCGCGCTGCGGGCGGAGCACCCGCACCTGCCCGTGCTGGTGCTCAGCCAGTACGTCGAGGAGCGGTACGCGTCGGAACTGATCGCCGGCCGCGGCGGCGCCCTGGGGTACCTCCTCAAGGACCGCGTCGCGGATGTCGCCGACTTCGTCGAGACCGTCGCCCAGATCGGCGCGGGCGGCACGGTGTTCGACCCCGAAGTCGTCTCACAGCTGCTCGCCCGGCGCACCCGCGACGACCGCATGGCCCGGCTGACCGACCGCGAGCGCACCGTGCTCGCCCTGATCGCCGAAGGCAAGTCGAACCAGGCGATCGCCCGCGCACTGCACGTCAGCGAGGCGAGCGTGGAGAAGTACATCACCTCCCTCTTCCAGAAACTCAACCTCGAGCAGGACGAGTCGGGCAACCGGCGCGTGCTGGCAGCGCTCGCACATCTCGAGCACGGCGGCGACCTGCCGCAGACAGGAGCATCACGATGAGCACGACACTCACGCCCCCGCCGGGGCCCCAGCCCTCCCCCGTCACCCCGCCGCCCGCGCCATCGCGCAACGGGGCGGGCCGCGTGGTGGCGATCATCGCCATCGTCGTGGGCGCGGTGGTCCTCATCGGCGCCGTCGCCACCGGCGTCATCGGCTCCATCGTGCGCGCGTCGGGGTCGTCGGACGAGCGCATCGTCGTCGACGCGACGGGTGTCGACGCCCTCGACGTCGAGGTCTCCGCCGGTGACGTGCGGGTGGTGTTCACCGACACCGACGAGGCGGTGCTGGATGTGACCGCCGATGCCGGGGCGGGACGGTGGACCCTCGCCCGCGAGGGCGATGAGCTCGTCGTGCGCTCCCCGCAGCGCTGGTTCGGCGGCTGGTGGTTCTACGACGGCCCCACGCGGGTCGTGCTCGAGCTGCCCGAGAGCCTGCAGGACGCCGCGCTCGACGCGAAGCTCACCCTGTCGGCCGGCTCCCTCGACGTCGACGGCGATTTCGGCACGCTCGACCTCGAGGTGAACGCCGGCGAGCTGACCCTGGCGGGCGCTGCGGCCGAGGTCGCCGCGAGTGTCAACGCCGGCCGCGCCGACCTGGAGATCGCCGATGTGGCCACCGCCGACCTCGACGTCAGTGCCGGTGGGCTGAAGGCGGTGTTCACCGGCGATGCGCCCGACGACGTCGCGATCGACGTCAGCGCCGGGTCGCTCGACCTCGCGGTGCCGAGCGGCGCGTACCGCGTCGCCTCCGATGTGTCGGCGGGGGGCCTCGACAACCGTCTCGAGACGTCCACGCAGGCCTCACGGCTCATCACGGTCAGCCTGTCGGCCGGCGACGTCACCCTGCGGTCGGGGCGCTGACCCCACGACCGCCTCAGCGCCCTCGCCCCCCGAAGGGCCGGTCGGACACCCTCCGACCGGCCCTTCGCGCTGCCCGCCGGCCTCCGCGTGGACGGGCGCCCGCGCGCGGGTCTAGCGTTGACGTGTGACTGCGCCGATCGATGCCACCTCCACCTCTGCCTGGAACGAACTCGTCGCCCTCCGCGACGGCTTCTCCCCCGACCTGCGGGGCTGGTTCGCCGACGACCCCCGCCGCGCCGAGCGGCTCAGCCTGCCGGTGGGCGACCTGCACGTCGACCTGTCGAAGAACCTCGTCACCGACGAGATCCTCGCCGCCCTCGTGCGACTGGCCGAGCAGACCGGCGTCGCCGAGCGCTACGCGGCGATGCTGGCCGGCGAGCACATCAACACCACCGAGGACCGCGCGGTGCTGCACACCGCTCTCCGCCGCCCCGCCGGCGCCTCGCCCGCGCTCGTCGTCGACGGCCAGGACGTCGACCACGACGTGCACGAGGTGCTCGACGCCGTGAGCGCGTTCGCCGAGCGGGTGCGTTCGGGCGAATGGGTGGGCGTCACCGGCAAGAAGGTGCAGACCATCGTCAACATCGGCATCGGCGGGTCGGACCTCGGCCCGGTGATGGTGTCCGAGGCGCTGCAGCCGTACGCGGATGCCGGCATCCACGCCCGGTTCGTGTCGAACATCGACCCCACCGACATCGCGCAGAAGACCGCCGACCTCGACCCCGAGACGACGCTGTTCATCGTGGCATCCAAGACGTTCACGACGCTCGAGACGCTGACGAACGCCCGCCTCGCGCGCGACTGGCTGTGGCGGGGCCTCGCGCAGACGGGCGCGATCGACGACTCGGATGCCGCCCGCACCGACGCCGTCGCCCACCACTTCGTGGCCGTCTCGACGGCGCTCGACAAGGTGGCCGCCTTCGGCATCGACCCCGCCAACGCCTTCGGGTTCTGGGACTGGGTGGGCGGCCGGTACTCCGTCGACTCCGCGATCGGACTGTCGCTGGCGATCGAGCTCGGGGCCGACGTCTTCCGGCAGATGCTCGCGGGCTTCCACGATGTCGACGAGCACGTGCGCTCCACGCCGCTCGAGCGGAACGTCCCCGTGCTGATGGGGCTGCTGAACGTCTGGTACTCGAACTTCCTCGGCTCGCAGTCCCACGCGGTGCTGCCCTACGCGCAGCAGCTGCACCGGTTCGCGGCGTACCTGCAGCAGCTGACGATGGAATCCAACGGCAAGTCGGTGCGCTGGGACGGCACGCCCGTCACCACCGACACCGGCGAGGTGTTCTGGGGCGAGCCCGGCACCAACGGACAGCACGCTTTCTACCAGCTGATCCACCAGGGGACCCGGCTGATCCCGGCGGACTTCATCGCCTTCGCGAACCCCGCCTACCCGCTCACCGACGACGGTCGCGATGTGCACGGGCTGTTCCTGGCGAACTTCCTCGCGCAGACCAAGGCTCTGGCGTTCGGCAAGACGGCCGCCGAGGTCGAGGCCGAGGGGACCACGGGGCCGCTCGTCGCAGCGCGCACCTTCCCCGGCAACCGGCCGACCACGTCGATCTTCGCGCCGGCGCTCACCCCGCGGGTGCTGGGTCAGCTGATCGCCCTGTACGAGCACATCACCTTCACGCAGGGCGTGATCTGGGGCATCAACTCCTTCGACCAGTGGGGTGTGGAGCTCGGCAAGCAGCTGGCCACCCAGATCGCACCGGCGATCGAGGGCGACGCCGACGCGCTCGCGGCGCAGGATGCCTCGACCCGCGCGCTGCTGGAGTACTACCGGGCCCACCGCGAGTACTGACGCGGGCGACGGGGGAGGTCGGTCGCCCGACCGGGACCGGTCGGCGTGGCCATCGCCGCGGGCGGGGTCCTGCCGTGCCCAGCATCCGCTCGCCTGTCGCGAAACGCGGCTCGGCGGCGCCGCAGGGGACAGAATGCGACAGGCGAGCCCGCGCGCGGGCGGGCAGCGCGGCGCCGCCGACCACCGGCATCCGCTCGCCTGTCGCGAAACGCGGCTCGGCGGCGCCGCAGGGGACAGAATGCGACAGGCGAGCATCGGCTCGCCCGCGCGGGCCAGGGCCGGTCAGCCGAGACCGGCGGGCCGGGTCGGCTCCTCCCCGAGCAGGTGCTCGCCGAGGAACGCGAAGACGGTGTCGTACCAGACCACCGCGTGCTGGGGCTTGAGCACCCAGTGGTTCTCGTCGGGGAAGTAAAGGAACCGGTGCACGGTGCTGCCGTCCGAGCCGCCGTGGTGCTCCATGAGCTCGGCCCACAGCCGCAGGCTCTCGCCGATCGGCACGCGGTAATCGCGGTCGCCGTGGATGACCAGCAGCGGCGTGCGGATGTCGGCGACGGCGCGATGCGGTGAGTTCTCGGCCATCGCCTCGGTCGTGAAGATGCTCTTCCAGTAGCCGGCGTGGTCGGTGGTGCCGGCGAACTGGTCCAGGGCCCACAGGCTCGCGTGCGTCACGATCGCCCGGAACCGGTCGGTGTGTCCGGCGACCCAGTTGGCCATGTACCCGCCGAACGATCCGCCCATGGCCGCCGTGCGGGTCTCGTCGATGTCGGGTCGCGCCTCGACGGCATCCGTGATCGCCATGAGGTCGGTGTAGGGCGCCGCGCCCCAGCTGTTCCAGCCGCGCGCGATGAAGTCCAGCCCGTAGCCGGTCGACAGGGCCGGGTCGGGCAGCAGCACGGCGTAGCCGCGAGCGACGGCGAGGTTGGGGTTCCAGCGCCAGCTCCACGCGTTCCAGCTGTTCAGCGGTCCGCCGTGGATCCACAGCAGCAGGGGCGCCGGCTTCGCGGCCGAGGCACCCTCGGGCAGCAGCAGCCAGCCGCGCACGCGCGCACCGTCCGCGGCGGTGGTGTCGACCTCGGTCATCGTCGCCGGCACCGTCGGCAGCGGCGCGGGCGAGGCGAGGGGCGTGACCGCCCCGTCGCGCGCGATCCGCACCGGATGCGACGGCGCCACCCACGACGACCGCAGCGCGACGAGGTCGCCGGTGCGCAGATCGACGCGCACGTGCGTGTAGGTGAAGTCGTCGCGGGTGATCTGCTCCACTCCGCCGCCGTCCAGCGGAACCCGGAACACCGGACCACGCCCGTCGGAGTCGGCGGTCACGATGAGCGCCTGGTCGTCGTGATCGAACTGGATGCCACTGGGCCACCGGTCCCACTCCGCCGCGATGCGGCGCGGCGAGGAGCCGTCGAGGCCGCTCACCCACAGCTCCTGTTCAGTGGGACCCGCCGGCGTGGTCTTCACGGTGCGCACGTACGCCAGCGTGGCGCCGTCGTGGCTGATCGCGGGCGCTTCGAGATCCACGCCCTCCTCGTCGCGCAGCACCGTGTGCGCGCCGGTGGCGACGTCGATAGAGACCAGCCGGTAGCGGCCGGTGAGGCCCTCGGCGACATGCATCGCGGCGACCAGGGTGGCACCGTCGGGGGTGAGGGCGGTGCCGGCGGTGTCGGCGGTGCGACCGGGACGCGGCGTGAGGTCGACGGGGCGGGGCAGCGAGGCGGGGTAGGGCTGCGTCGCCGCGGCATCCGTCGTGCCGGGGTCCGCCGCGTCAGCGCCGACCGCATCGGCTTCGTCGGCCACGGCGGCCAGGGTGTCGGCGAGATCGGCGAGATCGAGCGCGAGCAGGTGGGGCTCGGCGGGGCCGAGATCGTGATCCCAGTGCCGCACCGGGTAGGTGTCGTGGAGGATCGCCGACACCTTGCGCTTGGTGCGCTCGGCCCGCAGGCGCGCATCGTCCTCGAGGGTCTCGGCCGACGGCAGCAGTGCAGCGGCGAGAACGAGGCGTTCGGCCGCGTCGGCGACGGCGGCGATGTCCGAGACGCCGCCCGTGAGCCGGGTGACGGGGCGCGCCTCGCCGCCGGCGGCCGGGAGGAGCCACAGCTGGCCGGCGTCCTCTGCGTCCGCGGCCTCGGTGTCGGGTCGCGCCGAGACGAAGAGCAGGTCGCCGCCGGGGAGGAAGACGGCCCCGGACTCGCCCTTCGCCGACCGGGTGAGGCGGCGCGGTGCGCCGTCGCCGTTCGCGGGGACCTGCCAGAGGGAGCGCTCGTAGCCCGTGGCATCCTTCGTCAGGGTCGCGACGGTCAGGACCGCCCGGGTGCCGTCCGGAGACAGCGCCAGCGCTTCGATCCGCGGGAGGGCGATGTAGTCGTCAAGGGCGTGGAACGGCGTCGTCGGCATGCGCTCCACGCTAGCCTGCCCCGCCGCGGGGGCTTCCACCCGCGCTCCCGGGCAGGTGCCGAGCCTCCGTCGTCGCGAACGTCCCTGTAGGAGTCCTCCATGTGGTCAGACCATAGAAGGGATGCCGCTCGTAGCCGAGCCACCACGAACGTGCGCGACCCCTCCGCGCGAGATAGGAACGAAAGGTGAACCGGTATCGCTCCCTCACCGTCCTCGCGATCGTCGCGGCATCCGCACTCACCCTCTCCGCGTGCGCGAGCGCCGACAGCGCACCCGCCGAGCCCGCCGACAGCACCACGCCCGCAGCCGCGACGGCACCCGCCGACGGAATCGTCGTCGGCGACGGCCCGGTGTCCGTGGAGCTGTGGACGGACGTGTCGTGCCCGTACTGCGCCGCCCTCGACGAGCAGACCGGCGACGACATCGCGGCGTGGGTGGACGACGGCACGATCACCTTCACGCTGCATCCGATGAACTACGTCAGCGCGAAGCGCGGCGACACCACCGACTACTCCACCCGTGGCGCCAACCTGCTCGCTCTCACCGCACAGGCCGGCGAGCTCGAGGCGGTGCTTCCCCTGTACGCCCTGCTGCAGGAGCACCAGGTGGATGCCGACGGTGCGCCGACCGACGCCGACCTGCTGGCCTACGCCGCCGAGGCGGGTGTCGCGGCGGACCTCACCGCCGGCGTGGAGCAGCTCGCCCTGGCCGACTGGGTGGAGGAGAGCAACGATCACTGGGTCGGCGAGGTCGTCGGCTCCGACACCCCCGTCGACCACGTTCCCCTGCTCGTGATCGATGGCCAGACCTTCGAGATGCGCGGCGACGGCACGGATGCCGCGCGCCTGCGCGACGCCGTCGAGGCAGCCCGCGGCTGACCGACGCCGGCCGCCGACACCTGCCGCCTCAGATGATGTCGTCGGCGGCGAGGACGTCGAGTTCCCACACGCGGGAATCGGCGCTCGCGACGTCGTGCGCCTCGCGGGCCTCGTCGATCACGCGGTTGATCCGCTCGGACAGGGCGAGGAACTCCGCCTCGGTCAGATGCACCATGTAGCGAGCGAAGGTCCCGTGCACGCCGGAACTGCGCCCCGCGGTGTACTCCGGTGCCCAGGCGACCACGCGCCGCAGCATGGCGGCGTGCTCCTGCGCGAGCGCGGCCAGGAGCGTTCCGCCGAGCGCCTCATCCTCGACCGGATGCTCCGGGCTGCCGAGGTCGAAACCGCCCTTCACCGCTGTCCACACCCGGTCGCGGCGATCACGCGCCTGCTCGGGCGCCTCGACGACGAGCCCCGCGTCGGCCAGCGACCGCAGGTGGAAGCTGACGCTGTTCGCGGGCACGTCGAGGTCGGCGGCGATGTCGGCCGCCCGTGCGTAGTCGCGCGCCGCCAGCACCTTCATGATGCGACGCCGCAGGGGGTGTGACATCGCCTTGAGCATGGCGGAGGTCATCACCGCACCGCGCCCCGCCCCGCCGTCGTCGACCATGGTCCGAGTGTATCCGCGCCAGTTACGCAAGCAATATTGCGCACGATTCGTTGCGCAAGACTTCTTGTGTAACTAATCTGGCGGCATGACGACGACCACGACCGCATCCTCCGAGAGCCTCTGGCGCAACCGCCGCTACCTCACCTGGCTCGCCAGCGACACGAGCAAGGGGTTGGCCGACGCGCTGTTCGCCTTCGCGCTGCCGCTGCTCACCCTGATCGTCACCGACGATCCCGCCCAGGCCGGGATCGTCGGCGCGGTCGGCGGCGCGGTGCTCGCGGTCACGACGCTGTACGGCGGGGTGCTCGCCGACCGGCATCCGCGCATCGGACTGATGATCCTCGGTTCCACCATCGGCGTGGTGCTGTCGCTGGCGTTCACCGTGCTCGCGTCCGGCGGGTCGCTCACGTTCGCCACCCTGCTGGTGCTCACGCTTCTGCTCGGCGCCCGCGGGGGCCTCTTCGACATGGCCGGCGAGAGCGCGATCAAGCAGATCGTCCCCGACGCCGCCATGGGGCGCGCACAGGCGGCGAATCAGGCGCGGGATGCCGCACTGCAACTGGCCGGCGGGCCGCTCGGCGGGGCGCTGCTGGCCGTCGGCGGCTGGCTGATCGGCGCCGTCATGATGCTCGCCCACCTGATCGCCGCGATCACGGCATGGATGCTGCGCCACACGCGGCCCGTCGCGCACCCCTCCCCCGCGGCGGCCACCGACGCCGTTGTGGAGGCCGTGCCCGCCACCACGGCGCAGAAGAAGACGAGCGCTGTCGCCGAGATACGCACCGCCTTCGCGTGGCTCTTCGCCCGCGAGGATCTGCGCGCGGTCCTCTTCATCTCCACGATCATCAACCTCGGATTCAACGCGGGCCTCACGACCGTGCTGTATGCGATGCAGCAGGCTGGACACTCCCCTGCCGTCATCGGCTGGCTGTCCGCCGGGGCCGGCGTGGCGATGCTGGTGGGGGCGGTGGCCGCGCCCACCCTCGTCCCGCGCGTGCGAGCCGGCGTGCTCGCGATCGCCGGGCTCGCCGTCGCGACCGCCGGCGTGGCGGTGCTGTCTCAGCTGGAATCGGTGTGGTCGATCGTCGGCGTCCTCGCCGCGTCGGTGCTGTTGCTGCCGGCGCTCAACGCGGCGCTGATGGGCTACTCCATGGTCGCGGTTCCGAGCGAGCTGCTGGGCCGGGTGAACAGCGCGAGCACGGTGCTGGCGATCGGCGCGATGCCGCTGGCACCCCTGATCGCGGGATTCGGTCTCACCTGGGCCGGCCGCGAGGGCACGTTGCTCTGCTGCGCCGCGCTGTGCGCGGTAGCGACGGCCATGGCGGTCGCCAGCCGCGGCCTGCGCTCGATCCCCACCGAGTCGGGCTGGGCTGCGCACGCCGCCCTGTTCGAAACAGGCGCCTAGGTCGTGGCGTTCGCCTTTATCTCGACGACGAGCAGCGGCGCGCCCGCCGTCGTCGGACCGAGCGCCAGGGGATCGACGGTTTCGAACTGATCTGCGTTGAGAACGATCACCGGGGTGATGAGCGGGTAGCCGGCCTTCTCGATCACGGAGCGGTCGAACGTCACCAGCGGTGTGCCGATCTCGATGCGCTGCCCGTTCGACACCTTCACGTCGAACCCCTCGCCCTTGAGGTTCACGGTGTCGATGCCGACGTGGATGAGCAATTCGATGCCGCCGTCGAGCACCAGCCCGAAGGCATGCCCGGTGGTCTGCGCCACGGCGACCACGCCCTCGGCGGGCGCGTACACGGTGTCGCCGGTGGGTTCGATCGCGACACCGGGGCCCATGGTCCCGCCTGCGAAGACCGGATCGGGCACCTGCGACAGCGCCACCACCGTCCCATCCATCGGCGACATGACCTCCAGCGCCTTCGCCACCTCGGGCGCGTTCCCGGGGTCGATCAGCACCGGACCGACCGGCGCAGCGCCGGCGGGAGCGGCCGCCGCCTGCGCCGCCTGCGCCTCGGGCGGCTCCTTCGGCTTGTAGCCGGAGATCATCACGAGGGTCATCGACGTGATGAACGCCGCCGCCACCGCGATGCCGTACAGCGCCAGCGGCTGGAAGGCGGGGATGGTGAGCAGCGATGTGAAGACGAACGCCTCGGTGCGCACTCCGCCGCCGATGCCGATGATGAGCCCACCCACGAAGCAGCCCACCAGCATGCGCGGATAGATCCGCTTGAAACGCAGATGGATGCCGTAGAGCGAGGGTTCCGAGATGCCGCCGAGCAGGCCCGCCGCCAGCGCGCCGGTCGCGGTCTGCTTCATCACCTGGTCGCGCTCCCGCCAGGCCAGCACCAGCACGGCCGCCGTCGCCCCGAAGCAGGCAAAGTTCCAGGCGCCCATCGGGCCCTGGATGAAGTCGTACCCGAGCGTCTGGATGTTCAGCAGCATGATCGCGTTGACCGGCCAGTGAAGTCCCAGCGGCACCATGAACGGGTAGGCCAGCGGGATGACGATGGCGAAGATCAACGGGGAGAACGTGTTGATCGAGCTGAGCAGGTTCGCCAGCCCCGCGCCGGCGTAGACGCCGATGGGTCCGATGAGGAAGGCCGTCAGCGGGATCATCACCAGCATCGCCAGGAACGGCACGAAGATCAGGTGCAGGTTGTCGGGGATGATCTTCTTCAGGCCCTTCCACAGCGGCCCGAGGACGGCAGCCATGAGCAACGGCGGGAACACCTGCGAGTTGTAGTCGAAGATGGTCAGCGGAATGCCGAAGACGGGCACCGTCGTGATCTCCGAGCCGAGGAAGACGATCTGCTGCGCGGTGGCATCCTGACCGAGCGCCAGGAATCCCGGCAGCATCACCACCGCCATGATGGCGAAGCCGACCCAGGGGTCGGCGCCGATCTTCTGCGAGGCGTTGTAGGCGACCATCAGCGGCAGGAAGACGAACACGCACTGCCACATCAGGTTGATGAACGCCCACGAGGGCTCCAGCACGACGCCCGGCGCGTTCCACGACGGGATCACTCCGAGGGTGGCCATCAGCGCCATGAAGGTGATGAACAGCGAGGCGCCGAGCAGGGCGCCGAGGATCGGTCGGAACGAGTCCGACAGGAATTCGAACAGCGAGTCGAGCCAGGCGACCTTGCCGCGCGGACCCTTCGCGCGCTCCCGCGCCTTGATGGCGGCGGTGTCGTCGACGTCGCCTTCGGCGTCGCCCTTCATGGTGGGCAGCGCCATGATGTCGTTGTAGACCGTCTGCACGCCGCCGCCGATGACGACCTGGAACCGGTCGCCCGCCTGCGGCACGGCACCCATGACGCCGGGTACCGCCTCGACCGCCGACTTGTCGACGAGGTCACCGTCGCGCAATTGGAACCGGAGGCGCGTCGCACAGTGCGTGAGGCTCTCGATGTTTCCGGGGCCGCCGACCAACTCGACGATCTCGGCTGCGGGGCTGTCGGACATGGGAACCGCTCCCTTCTCGCCGGATGTCCGCGCTGATCCGGCACGGTTTGCGCGGCACCCGGGGCCGTCGCGGGCGACTCTACGCCTGCCCTTCGGAGCGGTCGAGGGGGTCTGCGGATCATCCCTGCGGGCGACGACGCATACCTCGCAGGGCCGACGACGGGGCGCCTGCCGCCGCGAAGACTGGCATCGTGAACAACACTTCCCACGACTTTGCCCTGACCGCCACGGGTCTCATCAAGCGCTACGGCGACCTCACCGCGCTCGCCGGCGTCGACGTCGCCATCGGACTCGGCGAGTCCATCGCCGTGATGGGGGCCTCCGGTTCCGGCAAGACCACCCTGCTGCACTGCCTGGCCGCGATCCTCTCCCCCGACGCCGGATCGGTGCGGATCAGCACCGCCGACGGGACGCCGCTGGAACTGTTCGGGATGACCGAGGACCAGCGCTCGCAGGTGCGGCGTACCCGGGTGGGCTTCGTGTTCCAGGAACACCTGCTGCTCCCGGAGCTCACCGCGCTCGAGAACGCGGCCCTGCCGCTGCTGGTCACGGGCGTCGGGCGCCGGGCGGCCGAGGCCCACGCCGCCGGGTGGCTGGCGTCGCTCGGGCTCGCCGGCATGGAGGACCGCCGCATCGGCCAGCTTTCCGGCGGCCAGGCCCAGCGCGTCGCGATCGCGCGCGCCCAGGTGACCGGCGCTCCCATCGTCTTCGCCGATGAGCCCACCGGCGCACTGGACTCGTCGACCTCCACCGAGGTGATGAGCGCGCTCCTGCATGCCACCACCGGGCAGGGCCGCAGCCTCGTGGTGGTCACCCACGATGCCGACGTCGCGGCGCGCTGCGACCGCGTGCTGCACATGCGCGACGGCCGGATCGTCGGCGAGACGACGAACGCCCGGCCGGATGCCACGACGGTCGCGGGAGCCGGTCGATGACCGGCGTGATCGCGGCCCCGGCCACCCCGCCGCGGCTGCCGCGGGGCTCCGCCTCGCTGGGGTCGGTCCGCCGCATCGCGACGATCACCGTCCTGATGGCGCGACCTTCTCGTCAAGGACGGGCGGCCCTACTTCTTCCCGTCGTCGCTTTCGCCGTGACGACGGCGCTGCTCTTGGTCGTCGTGGGCGGCACCGTCATGTTCCACACCGACCCCCGGGTGGCCGGCGACCCGGTCTACCCCATGCTGAGCATGCTGGCCCTGGTCCTGCTGGCTGTGCCGGTGTTCACCCTCGGCGCCGCCGCGGCGCGCCTGTCGAGCAGGCGACGCAACGACCGCCTGGCCACCCTGCGCCTGCTGGGGGCGACCAGCGGCGAGGTCTCGGCGATGACGGTCGCCGAAGCGGCCCTGACCGCACTCGCCGGTGCGCTCGGCGGCGTGGCGCTGTACCTCGTTCTGCTGCCGCTCGTGGGGCTCCTGCCGTTCTTCGGCGGTCCTGTCGGCATCGCTGCGGTATGGGCGGGTCTGCCCGCGATCCTGTGGGCCGTCGTCGGCGTGACCGCGCTGGCGACGACGAGCGCGGCGCTGAGCCTGCGCGCCGTGCGCCTCGGCCCGCTCGGCGTGCGCCGTCGCACGAACGCCGCGCCTCGCCGCACCCTGCTGCTCGTGGCGGGACTGGTGATGCTCGTGGCGCTCATCGCGGTCGCGGGGAGCATGGGCTCGCTCGCCGACACGCTCGGGATCATGGTCCTCATCGGAATGTTCGCCGGCGCCATGGGCCTGGTGAACCTCATCGGGGCGCCGCTGGTCGCGCTGAGCGGACGCATCATGGCACGACGCGCCACCTCAGCCGCAAGCCTCATCGCCGGTCGCGAGCTCGCCGCCCACGCACCACAGGCGTGGCGCCGGGTTTCGGGCATCGCGATGATCGCGTTCATCGCCGTCGTCGCCGGCGGCGGGATGGGGCTGCTCGAGACGGTCGGCGAGAACGAGCAGGGCACGCTGCTGTCCGATATCCGCGTCGGCGTGCTGGTGACGCTGGGCGCCGCATTCGTGCTGCTGGCCTGCTCGGTGGGGGTCACCCAGGCGGCATCCGTGCTCGAGGACCGCGAGCTCATCGTGGGACTCGACCGGCTGGGCATGCCCGAAAAGCAGCTGCGGCGCTCGCGCACCCTCACCGTCACCGTGCCGTTGCGCTGGGCGGCGCTGGGCGGCGCGGCCGTGGGGACGGCGCTCTGCCTGCCGATCGTGGGAATGACCGGCATCATCGCTCCGGTTCCGATCCTGGTGGTGGTGCTCACCTTCGTCGCGGGCTTCGCCGCGGTGAGCCTCGCGATGGCCGCCACCGAGCCACTCTCGCGCGCGGTGCGCCGCAGCGCGGCGTGAGGCGTGCGGCCGACGTGGTTCGATGAGAGCATGACCGATTCCCCCGTGTCGATCTCGCTCACGCTCGACGGCGTCACCGAGCTGTCCCCGCAGACGCTGCAGGCCCTGTACCGCATCAACGGCCGTTCCACCGTGGAGATGCGGCGGGCGGCGGCATCCGGAGAACCCCTGTACACCTGCAGCCTGTTCGGCACGGATCACATCCACGTCGCACCGCGACTGGAGAAGACGGCCGCGTTCCTCCTCGAGCACGGCATCCCCTTCCGCGTGCACGAGCTGGCCGACGGCGAGCGCAGCGAGGTCTCGCTCGAGGTGATGCAGAGCATCCTCGGCGAAGCCTGACCGAAGAGCGCACGACGACGGCGCCGGTCCCTTCTGGGAACCGGCGCCGTTTTCGTCGCGTGGGGGCTCTAGACGTCCCCGGGTGCGAGGTCGCCTTCGCCGTCCTCGCCGAGCTCGGCGATGACGGGGTCCTCACCCTGCGTCTCGGGCTGCAGGCCGCTGGCCGAGCCCATCTGACCACCGCCCGCGGCTGCCGCCCCCGGGCCCGGGTCGCCGAAGCGCTCGTCAGCCTCGGCCGCCGTGCCCTCGCCGTCGCCCACGCCGCCGTCGAAGCGGTCGTCGGGCTCCGAGACCACCTCGTCGGCGGACTGCGTCGCGCCGTCGAGTTGCTGCGAGTACTCGCCGCCGGAGAGCGTGTCGGTCTCTTCGGTGCTCGTGCTGCCGCCCTGCACCTTCTCCTCGTCACGGTTGTCCATGGTGGCTCCTCTCGTCGTGCGGGTGCGGGATGCCGCTGCGTCCCGCCCTGCGATGGTGCCGTATGCGCCGCGCCGGTTTCCTGCGGTTCCCTCTTCGGCGACGGCGCGCTATCCTCACGCGGTCCCACCCGCCCCCGCAAGCCCTTTCGAGCGCGAACCGCCCGGCCGTAGCGTCGGGTCATGCAGGGTTTCGCGGCGGTCGACTTCGAGTTCGCCCGGCAGGTGCTGCAGCGGGGCATCGCCGCCCTGTACTTCGTGGCCTTCCTGTCGTCGCTCAATCAGTTCCGCGCGCTGCTCGGCGAGCGGGGGCTGCTGCCGGCGCCGGACCTGCTGCGCTGGGTGGCAGCCTCTCCCCGGCGCGCCCGCATGGTGGGACCGACGCTCTTCCGCCGCGTGCGCTACACCGACCGCCGCCTGGCCGGTCTGTGCGTCGCGGGCCTGATCGTGAGCGCGGCCCTGGTGGCCGGCATCCCCCAGCTCGCCCCGCCGTGGGTGCCGATGCTGTGCTTCCTGCTGCTGTGGCTGGGTTACATGTCGGTGGTGAGCATCGGCCAGACCTTCTACGGGTTCGGGTGGGAGATGCTGCTGCTCGAGGCCGGGTTCCTCGCGGCGTTCCTCGGTTCGAACGACCAGCCCCCGTCGACCGTCGTGATCGTGCTCTTCTGGTGGCTGCTGTTCCGGCTGGAGTTCGGCGCCGGCATGATCAAGATCCGGGGCGGGCGGGAGTGGCGGGACCTCACGGCCCTCACCTACCACCACGAGACCCAGCCGATGCCGGGGCCGCTCAGCCGGCAGGCGCACCTGCTCCCCCGGTGGTTCCACAAGCTGGAGGTGCTGGGCAACCACTTCTCGCAGCTGGTGGTGCCCTGGTTCCTCTTCGCTCCGCTTCTAGGACTGTGGATTCCGGGTCCGGTGCCGGCCGTCGTCGGCACGGTCGCCGGCGCCGTCGTCATCGCGACGCAGCTGTGGCTCGTCCTCACCGGAAACTTCGCGTGGCTCAACTGGGCGACGATCGTGCTGGGGTTCTCGGCGGTGTCCTGGCCGGGGTGGGGTGCGAGTGCGGCATCCGACCCGCCCTGGATCATCGACGGGCTGCCCCTGTACTGGCTGGTGGTCACCTGCGCGGTGGGCCTGCTCTACGTCGTGATCAGCTGGCCGGCGCTGCGCAACCTCTTCGCCCACCGGCAGCTGATGAACGCGAGCTTCAACCGCTGGCAGCTCGCCAATGCGTACGGGGCATTCGGCACCGTGACGAAGACGCGTGTCGAGTACGTGATCGAGGCGACGATGGATGCCGACCCGGGCGAGGCCACCTGGAGCGAGTACGCGTTCAAGGGCAAGCCGGGCGACGTGCGGCGGATCCCCCGGCAGTACGCGCCCTATCACCTGCGGCTGGACTGGCTCATGTGGTTCCTCCCTCTCGGGCGGTCGCTCGAGGACTGGTTCACGGTGCTGCTCGTGCGGCTGCTCGAAGCGGATGCGGCGACCCTCAAGCTGCTGCGCCGCGCGCCGTTCGGCGGCGACCGCCCGACGTGGGTGCGCGTCGTGTCGTACCGCTACCGGTTCGCCACGCACGCCGAATACCGACGCGATCGGGTGCGCTGGGTGCGGGACCAGCGCCGGGTGCTCGTGCGGCCGGTGTCGCTGTCGGCGCTGTCCCGCTGAGGCGGGCGGCTGCCGGGATCTTCCGGGGTCGTTCGTTGCGGGGCCCTACGTTGCGGCGACAGGAGGGCGGATGCCGGGGGTGCTACCGGCCCGCCGGCGCGTCGCCGACCCGGCGCGCCAGGCCGACCGCGTCGTGCGGGGCGTGGCCGCGGGCGTCGTTGTCGAAGTAGACGTGCACGTCCCGGGGTTCACCGTCGGGGGTGGCCTCGCCGCTCGTCCAACCGGCGATGCGAGCGGCCCAGCCGTCGAGCTGCGGGTCGGTGTAGCCGCTCGTATACAGATCCTCCGCGCCGTGCAGGCGCACGTACACGAACGATCCCGTGACCTCGCCGAAGTCCGGGAACCTGCCTGCGGTGTCGGCCACGACCAGCGCGACGTCGTGGTCACGCAGGATGGGGGCGACCGCGGCATCCTCGAAGCTGGGTGACCGGGGCTCGAACGCGTACCGGATCGGGGTGTCGTTCTCGATCTGGAGCCAGTCGCGTCCGTCGAGCCGCTCGTCGTGCCGCCGCGCGAGCTCCAGTGCCGCGCCCGTCGTGCGCGGCAGCGCAGTGAGGAACTGCTCGAGCGTCTCGGGATCGAACTGCTCCCGCTCCGGCAGCTGCCAGAGGATGGGACCGAGCTGCTCCCCCAGCGCCAGCACGCCCGAGGCGAAGAAGTTCGCCAGCGCCACGTCGATGCCCCGCAGCCGCAGCATGTGGGTGATGTAGCGGGAACCCTTCACCGCGAAGACGAAGTCGTCGGGCACGGCCTGACGCCACCGCTGATAGCTCGTCGGGCGCTGCAGCGAGTAGAAGGACCCATTGAGCTCGAGCGTCGACATCTGCTCGCCGACGTACTGCAGCTCACGGGCCTGGGCCAGCCCCTTCGGGTAGAAATCCCCCCGCCAGCTCGGGTAGCGCCACCCCGAGATTCCCACGCGGACGCGTCCCGCCATGCCGCCCTCCCTCCGTCGCCGCACGATCATCCTAGGAACGACGGCGGTCTTCCTCCCGGGATGCTGGTCGGACAGCGTCCCTCAGAGAGGGGGAAGGGCAGCTAGAGCGGCCATCCGGTCGCGTCGGGTCGGACGGCCGCGTCGGAGCAGTAGTCCGCGTAGAGCGAGAAGGGAGCGAATCCGCCGCGGATCCTCGCCACACGGGAGTCAGGGCCGAGCTCGTAAGCCAGGTGCATACTGCCTTCTGTTGCTCCGCTGTCATCGACCACCGCGACGACCATTCCACCGGACGGCGTGAGGGGCTGCTCGTAAGCCTCGAGTGCTTCTTCGCCGTGGGCCTCGATCACGGCGTCGAGCGGATCGCCGATGCGGATGCCGGCGGATGAGACGACGTCGCTGCGGTCCGTCACGAAGGCCATGATGCCGCTGCTCCCCGCGTCCACGGCCGCAGCGATACCCTCGCTCTCCCAGATGGCGAGAGAGCAATGCTCCGTCTGAGGCGCGAGGAACGACGTCCCGAGGACCTCCTCCACCTCGGTGACGGAGAGGTCGAGCACGTCCCGATGGAAAGCGAACTGCGCCAGACCGTCTTGACTGATCACGAGAGCGTCGTCCGGCGTGGGCGGGTCGGGCAGCGGCTCGGGCGACTCGGTGGACTCGGTGGACTCGGTGGGGTCTGGTGGGGCGGGTGGCGTCACCGGGTCGCCATTGCATCCGGTCGTCAGCAGCAGCAATCCCATTGCGGCGGCAACCGTCGCCTGTCGCCCTGCACGCATGCGCTTCACCTTTCACCCCTGTACCCGTACGAGTAGTGTTCTGCGGCAGCGGGGGCGGCACCATGCGCAATTCTGCGTAGTGCCGATGGGCGTACCGGGAGTCCGTATGGAAACGACCGCGGTGGGTGATCTGCGCGGGGCGTTGAACGTGGCGCAGACAGCGGCCGAATGCACGCGCATGACCGAGGTGCAAGAGCAGCTGTTGCCGGCCCTCGTCCGCCTCATCGGTGCTCAGCTCGCGATCTACCACGAGGCACGGCTCACGGCTTTGAACGGCGAGTACACGCAGGTGGACGTCGTGTGGCCCGACCCGCGCGCCGTATCCACCGCAATGGTGGACTTCGGCGCCGTGGCAGCCGATTCGCCGGTCATCGCCCACGTCGCCAAGCGACCGGATTCTCACACTGTGGTGCTTCGGCAGCTCGTCTCCCGACGCGAGTGGCATGCGAGTCCGGCTTATGACACATGCCTTCGTCACCTGGGAATCGAGGACCAGGTCGCGCAGGTGCTGTACAGCAAGGACGACGCGACCCACGGTCTCACCCTCAGCAGATCGTCAGCGGACTTCGGTCCGCGGGAGTCGCAACTGGTGCGTCTCCTGGCTCCACACGTGTCGTCAGCCATCCGTCGGGCACGGGGTTCCGGCGTGGGCTACGAAGCGGTCGTCATCACCCCGCAGCCTCGGATCCAGTGGGTGCACCCAGCCATCCCGTCGGCGGGGTCGCTGACGCGGCGCGAGCGGGAGGTGATCGTCTTGGCGGCGCGTGGGCTCACCAACAGGGAGGTCGCGGGAATGCTCAACATCGCGCCGCGCACGGTCGACAAACATCTCGAGAACGCCTACCGGCGGCTCGGCGTGAGCAACCGAGTCGAGGCTGCGCTCGAGACCGAAGCCCTGCGGCCCTAGACGCCAAGCGCCCCGCGTCCTGCACGGACGCGGGGCGCTTCTTCACGATTGCAGCGCGGCTTTTCGCGCTGACCGTCAGATCAGGAGCGGCGCGAAGAGCGGCTGCGGCCCTTGACCATCCCGTAGACGAGCAGCGCGATGATCGCACCGATGATCGAGCCGATGATGCCGGCGGGCTGGAAGAAGCCGTCGGTTGCGTCCTGTCCGAAGAGCAGGAAGCCGAGGAACCCGCCGACGAACGAGCCGACGATCCCGAGGACGATGGTCATGAGCAGGCTCATGTCCTGCTTGCCCGGGACGACGGCGCGGGCGATGAATCCGGCGATCAGGCCGATGACGATGATGCTGATGATGAGACCGAGCATGATTGCTCCTCTTCTTGAACGCCCAGGGACGTATAGGGTCGGGCACCGTTCGGTGCTCGGGATGCCGCAGTCCGCGACAACACCTCATTTGACCACCCCTCGGGGTGTGGCGTCACACCCCTGGGGGTGAAAAGCTGAGGCATGGTATTGTCCCGGGACTCGCGGCCCATCACCGTCGCCCTCGTCGACGACTATGACGTGGTGCTGAAAGGGCTGGCGCATCTGTTCGACGACTACCGCGACCGCGTTGTGATCGCGGAGATCGACGCGAACCAGGGGGTGAGTGATCCGGTCGATGTCGTCCTGTACGACTCCTTCGCACAGCCGGAGTCCGACCACCAGGAGATCTCCGAGCTCATCAAGAACCCGCGCGCCCGACGCGTCGTGGTGTACACCTGGAATTTCCACGCCGAACTCATCGAGTCGGCTCGTCGGCAAGGGGTGCACGGGTACCTCTCGAAGACCTTGACCGCGGCCCAGCTGGTCGCCGCGATCGAGGCGGTACACTCCGGTGAGGTCGTCATCAGCGACCAGAGCCGCCGGGCGCCAAGCGCCCCGGGTCTCGAGTGGCCGGGACGCCTCGAGGGCATCACCGATCGCGAGTCCGAGATCCTCGCGCTCATCACCCAGGGCAAGAGCAACGCCGACGTCGCCCGCCTCACCTACCTCAGCCCGAACACCGTCAAGTCCTACATCCGGTCCGTCTACCGCAAGATCGGCGCGACGAGCCGCACCCAAGCCGTGCTCTACGGCGTCCGCCACGGATTCACGCCCGACACCCACCGCATCGAGCACTGGATGGGCGGGCCGTGACGGCGGCGGCGCAGCCGATGCGCGCGTAAGCACCCCCGTTTCCTGCCGCTCCTCTCTGGGTCGCGGCTCCTTCGCCAGAAATGTATGGAGAGAACGTGTCGAAGACACAGACAGACCCCCGCCCGAAACAGCCGCACCGCCCGTCGGCGCGACGCTCATCGAGCCCGCCACGATGGACGAGCGTGGTGACCACCATCGGCGTCGTCCTCGCCGCGATCGGAGCGCTCGGCGTAGGCGCGCTTCTGCTCTTCTTCTCACGCGTCACAACGATCGAGACCTGGCAGACGGACGTCGTCGTTCCGGGCGGATTCCTCGGACTCTCCCCCTCCGAGATCGAAGCGGCAGTGCTCCTCATCGCCCTCCCCGGTGGCCTCTTCCTCCTGGCCTTGTGCTTCATCGGCACCGGACGAGTCATGCGCGGTGCTGTGGGCGTGCGCGATACGACGGGGTCGGCCAGCGGCAGTGTCGTGTCGTACAACACAGTGATGGAGCCGCGACTGCATCTTCTCTGGCTCGGCGTCGCCCTGGCGTTCTGGATCCTCTTGATCCTCGTCCCCGCCGTCAGCGCCCTCCTCGGCGGATGGCCGATCACCGTCGACGACATGCCGCAGGGATACGTGTGGGCGCTGCTCGGGCTCTATGGCGGGTTGGCAGCGGCAATTGCCGGCGTGCTGCTCACCTCGTTTCTCAAGAAGCGTCGATACGCCGCGATGCATGCCGCGGAGGATGAGCGGCTGCTGCAGCCGCCCAGCGGTTTCTGGCGCTGGATGACCTTCCGGTGGCGGTTCGACCTGTGGCTCGCCGCAGCCGGTGGGGCGTTGGCGGGGCTGTCCGCCGTCATCCTGCCCTTCGGCGAGGTGACCACCTTCGTCGCCCTCCTGGCCGGCGGCATCCTGCTGCTCGCGCTCGGCGTGTGGTGCGCGGCGCAGTACTGGCGCGCCGGGGTCCCGCTCGGTTTCGCCGAGTCGTACGCGTAGACCACAGCGGAGCCGCGGGGGAACCGAGGACCGCGGTGACGCTTCCCGAGCGCATCCCGCCCCGCGATACTGAAACCCAGTGCCGCGTAGACTGAACCCCAGTTTCATCTCTCGAGCACTGGAGTCCGTCATGGCTGACGCGTCCGCATACACGCCGCCCGTCGAGGACTACGCGTTCCTCTTCGCCGACGCCTTCGGTCAGGACCTCGTCGCGCGCGCCACCGGCGGAGAGCTCACCGCCGAGGACGCGACGGACATCATCGCGGGAGCGGGCGAGTTCGCCGCCTCGGTCATCGCGCCGCTCGACGTCGCCGGCGACCGGATCGGCGCGCGACTGGAAGACGGTCAAGTGCGCCTGCCCGAGGGGTTCGCCGCGGCATACCGGGCGTTCGTCGAGGCGGGCTGGGTCACCGCCGAGGCTCCCGTCTCCGCCGGGGGCGACGGGCTTCCCGGCGCCGTGCGTGCGGGACTCGGTGAGATCTGGAACGCCTCGAACGCGGCGTTCGCGCTCTGCTGGCTGCTCACTTCCGGTCAGATCCACGCGCTGGATGCCGCGGCATCCGACCGCATCCGCGAGACGTACCTGTCGAAGCTCGTCTCGGGCGAGTGGACCGGCACGATGAACCTCACCGAGCCGGATGCCGGCACCGACCTCGGCGCGATCCGCACGACGGCGACGCCGCGGGACGACGGCAGCTGGGCGATCCGCGGCCAGAAGATCTTCATCACGTGGGGCGACCACGACATCGCCGAGAACATCGTGCACCTGGTGCTCGCCCGCACCCCCGGTGCGCCCGACGGCGCGAAGGGGCTCTCGCTGTTCGTCGCGCCGAAGGTCCTCGTGAACGACGACGGGTCGCTCGGCGAGCGCAACGCCATCACCACCGTCGCGATCGAGCACAAGCTCGGCATCCACGGCAGCCCCACCTGCGTGCTCGCCTACGAAGACGCCACCGGCTACCTCGTCGGCGAGGTGGGCGGCGGGCTTGCGGGCATGTTCGTCATGATGAATTCCGCGCGCGCGGGCATGGGGTTCCAGGCGACGGGCATCGCTGATCGCGCCTACCAGCGCGCCGCGGCCTATGCGGCCGACCGCCTGCAGGGCGGCGTGCTCCAGCGCCCCGCCGGCACGCCGATCGCCGAGCACCCCGACGTCCGGCGCCTGCTGCTGTCGATGTCGAGCAAGATCTTCGCGATGCGCGCCCTCGGCGTGTACGTCGGCGACCTGCTCGATCGAGCCGACACCGACGACTCCGTGGTGAAGCTGGCCGAGTTCTTCGTGCCCATCCTCAAGGGCTGGACGACGGAGGATGCCATCACCGTCACGAGCGATGCCATCCAGGTGCAGGGCGGTATGGGCTTCATCGAAGAGACCGGCGCCGCGCAGCACTACCGCGATGTGCGCATCACCCCGATCTACGAGGGCACGACCGCGATCCAGTCGAACGACCTCGTCGGCCGCAAGGTGCTGCGCGACGGCGGCGCCACCGCGTCGGGGCTGTTCGACCGGATCGATGAGACCGTGGCGGGCCTGCGCACATTCGAGCACCCCGTCGCGGCGCGCACCGCCGACCGGCTGGAACGGGCCCTCGCGGCATCCCGGCGTGCGACCGCCGACCTGCTCGGCTTCGCCTCGTCGCCGCGCGACGCCTACGCCGTCAGCGTGCCGTACCTCATGCTGCTCGGCACCCTCGCGGGCGGCTGGATGCACGCGCTCGCCGCCGCCGCCGTTCTCGCGCGCGGCACGGTGTCGGAGACGGATGCCGCACGCCTGACGTCCGCGGACTTCTACGGTTCACACCACCTCCCCCGCGTGCACGCGCTGGCCGAGACGGTCGCGGGCGGCGAGATCGGGTGACGGCGGCGGGTCTTCGGGATTAGCCTGACTTCCGTCCGGCGAACCCGCGGCGCTCATCAAGGGAGAGCGACGAGATGAGACCCCTTCGATACTCGATCAACATCACGCTCGACGGTTGCTGCCATCACGAGGCGGGGCTCGCGCCGGACGAGGAGTCGATGCGCTACTGGACCGCTGAGATGCAGCGCGCCGACGCCCTGCTCTTCGGCCGGGTGACCTACGAAATGATGGAGTCGGCCTGGCGCAAGCCGGCCGCGGGCGCGTGGCCCGACTGGATGACCGAGCGGGACCTCCCCTTCGCCGAGAGCATCGACCGGGCGAAGAAGTACGTGGTGTCCAGCACGCTGAGCGAGGTCGACTGGAACGCCGAGCTGGTGCGCTCCGACCTGGCGCGAGCGGTCCAGCAGCTCAAGCACGAGCCGGGCAAGGGCCTCTGGGTGGGCGGCGTGACACTCCCGCGGGCGCTGGCGGATCTTGGGCTGATCGACGAATACGAGTTCCTCGTGCAGCCGGTGGTTGCCGGACACGGGCCGACGTTGCTCGCCGGTCTGCGCGAGCGCATCCAGCTCGAGCTCATCGGCCGTCATGATTTCCGGTCGGGGGCTGTCGCCCTGCGGTACCGGCCCACGCGCTCTCGGGCGTGAAGCAGCCCACTGCCCTACGTCACGTCGGGCGCGCCGATCGACCGACAGCATGAGTGAGCGGACCCCTCACCCAGCGCTCGACCTCGCGTTGCGAGCCCAACCGCACGACCGCAAGGCCGGGAAAGTCGGCTCCCAGCTGCGGAACGATGTCGCGGTACTTGTGTCGCGTCGAGATCGCCCACCGCGCGATGTGCTCGGGGTCGGTCAAGACCTGCCGGAACGGCGGCTCGATGTTGCCGTTCCACAGCTCCTCGCGGCTCCGTCTGCGGCGGACGGTGCGGCGAACCAATCGCGGGTAAGTCACTGTCCAGAAGGGCAGATCGAGCCACACCAGTAGATCAGCGCGGGCTGCCAGCAACGCGCGGACGTTGCGATACTGCCACTCCGTCACCCACGAGTCCTGCGCCACGAGGCCGCGCACATCGGCGAGGAACTCGGGTCGCGGCGTCCAATCCGGCCCGTGGAAGAGCGCGTCGATCTCGGTATGAGGCACATGGGCGATATCGGCGACCCGGTGCGCGAGGGTCGTCTTGCCGACACCGGCGACCCCCGCGATCAGGATGCGGCGAGGGCAGCGCGGGAGCGGATCCACGGAGGTCAGCACGCGACGATGCTATGGCGCCTCGTGCTGGTGTGCCCACGATCGTGATGCGAGGGTCGGCTCAGTCCTCGACGACCCGCACGATGACCTCGATATTGCCCCGCGTCGCGTTGGAGTACGGGCAGACCAGATGTGCGGCATCCGCCAGCGCCTGAGCCTGCTCCGCGGGCACGTCGGGAATGACGACCTCGAGCTCGACGGCCAGACCGAAGCCCCCCTCTCCGTTGGAGCCGATGCGCACGCGCGCACCCACACTCGTGTCGTGCACCGCGACCTTCTCATGGCGAGCGACACTCAACAGGGCGCTGTGGAAGCACGCCGCGTAGCCTGCCGCGAAGAGCAACTCCGGGTTGAGCGCGCCTCCCGCACCGCCCATCTCCTTCGGCACGCGAACGTCGACGTTGAGCATGCCGTCGGCAGTGGCGACGTGGCCGTTGCGTCCGTCTCCTGTGGCGAGGGCCTCAGCGGTGTAGATCGTTTCCATGGGAGTCTTCCTTCGATGGGGGATGGGCGTCGGGAGAATGCGCGACGGAGGTCAGCGGGATGCCGCGATGTTCGACGCCTCCACCGCGTCGGTGTACGCGCGGAGGTTCGCGACCAGGGCCTGCGCGGTGGCGGGCGACACCGACATGCAGCGGAAGACCTCGCCCGGCACGTGCGCGAGTTCGGTGCGCAGTGCGCGGCCGGATTCGGTGAGGCCGATCGTGACGACTCGGGCATCCTCGCTCGATCGCGTGCGGGCGACGTGCCCCAGCTTCTCGAGACGAGTGAGCAGGGGCGACAGCGTTCCCGAATCCAACGCCAGGTCGCTGCCCAGGTCGCTCACGGTGAGCGGGCCGCGCTCCCAGAGCTCGAGCAGCACGAGGTACTGCGGGTACGTGAGACCCCAGGGCTTCAGCAGACGGCGGTACACCTGGGTCGTCGCGCGGCTGGCGGCATAGAGGGAGAAGCACAGCATCCCATCGATAGCCCGCTCGCCGGTGTGCTGCGTGTCGGTCACAGGTAAAGCATGGCACGCAATTGAGTTGTGCACAATGCATTGTTGCAACGGCCGGGTCAGCGAACTGTCGTGCGCACTCAAGCCGTCGCGTTGCACGGCGCGGCAGGCGCGATACTGGGGGGCGATGTCAGACGAGCGAGGGCGACGAAGCGCGGGGTTCCGGCGATTCTGGGCCGCCAACACGCTCAGCGCGTTCGGGTCCACTGCCACGGCCGTGGCCTTGCCCGTGCTCGTCGTCCAAGGACTCCACGCCGACCCCATCGAGGTCGGCATCGTCAATGCCGCGCAGTTCGTTCCCTATGCGCTCTTCGGACTGATCGCCGGCGTCTACGTCGACAGGTGGCGTCGACGTCGCACCTTGGTGGTGGCCAGCATGGGGCGCGCACTCGCCCTGGGCATGATCCCCCTCCTGTGGGCGCTCGGCTGGCTGTCGATCTCGACCCTCGTGGCGCTGCTGCTCCTCTTCGGCGCCTTCTCCGTGTTCGGCTTCGCGGCGTCGCAATCGCTACCGCCTCGCCTGGTCGCCCGGGACCGCCTGCTGCGCGCCAACGCGCAACTCGATCAGGGCGAAGCTGCCGCGCAGACGCTCGGTCCGACGCTCGCCGGCCTGCTCGTGCGGTGGCTCGGAGCGCCGATGGCTCTGCTGATCGACGCCGTGACCTACGTCGTTGACGCCATCCTCGTCGCAAGCATCCGGATCGAGGAGAAGCCCTCCCGCACAAGGGGACTCGTGTTCCGGGACATGCGCGAGGGGCTGGATGCCACATATCGGCATCCCGTCTTGCTGCCGCTCTCGCTCTCGACCCACGTCTGGTTCATCGCGAACGCAGCGTCACTGACGATTCTGTCGCTGTTCGTCCTCCGCACCCTCGAGCTCGGCGCAGCGCTGTTCGGCCTCCTCCTCTCGACCGTCGGCGCCGCGACGCTCATCGGGGCGTCATTCGCCGAACGGCTCGGCATCCGCCTCGGAGAGGGCGCGGCGATCACGATCGCACGACTGATCTATCCCCTGGCCTGGATCACTGTCGGCGTCGTTCCGTTGATGTCTGGACTGGCCGGGATCGTTCTCCTGTTCGCCGCTCTGGCAGCCGGCGGCCTTGCGGGCGGTGTCGAGAACGCCAACGAAATGAGCTACCGGCAGCGAGCCGTGCCTGACGGGCTGCTTGGCCGCGTCAATGCCACGGGGCGATCGGTCAACCGCACCGCAGGAGCCGTTGGAGCGGTCGCGGGCGGGCTGCTCGCATCCGCCCTCGGGGTGGCCGAGTCGATCTGGATCGTCGCCGCCGTGTTCGCCGTCGCCGCCCTCATTGCAGTCCTCTCACCGTTGCGCTCCGCCCGCGCCTGAGGGCCGTTGCTCGGACGACCAGAACCTGTCAGTCCTCGACGCCATGTGGGCGTGTGGCACTCTCAAGGAGTGCGATCGAAGGACAGGCTCGTTGTCGGTGTCGAGAAAGCGGCAGCCCGCAATGGCTTCGCTCTCGACGCCGGTCAGCAAGCGTTACTCGAGCGGATGGCGACTCTCGGCGCGGATCTCGATCGCAGCTCCCTGCGGCGCTCGTCGACGCGCAGCCTCTACATTCATGGCGATGCCGGGCGAGGCAAGTCCTGGCTCGCTGACGCCTTCTATGCGGAGCTCCCGTTGGCCCAGAAGACCCGCGTGCATTTCCATGGCTTCTTCGACGAACTGCACCGCAGCATCCACGATCACCGAATCGAACGAGACGCCGTCGAACGCGCGATCGACGACATCACACAGAACAGCCGCCTGCTCTTCTTTGACGAGCTCCACGTCCATGACGCCGGCGACGCCCGACTCCTCACCCGCCTTCTCGATCATGTCTTTCAGCGCGGCCTGACCGTACTCGCGACCTCCAACTACGCCCCGGACGACCTACTCCCGAATCCGATCTGGCACCACATGTTCGAGCCCGGTATCGCGCTCATCAAGACACACATGGACGTGTGGAACCTCGCCGGCCCCGTCGACTATCGCAGCATCAATGAAGAGCACGACCACGGCTTCGCCGCCGGCAGCTGGACGATGGCACCCGCCCGTTCCGCCGCGCCTGAACAGCAGACCCTCACTGTCGTGAAGGGACGAGCATTCACGGTGACGTCAGCCGACGACGGCGAGTTGGTCGCCACGTTCGACCAGCTGTGCTCGGCAGCGACCTCGACTGTTGAGTACCTGAACTGGGCACAGTCCTTCTCCCGGTGGGCCATCACCGACATACCCTCATTTGGGACAGTCGACGCCGAGGCTCAACAGCGCTTCATCAACGTCATCGACGTGCTGGTAGACGCCGACATACCAGTGCGATTCTCCTCGACGGTCGATCTGTCCGGCTTCCTCGCGGACGTATCCACACGGCCCGATGCCTTCCGCATGGCGAGCCGCCTCCAACTCCTCGAGACCACTACCCGATCGAGTTGCTGACATCTCATGGCACCCGGGGCGGCTCGATGGCGCCACTGACAACCTGCATGGCAGCGCTGACAAAGCGCATGGCCGCGGTGTTCGACGCCACGCACTTTGTCAGCGCGGAGCTCCGCAGTCCCGCGGAAACTCACCTCCGCTCAGTGGCGGCAGCGAATGACTCGTGCCACGCAACTTGTCAGTAGTCGAAGCCGCAGAGATTCGGCGTCCGGTCTCTAATCTCGGTTCCGAATCGCCGAGTCAAGCGAGCTCATGAGTTGTGAAACTCGTGAACTGCCAGACGGAGCGAGCGGATACCGACGAAGCACTTCGGGCACTGGCGGAGTCCGGCGTCTGTTGCAGGGGCGGTCCCCTCCGGAAATGCGGCACGATAAAGGGTGTCTCGCCAGCGTCTCCGCGGCCTACCCGGTCCCGGCGGCGGGCGTGACGTGGCTGTGCGCGCACAGCCAGCGAGTGTCGTCGCGCACGAATACGTCCGTGGTCCATTCGTCCGCGTGGAAGGAAGCCCCGCCGAAGTGCGCGGTGTTGACTACCCGGGCAACGACGATCGCGACGTCGTCGTGCAACCGGACGTCCACGGGACCTATCGCGCGCATGACGGAATGGGTGAGCGCACCTGAGCGCACCAGGTCGAGGAACACCTGCCTCGTGGTGACGCCGTCACCGTCGATCAGCCTCCATTCGGGGTGCAGGCAGGAGGCGATGCGGTCGGCGTCGTTCGACACGATCGCCTCGGCAAACAGCGCGGCGATCACTCCGATGTCGGCTGCGCCCTCGTCCAGGCTCGTCACCCACTCACGCTAACCCTGTCCGCACTTATGTGCTGCAGATCGGCTGCGGAAAACTACAGGGCAGCTGACAACTTCGGTGTCGCTGAACAGGACACGGCCGCCGAAGTGATCACAGAAAGGTAACGACGCACCCTTGTGCCCCGTTATCTTTCCGTTATAGAGTGCTCGCACGGTAGTTGTTTTGCTGTGGCAGCTACCGGCATGTGATTGCAGGACACTCTTGGTGCAGGGACAAGGGCCGGTCGGAAGCCTCTCCGACCGGCCCTTACTCTTGCCCGCTCGATCTCGACCCGCAGGTCGCTCAGCGTCTCCGACTTCTCCACGGGCGACCCTCTCCAGGAGTTATCCACAATGCCTCGCAGACCTGGGGTTTAAGCCCGGCCAATGTCGGAGGTTCGCACGAGAATAGGGGCATGAACAGCTCCCCAGCCACCACCTCGGATGCCGCGCTCGCGACGTCCGACGTCGTGGCGGAGATGATCGACACCGACCGGCAGATCGCGGCGTTGCAGGCCCGGCAGCTGGCGCTTCTGGGGCGAGCGGGCGCGATCGCGGCAGAACAGACCGCACGCATCCCGATCAGCGCGCAGCGTGAGCGGGAAATGCCGTTGCGATCCATCGCCGCCGAGATCGGTGCGGCGCTGCGGCGTTCCGACCGGGGCATGCAGAACCGCATCCACGAGGCGACCACCGTGCTCGCGCAGTTCCCGAGCACGGTGCAGTCGTTGCGGGAGGGCCGGATCGACATCGCCCACCTGCGGGTGATCGGCGAGGCGGGATCCCGGCTCACCGATCCGCAGACACGGGCGATCTTCGAGCAGGCAGCGCTGGTGGTCGCGGAGCGCGAGACCGCGGGGCGCGCGAAGCCGATCATCACGATGCTCGCCCATCGCATCGACCCCGTTCCGTCGGCAGACCGGCACGCGACGGCGGCGGCCGGCCGCCGGGTCTGGGTGCGGGATCTCGACGACGGCATGGCAGAAGTGGTCGCGCTGTTGCCGGCGCCCCTCGCGCACGGCATCCGGGACCGCGTCACCCAGTACGCGCGCACGCTCCTCGAGCAGGCGAACAGCGGCGACGACCATGACTCCGCTCCTGCGGACACCCGCACGATGGACCAACGCCGCGCAGACGTCTTCACCGACCTGCTGCTCACCGGCCATGCCAGCGCCGCGGAGTCCGACGGCACGCTCTGTGAGACCGACGCGATCGTGGCACGCATCCAGGTGACCGTTCCGGCTGCGGCTCTCGCCGGACGAGAGGTGCCGGCGAGCCTCCAGGGCCACGGCCCGATCGACGCGGGCTCGGCCCGGCATTACGCGTCCGTGGCCACGGCGTGGGACCGACTGTTCCTCGACACCGCAACCGGGAGCATCCAGGACACCGACCGGTATCGTCCCTCCCGCGCCCAGCGCCGACTGCTGCGCGGCCGCGACGAGCACTGCCGGTTTCCCGGCTGCCGGGCGGCGGTGTGGGTGTGCGACATCGACCACACGATCGACTTCGCCCGCGGCGGCCCCACCCGGCCGTGCAACCTCGCCCATCTGTGCAAACGGCATCACACGCTCAAACACCACACCGCGTGGTCGGTCGAACAGCGGCCCGATGGGATGCTGGTGTGGACCAGCCCCACCGGTCGTGTGTATTCCGACATCCCGCAGCGCGTTCTCGAGTTCAGCGCCGCGACCCGCAGCGGCGCACCGCCACCGTTCTAGGGAACTGCTTTGCGCTCAGCCTCGCGCAGCCGTAAGGCGATCGCGGCGTACCCCGACGACCACACCACCATGACAGCGGCGAATCCGCTGCCGGCGCCGACCAGCAGCGCCGACTTCCCGTCGAGCAAGCCGGCGACGAAGATCGCGACGAGCAACGCAAGCACGAGGCCGGCTGCGATGCTGATCCGGCGCAGCACTGCGCGACGCCACGGCCCCATCGGAACGAGCGTTCTCAGCCATGGGTGACACCTTCACTGTGCGAGGACGACTGCCGCTCAGACGATACCGACAGCCGTTACCCGACGGCATCCCCGCCGCCCGGTCAGACGCCGCCGCCTCCGCCGCCTCCGCCGCCTCCGCCTGCGGAGCCACCGCCGGACGAGCCGCCCGACGTCGACGACGACGACATCGCGGCGCTCGACAGCGAGGCGATGCTCGACGAGAACGCGGCGGCGTTGAACGCCGCGGAGCCGTAGTACCACGAGGGGGTCACCCCGGCGTCTCCGTAGTGGACCATCAGCTCATCAGCCCACTTCTTCTCCTGCCCGAAGACGACGGCATAGGGCAGCAGCGTCTCGTACAGGTGGATCATCTGCCGTGGGTCGCCGACGTCGACGGGGCGCCGCTCGGCACCCATCGGCGATTGCAGCATGCGGATGCGGTCCGCCTCCGCCCAGTCGATGAAGACCTTCAGGCCCGCCAGGTGGTCACGCAGCTCCGCACCGGCATCCGTCAACGGCCGGTGGAAGACCAAACCCATTCCGAAGGCCAGCACGATCCCCGCCACCACCATGAGCACCAGCGGCACCAACACGTTGACGGATGCCGCGATTGCCAGCATCCCGGAGAGGATCACGAGCACCGTCCCGGCGAACAGCGCCGCCGCGGGCCACGTGCGCACGCGCCCGGGAACCGACCGATACACCCCTCGCTTCTTGAGCTCGACTCCCGCCGCCTTGAGGATCTTCGAGGCCACGCCCGACAGCCGCGTGTCCTGCTTGCCGAACTCGAAGGTCGCACCGGGCCGCGCGCCCTTGCCGAACAGCCCGTCGAGCAACATGCGGCCGTCGCGGTCCGCCCGAGAGCGATCGACCAGCTCCACCTGCAGCTTCGACCCGCCGAATGCGCGTTTCGATCCCTCCACGATGCGGAGGGACCCCACGATGGCCTGCTCGAGCACCTCCGCCGGTATGGCCTTCGACGTCTTGCCGAGCATGACGGCGCTCTCAAGCGCATCCACCCCCGGCGGGGGCGTGAACTCGGCGATGACCGTCGGGCGTCCGGGAGCGTCGCGCAACCAGCGCCGCCGGGTCCAGACCGCGAAACCGAACGCCCCGGCCAGCCCGAGCGCAGACGCTGCCTGCACCCAACCCCACCCCGACGCGAAGTACGACGAGTCGAACAGCACGAAGGTGTCGGGGTCGAATCCGACCGCGATGGTCATCGTCTCGTAGGGAGCAAGGCCTACGGCATCCGCCGTCACGATCACAGAGCCGTCCTCAGCAGTCACCGCCTGGATCTCGCACTGCTGCGTGGCGCCCTGTTCGCCGACATAGCAGGATTGGCGGCCCGTGAGCGCTCCGGCGAGATCGGCATCCATGTGGAGGGTCGCCGTCACCTCGCCGAACGGCTGCTCCCAGTCGAACCCGTTGACGTCCCAGTAGAACTCCTGGCCACCGTCCTCGAAGGTCCAGGTGACGTTCTCAAGGTCGTAGGTGAACACGAAGGTCTGCTCGCCACGCAGGTAGTCGTCGGCACGGGAGACCATCTCGAAGACGTCGTCTTCGCTGTCGCTCTCGGCCGGCCGCGCGGCGCCGGTCTCGTCGGTGATCGAGATCAGCGTCGGGTTGAGCGGCTGCCCGTTGTACGACGTCGGGATTGCACGCCTCACCCCGCGGTTCTGATCGACATCGGGGAACTCGGCGACGAACGTCTCGACGACGCGCAGCCGGCTGGTGCCGTCCTCTGCGCGGGTGAGGGTGTAGTCGGCGTCGAGACTGTCGAAGGTGAAGTCGTCGACGTCCGCAGAAGACGCGGCCCAGGTGACGACCTGTTCCGGCGCCGAGCCGGGAGCCGCCGATCCCGCTGTCGCCGCCAGGGCTGCCGCGACGAGAGCCACCACGATGCCGATCCGAGTCCGTAGGTGCACCATGGGCTCAGCCTATTGCGGCGGCAGCGCGGCCACCCCCGGAGCGATCGCCGCGATCCCCTCACCTCTTGACGTGACGCGTGGCGGCACGCGAGGATTGAGGCGATTGCTCGGGAAACGCTTTCCCGCACCGCTGCGGGCCCCTGATCGAAGGAGATCATCTTGCGCCACGACGTCCCCCGACGCCGCCTTCCCCTCCTGGCGGGGAGCACCGCCCTCGCCCTCGCACTGGGCGGCATGACCGCGTCGCCCGCCGCCGCCGCCCCCGGCGACATCGACCTGTCGTTCGACTTCGGCGGCCCGTCCTCCCCCGTCGCCGACGGCTGGGTCGGCGTGCACCCGGGTACCGCGTACCGCGCCGATCTCGGGTTCGGCTTCACGACGGCCCCCGCGTCGAACGGCTTCCGTGACCGCGGCGGTGACGACCTCGTCGCCCGCGACTTCACCATCGGCAACACCCAGGCCTTCGCCGTCGACGTGCCGAACGGCTCGTACGAGATCACCACCTTCGCGGGCGACCTGACCGCCGGCAACGGCACGAGCTTCGACATCGAGGGCACGGCGTACGCAGGCCCCCGCACGCAGACGGGGACCATCCACGAGGCGTACTTCCCCGAGATCGCCGTCGCCGACGGCCAGCTCAACATCCGGGTCACCGGCGGCGACGGACGCATCAACGGCATCCGCGTGCAGAGCCCGCTCGCCGCGCCCGGCGACCTGGCCGCATCCGCCGTCGACGGCGAGACGGTGACGCTGTCGTGGCAGCCGGTGGCGGATGCCACGGGCTACACGGTGCTGCGCACCGCGCCGGGCGGCGAGCTCACCGAGATCGGCACCGCCGCGGCTGGGGAGACCCCGTCGTTCGTCGACACCGGAGTCTCCCTCGGAGCGACGTACGAGTACGCCGTCGCCACCGTCAAGGGCGACCGCACCTCACGCCCCGGCGAGCGCCTCACCGTGTCGGTCGTCGACTCCGACGTCGCCGCCCCCGCCACCCCCACCGGCCTCACCACGGCGGCAATCGCCCGTGACAGCGTGACCCTGTCGTGGGATGCCGCCGATGACGCCGTGCAATGGCAGGTGCTGCGCTCCACGCGCGAGGACATCGCGTTCGAGCAGGTCGCGGTGGTCACGGAGCCGTCGTACACCGACACCGACGTGCTGACGACCCGCCCCTACCTGTACCGCGTCATCGCCCAGAACGCCGGCGGCGCCTCCGTGGCATCCGTTGTGCACGCCACCGACATCGCCACGACTCTGGTGCGCCAGGCCGAGTATCTCGACCGCGCACCGGTCGCCGTCGCCGCGGGCGACGAGGGCGTGTACCTCGGCTGGCGTCTACTGGGCCTCGACGCCCGCGACCTCGGCTTCCACGTCTACCGTGACGGCATCCGCATCACCGAGACGCCGATCAGCGACACGACCAACTTCACCGACGCCGACGGCACCGCAGAGTCGGCCTACTTCGTCACCGCGTTGCAGGGCGACCGCGAGATCACCGTCACCGACGAGTTCGGCGTGTGGGACGAGCAGTACCTCGACGTTCCGCTCGACAAGCCCGCCGACGACGTCCTGCCCGACGGCAACACCGTCTCGTACGCGCCCGGCGACGGCACGGTGGGTGATGTCGACGGGGACGGCGAGTACGAGCTCGTGTTCCTCTGGAACCCCTCTATCGCGAAGGACAACTCGCAGTCCGGCTACACCGGCAAGGTCTACGCCGAAGCCGTCGAGCTCGACGGCACGAGCCTGTGGCGCATCGACCTCGGCGTCAACATCCGCGCCGGTGCGCACTACACGCAGCCGCAGGTGTTCGATCTCGACGGCGACGGCGCAGCCGAGATCGCCTTCAAGACGGCCGACGGCACGGTTGACGGCGTCGGCACGGTCATCGGCGACCCCGCCGCGGACCACCGCAACTCCGGCGGGTACATCCTCAGCGGCCCCGAGTACCTCACCGTCTTCGACGGCACCACCGGCGCCGCCGTCGACACCGTCGACTACATCCCCGGCCGCGGGAACGTCGCCTCGTGGGGCGACAACTACGGCAACCGCGTCGACCGCTTCCTCGCGGGGGTCGCCTACCTCGACGGCGAGCACCCGTCGCTCATCACGAGCCGCGGCTATTACACGCGCACGGTGATCGTCGCGTGGGACCTTGTCGACGGCCGCCTCGTGGAGCGCTGGACGTTCGACTCGAACGACGTCGGCGCGGAGTACGAAGGCCAGGGGAACCACCAGTTCACCACCGCCGACGTCGACCGCGACGGCCTCGACGAGATCGTGTTCGGAGCGATGACGATCGACGACGACGGCACGGCGCTGTACAACACGCGCCTTCACCACGGTGACGCGCAGCACGTGGGCGATCTGGTGCTGGACCGCCCCGGCCTCGAGGTGTTCAGCGTGTTCGAGAGCCCCAGCGGCAACGGCAACACCGTCGCGGCGATGCGGGATGCCGAGACCGGCGAGATCCTCTGGCGCACCGAGGGCTCCCGCGACACCGGTCGCGGCGTGGCGGCCGACATCGACCCGGCGCACCCCGGCGCGGAGGCCTGGAGCATCGGCGGCGACTACGCCTGGAACTCCCGGGTCGGCACGCTCAAGTCCGCGGCGGGCGAGGTGCTCTCCACCGACATCCCGGCGGCGAACTTCGTGACCTGGTGGGACGGCGATCTCACCCGCGAGATCAGCGACCACGACTACGACGAGGCAGTCTCCGCGGGCGTGCCGACCATCTCGAAGTGGGATCCCGCCGCACAGCGCGAGGTGGAGATCCTGCGCATGGACGGCACCCTCACGGGCAACACCACGAAGGGCAACCCTGTGGTGCAGGCGGACCTCTTCGGCGATTGGCGCGAAGAGATCGCCGTGCGGCTCGCGGACGGCAGCGGCATCCGGATCTACACGACCACCGACGTCACCGAGGAGCGCATTCCCACGCTCATGCACGACTCGCAGTACCGCATGGCGGTGGCGAACCAGAACTCGGCCTACAACCAGCCGCCCACGCCGTCGTTCTTCGTCGGTGCCGACATGGCCGAGCCGCCGCAGGCGTCGATCTCGTACGTCGGCGCCCCCGCTGAGGACGCCACGGCGCCCGTCATCTCGGGCCTGCCCACGGGAACGGTGACCGACGAGCAGCCGCTGCGACTGGCCGTCATCGCCGACGACCCCGAGAGCGGCATCCGCTCCGTGACCGTGACCGTCGGCGACGAGCAGTTCGCGCCGGATGCCACCGTGGACCTCGCCGCGCTCGGCCGATACGGCGACGTCGTGGTGACGGTCACCGCGACGAACCACGCCGGGCTCGTGTCCGAGGCGACGTCGACCCTCCTCGTACTCCCCGCCGATGGCGCGGCGAGCGCGCCGGGCCGCGGCACGCTGTCGAACACGAGCGGGTGGGCGCACGGGCTGCATGACGGCGACTTCGACGTCGTGATGAACCTGTGGTGGGGCACGCCCGGGAGCGTGCTTCGTCTGTACGAGAACGGCGAGCTCATCGCGACGCGCGTGCTCGGCGACACCGCGGGCATGGCGCAGACCACCGGCGTCTCGTTCGAGGGCAAGCCGAACGGCACCTACGTCTACACCGCCGAGCTCATCAACGCGCGGGGGGCGACGGCGACCACCTCCACCACGGTGCGCGTCGTGCACGCAGCGCCGGCGGCACCGGTCGTCTCGCACGACAACTGGGATCGCGACGGCTCGTTCACCGCGACGGCGAACCTGTGGTGGGGAACGAACGCCACGTCGTACCGGTTCGAGCTCGACGGCGTCGCCGTCGGGTCCGGCGAGCTGGCTGCGGCATCCCCCTCCGCCCAGACCGCGTCGGTGAAGCTCTCGGGCATCGCGCCGGGGACCCACACGCTCGTCGCGGTGTTCGTCAACGCGAACGGCGAGACGGCGTCCCAGCCGGTCAGCGTCACCGTCCGGTGACCCTGCGGGGGTCGCCCTCCGGCGACCCCCGCACCCGGGCCGGCGACACCGGCGGCGCTACAGTGGTCCCCATGACCGACCGTCGCCTCGCCGTGGATGCATGGGAGGCGCTGTTCCGGGCTCAGTACGAGGTGTTCCAGGAGATCAACGACGACTTCGACGGGTCAGAGCTCACCCAGGCGGAGTACGACGTGCTGCTGACGGTGACCCGGCGCGAATCGGGCGCGCGACTGCGCGAAGTCACCGCCAACATGCTCATCAGCCAGCCGAGCGTCTCGCGCCTGGTCGACCGCATGGTGTCACGGGGGCTCGTGACCAAGTGCGCCGACCCCAGCGACGGGCGCGGCGCCGTGCTGCAGGCGACACCGGAGGGCGCGGCGATGTTCCGCCGCCTGGCCACGCGCCACGGGCAGTCGATCGCCGCGCGCATGTCGGTGCTCGAGGACGACGAGCTGCGCCAGCTGCGCGACCTCGCGACCAAGCTCCGCGGAGTCTGACCGCAGGCGCCGCGCTCAGGGCGTCCGGCGCCGCAGTGTCAGCGGCGCGAGCACGAGGAAGCCGACAGCAAAGGCCACGACGACCAGCAGCGGACCCCACAGGTCGCTGCCCTCTTCGCCTGCGGTCACCGCGTTGATCGCATCCACCGCGTAACTGAGGGGAAGCCAGTCGCTGATCGCGTACAGCACGTCGGGCATCTCATCGCGGGGCATCAGCAGCCCACCCAGGATGATCTGCGGAAAGACGAGCAGCGGCATGAACTGCACGGCTTGGAACTCGGTTCGGGCGAACGCGCTGGCGAGCAGCCCCAGCGCGGTGCCGAGGACGGCGTCGACCACGGCGACAAGGCCCAGCTGCCAGAGCGGACCTTCCACGCTCAGTCCGCACACCCCGACGGCGAACCACACCGTGACCACGGCCTGCAGCGCCGCCATCGCGCCGAATGCCAGGGCGTAGCCCAGGATGAAGTCCCCCTTGCCCAGCGGGGTCGCCATGAGCCGCTCCAGCGTTCCCGACCGACGCTCCCGCAACGTCGTCACCGATGTGACCAGGAACATCACCACGAACGGGAAGAGCGCCAGGATCGGGCCGCCGAAGGTGTCGAACACCCCTTCCCTGTCGGCGAAGAGCCAGGAGAACAGCCCGACCAGCAGACTCGGCGCCACCAGCATCAGCGCGATCGAACGGGGGTCGTGACTGAGCTGACGCAGCACCCGCGCCGCGGTGGCCAGCGTGCGCCCCGGGTTCACGCCGGGCCCCCGTGGCGGCCGCGCTCGATGAGCGTCAGGAAGGCAGCATCGGGGTCGGTCGCGCCAGTGGTCTGGAGGAGCCCCTGCGGCGTCGTCTGCGTGAGCACGCTTCCGTCGTGGATCAGCGCGACGTCGTCGCACCGCATCGCCTCATCCATCACGTGACTCGACACGATGAGCGTCGCACCGGCATCGGCCAGGCGCCGGAAGATCGCCCACAGGCTCTGCCGCAGCACCGGATCGAGTCCCACGGTGGGCTCGTCCAGCACCAGCACGTCGGGCGAGCCGAGCATGGCAACGGCGAGCGAGACCCGGCTGCGCTGCCCGCCCGACAAGCGACCTGCCGGCTGCGTGCGCTGGGCGGTCAGATCGACATCGGCCATCACGCGTGAGACATCGGATGCCGTCGCGCCGAGCAGCCGCGCGCCGTAGCGCAGGTTCTGCTCCACGGTGAGGTCGTCGTACACCGAGGCGCCCTGCGTCGCGTACGACACCCGGCGCCGCAGGGCGACGGAGCCTGCCGGCTCGCCCAGAACGGTGACGCTGCCTGCGGCCACGATCTGAACCCCCACGATCGCCCGCATGAGCGTCGTCTTGCCGCCACCGCTCGGCCCGAGAATGCCCGTGATGCGCCCGCGCGGGATGCGCATGTCGAGACCGTCGAACACCGTGGTGCGGCCGCGCTTCACGACCAGGCCCTGCACCTCCACTGCGGCATCCGGGTCCGTCCCCATTCCCCTATCGTGGCCCGTCCCCCGCCCAGGCGCGAGAGGTGCGAGGGGCGAGTCACCAGCGGTTGTGCACCTCTTCGGCGAAGCCCAGGATCTCGTCGAACGCGATCGTGTCGCCGTCCTCGGTGGTGAACGTGCCCGACCAGTGGCCGAAGCACTGGTCGGTGCGCGAGGAGAGCACGACGAGGTCGGTGCGGCTGACCTTGTCGTAGAACGGGGTTAACGTGGCATCCAGCCCACCGCCGGTGATGCGCCAGGGGCGACGCCACGTGGCGATGTCGTAATCCCAGGTGAGCTCTTCGTGGATCTTGTGCAGGCGTCCGTCGACGAGCATCGCGTTCTCGGTCGAGCCGGTGCCGTCGGTCCATTTGGCACCGACCTGGATGCCGATGACCCGGCCGCCGGACACGCCCGACCCGGCGCCCCAGTTCCACTGCACGTCGTACGGCCATCGGCCGCGGCCGTGGTCGAGCACCGCCCACGACTGGCCTGCCGGCACCTCCGAGGTCACACCGTCGACCACGACCGTGCCGACGGCGGGCCGCGCGACGTCCTTCACCGTGTACTGGAACCGCCGAGAGCTCCACGGCACCACCACCGCCAGACGCTCGTGTCCTTCCGGCAGCTGGGCGACGACGTCGAACGAGGCGCCCTCGATGCGCGCCCGCAGGCGCGTGCCGCCCGGGACCTCGTCGATATCGATCTCGAGGCCCTTCGCCCGCGCGCGGGACGACCCCTGCTCCAGCCGGGGTGCGAGGGTCACCCCGCGCGGCGGGATCACGGTCGCATCCGCCTGCCAGGTGCGTTCGGTCGCCCGGTCGAAGATCCAGACGCCGAGGACTGCGGCGTAGTCGATCGACGACACGGTGAGGGCGAGGATGTGCGTGGGGGTCGTGACGTTCCAGTACTCCCACCGCTTGTTGCGGCCCCATGAGCGGGTGTGCACGCGCGAGGCGTCGACGAGCGGCTGCCGCGCCCAGCCGACGGCATCGGGGTTGAGCACCCGGCCGTCGCCGGCGGTGAGTGAGACGGGTGCGGTCAGTTCGCGCAGGGTCACGCGGGCTCCTCTTCTGCGGCGGTGCGTGTGGATGCCGCGGCCTGCAGCCGCTCGTTCATCGCGCGCACGGCCGCCTCATCGACCTTCACATACCGGCGGTCGTAAGTGACCATGCCGTTGACCTCGTCCTCGACGTCCGACAGCTGCGTGTACACGGTCGCCGCCAGCCCGCGGCCGATCGCGGGGACGATCTCGGCGTCGTGCAGCCGTTCGAGGGCCGCCTGCAGCCGCGCCCGGGAGCGGTAGCGCCGGTAGCCGAAGGCCTCCGCCGTCCACGTGTGCTGCGGCACCGCCAGGCTGTAGCCGCCGTACTCGGTGACGGCCTCCACTCGGCCGTCGCGCCGGCGCGGCATGCGCACCGGACGGAAGTACACGTGCCGGCTGTGCAGGTCGCCCGCGCCCTGGTCGTGCCAGCCGCTCGCATGGTCGATCGGCCGCGTGGGGTCGAGGTCCCGCACCCGCGCGGCGATGCGGGCGGCGTCGAACTGCCCCCACCCCTCGTTGAACGGCACCCACAGCGACAGCGACACGACGCTGCGCAGGTGCGCGATCATCTCGACGAGCTCGACTTCGAACCGCTCCCGACCAGCCGGGTCGGCGCGGGCGAACCGCGCGTAGCGGGTGTCGTCGAGTGCCGGCGCGCCGAACACCGGTGCGGTGATGACGGCCGGCCGATAGCGCCCGCCCCCGTTGACCGCGTCCTGCCACACCAGCATTCCGAGCCGGTCGCAGTGGTGGTACCAGCGGAGAGGTTCGACCTTGATGTGCTTGCGCAGCATCGTATAGCCGAGGCGCTGGGCGAGGCGGATGTCGTACTCCAGCGCGGCGTCGCTCGGGGCGGTGTACCCGCCGTCGGGCCAGTAGCCCTGATCCAGGAGCCCCACCGGCAGATGCGGCTGACCGTTCAGCAGCAGCCGCGCGTGTCCACGGTCGTCGAGACCGACGCCGAATGAACGCATGCCGACGTAGCTGCGCACGTGGTCGTCGCCGAGCGCGACCTCGACGTCATAGAGGAAGGGATCATCCGGCGACCACGCCCGCACCGGCGCGGGCATCGTGACACGCGTGGTCTGCCCGACCGGCACCGTCGCCGTCGCGACCACCACACCCTCGGCCGAGACCGTGACCGCCGCCTCGACGCCGGCGCCGTGCTCGCTCTCGACGGTCACCTCCACCGCCGCGCCGGCAAGGTCGGGCGTGAGCACGAGACGGTCGACGGCGACGCGCGGCACGATCTCGAGCCACACCGTCTGCCAGATTCCCGACTGCGGCGTGTACCAGATGCCGCCGCGCCGGCTGGACTGCTTGCCGCGGGCGAGCCACGCGGCATCCGTCACGTCACGCACGGCGACGGTGATCTCGTGCGCGTCGCCCTCGGCCAGAGCGGCGGTCACGTCGAGCGTGAAGGGCAGGTAGCCGCCGGTGTGCCCGCCCACCTCGACCCCGTCGACGGCGACGCGGCAGGACTGGTCGACCGCGCCGAAGTGCAGCAGCACGCGCTCGTCGTCGCCGACGGGCCGCGGCACGGCGAACGTGCGGCGGTACCAGAGCGTCTCGTCGGCGCCGAGCGACCGCCCGACGCCCGACAGCGGCGTCTCGGGCGAGAACGGCACGACGATGTCGCCCTCCCAGGCCGATGGCGGTGCGGCCGGATCGGCGACGGCGAGGGGGTCGGATGCCCCGAACGGCGTCATCGCGTACGACCAGATCCCGTTGAGGTTCATCCAGTCTTCGCGCACCAGCTGGGGGCGCGGGTACTCCGGCAGGGGAGCATCGCGGTCGAGGCGTTCACCCCACGGGGTCAGCATCGGCTCGCTCATGCGGCATCCACCCTTTGCGGCAGGCGCCGCAGCGCCAGCATCGGCACGACCACGAGCAGGGCGACGACGGCGGCCGCCGGGAAGATCCACGGGGTCGGCACCTGCTTGACGATGCCGAGGTCGACGTACGTCTCGTTCGCCCCGATGATGACCGCCGAGCCGATGAACGGTCCGATCACCATCGGGATCAGCACCACGAAGATCATGCGCAGCCCCTGCACCATGCCGACCCGGTCGCCGGGCGTCGCATCGCGCACGCTGGCCGAGAGCGCCGCGGTGGAGAGCATGAACCCGCCCATCATGATCGTGCCGAAGACGATGACGCTCAGCATGTCGCGGACGACGAACATGCCGACAAGCCCCACGATCATGAAGGTCACCGCGGGAAGGATGGCCCGGGTCTTGCCGACCCGGTCCACCACCCGTCCGCCGACGATGCTGATGATGGCGGCGAGGGTCAGCACGCTGGCGAGCACGATCGGGTAGCCGTCGATGCGCAGGTACCGCTGGATGTAGATGATCAGGTACGGGAAGTACACCTGCGTGCTGGTGCCGATGATCGCCCACGCCACCAGCAGCGTGTACAGCCGGGGGTGAAGCCGCACGGTCGAGGGCCGGAGCCCGTGCACGAGGGCACGCAGATATCCATCGGAGGACGACTGGATGCCGGGTGCGTCGCGCACCAGGAACCACGCGACGGCGCCCACGACGGCCGTGGCGATGCCGATGATCGCGAAGAAGAGCTTCCACTCCCCCGCCTGGGTGAGGCCGTCGAGCAGCCCGAAGACCAACAGCATCGCCATGAGCGGGAGCACCGACAACACCGCATCGACGCGGCCCCGGTCGGCGGGGGTCGTGGCATCTGTCACCCAGGCGTTGAACGCCGCGTCGTTCGCACCGGAGCCGAACACCGACATCACGCAGTCGAGCAGGATGATCGCGACCACGGCGGTGCCGACCACAAGAGCCGCCTGGGCGCCGGCCGAGGGCTGCACGAAGCCGAAGGTCGCGGTCGTCAGGCCCCACAGGATGTAGCCGATCGCGATGAAGGGGCGGCGGCGGCGCACCCGGTCGGACCAGGCGCCGACGAGCATGGTCGACAGTGTCGCGGCGACCGCCGAGGCCGCGACGAGCACCGCGATGACGGTGGGGTCGGTCGTGATCGTGTCGTAGACGAACACGTTGAGGTACATGTTCTCGACGGTCCAGGCGAGCTGGCCGACGAACCCGACGAGCACGACGACCCACCAGGTACGGCCGGCCACGCGCGGGAGACGGGCGCGGGTGGGAGCGGTGGCGGGGCTGACGGACATCGGCATCCTTGCTGACGGACCGGAATTCGGGTGCTCCGATCCTACGTGCGGCGCGCAGCGCGGCGGCGCGCAGCGCGGCGGCGCGGGTCAGCACTCGATGACGTTGACGGCGAGCCCGCCTTCGCTGGTCTCCTTGTACTTCGTCGACATGTCGATGCCCGTCTGCCGCATCGTCTCGACGACGGCGTCGAGCGAGACGTAGTGCGTGCCGTCACCGCGCAGCGCGAGGCGCGAGGCGGTGACGGCGGTCGACGCGGCGATGGCGTTGCGCTCGATGCAGGGGATCTGCACGAGCCCGCCGACGGGGTCGCAGGTGAGCCCCAGGTGGTGCTCCATCGCGATCTCGGCGGCGTTCTCGATCTGCCGGTTGGTGCCTCCCATGACGGCGGTGAGCCCCGCGGCGGCCATCGCGCACGCGGATCCCACTTCGGCCTGGCATCCGCCTTCAGCGCCCGAGATCGACGCGTTCGCCTTGAACAACGACCCCAGCGCCGTCGCGGTGAGCAGAAACCGGCGGATGCCGCGGCGGCGGTTGGCGTCGGCGAGCGCCGGATCGTCGTCTTCGGGGGCGAGCCCTCCGGCCGGCGCGTGGTAGCCGAGCAGCGCGCTGCCGACCAGTTCGCCATAGGGGGTGACGGCGTTGCCCGAGCCGAGGCCCGAGTCGGCGAGGAACCGCCACCAGTACATGCCGACGGCGGGGAGGATGCCGGCCGCGCCGTTGGTCGGGGCGGTCACGACCCGGCCGCCCGAGGCGTTCTCTTCGTTGACGGCGAGCGCGAACGCGCCGAGCCACTCGCCCGGGAGCTCGCGGCGTCCCTCGGACTCGGCCTCGTCGAGCTGCGCGCGGATCATGCCGGCACGGCGCTTGACCTTGAGCATGCCCGGGAGCACCCCGTCGGCCTGCAGCCCCGCGTCGACGCACGCCGCCATCGCGTCCCAGATCGCGTCGAGGCCGGCGGCCACCTCCGCCTCGTCGCGCAGGGCCTGCTCGTTGAGCCGCGCCGCCTCGGCGATCGTGATGCCGCGCTCGTCGCACAGGGCGATGAGCTGCTCGGCGCTGTCGTAGGCGAGGGGGAACGGCCGCGTGGTCACGCGCTGCTCCTCGCCCTCGCGGCGGATGAAGCCGCCGCCGACCGAGTAGTACGTCTCCTCCGCCACAGTGGCGCCGGTGGCATCCATCGCCGTCAGTGTCAGGGCGTTCGGGTGCCCCGGAAGCCGCGTGCGCGGAAGGAAGGCGATGTCGGTCTTCGCGAACGGAACCGGATGGATACCGGCCAGCTGCAGCTGCGCGCCCTCGGGCCAGGCGGTCCAGGCGCGGCGTACGGTGTCGGGATCGACGCCCTCGGGGGCGTGCCCCTGCAGCCCGGCGACGACCGCGTCGGGGGTGCCGTGGCCGATGCCGGTGGCGCCGAGGGACCCGAAGAGGGTGCAGGTCACGCGTGCGACGCGCGACAGAGCGCCCGCCTCACGCAGGCGGGCGGCGAAGTCACGGCCCGCCCGCATGGGGCCGACGGTGTGGGAGCTCGAGGGTCCTACTCCGATGGAGAACAGCTCGAACGCCGAGACGTACGCGCTCACCCTTCGAGCCTACGCGCAGAAGCCCCGGACGGGCTCGTCCGGGGCTTCTGGCGGTGTGCGTCAGGACTGCGAGGCCTGCTCCTGCGAGCCGGACTCGCCCACCTGAAGGGTGGGGCCGGAGTCGTCGGTGGTCACCTCGACCTTGCGGGGCTTGGCCTTCTCGCTGACCGGGATCCTCACGCTCAGCACACCGTTGCGGTAGGTCGCGGCGATGCGCTCGGTGTCGAGCCCCTGCCCGAGGCTCAGCTGGCGCAGGAAGCTGCCGGCCTCGCGCTCGCGGGTGATCCACTTCACGCCCTCGCCGACGTTGATCGTGCGCTCGGCGCGGATCGTCAGCAGCTGGCCGTCGACGTCGATGTCGACCGAGCCCGGGTCGATGCCGGGCAGGTCGGCCTCCAGTACGTAGTGGTCACCCTCGCGGTACAGGTCCATCGGCATCTGCCGCGGCCCGCGGCGGATGGGGTCCATGAGGGTGGTCGCGAAACGCTCCAGGTCACGGAGCGGGTCGTATGTCGCCATTCTCGTCTCCTTTCGAGCAGTGCCGGATGCCGGCATTCTTCAGGTCTCAAAAACTTGAGTCACATCGACTCAAGTGTGCGAATAGATTAGCACTCGGCCGCGAGAGTGCAAGAGGAGGCCCCGCGCGGCGGGGGCGGAGCCGCCGGTCGGCGCCCCCCGCGGCCTCGCCTGTCGCGGATGACGCTTTCCGGCCCCCGCAGGGGACGCAATGCGACGGGCCAGCGGGGCGGGGCGCTCTCCACAGGCGAGGATGTCACCGTGGCATCCTGAATTGCGCCACACCGCCCGATTCCCCGCCGCCGAAGGTGCAATCGTCGGCGGATGCCACACCCCGGCCCCCTCCCGCCGAACCTTGATCCCTGGTTCAGCACCACCCAGGCCTGTACGCTCGGCGCGACGCCCGGAAGGTTGCGGGCCTCCGATCTCGAGGCGCCTTTCCACGGCGCGCGTGTCATCCTGGCCTGCGCCGGCCACGAGCCGGACGCCGCGGGCGCGACTCCCCCGCACGACCCCGCCCACCGCGACCGACAGCGCCGCGAGCGGCTCCTCGTGCGGGCCCGGGCGTTCGCGACCGTGATGCCCGACCACGCGTTCTTCACTGCGATGACCGCCGCGGTCATCTGGGGCCTGCCGCTGCCGCCCCGACCCCCAGGCCGGCCGGATCCCGAGCCGCTGCACGTCGCCGTCTTCGCGCCCCGGCGGCTGTTGCGGGCAGCGGGCGTGCGGGGGCACGAGACCACACCGATGCTCACGAGCATCCAGCAGCATCGCGGGCTCCCGGTAGCGACCCCGGCGTCCACGTGGGCGTCCCTCGGTCGGTTCCTGAGCGTCGCGCACCTCGTAGCCGTGGGCGACGCGATCGTGCACCAGCCACGGCAGCGCGGTGGCGACAGAGGCGGCCCAGCGGCGGCGCTCGCAACGCTCGACGACCTGGCGTCGGCGGTGGCGGCCGGACGCCGCGTCGGCGTGGGACGGCTGCGCGAGGCCCTGCCGCGGATCCGCGTGGGCAGCATGTCTCCGGGCGAGACCGACCTGCGAGAGGCGCTCATACAAGCGGGCCTACCGGAGCCGGAGCTCGACGTCGACCTGGTGGATGCCACCGGAAGGCGCTTCGGCTGGACCGAGATCGCGTATCCACGGTGGCGGGTTCTCGTGGAGTACGAGGGCGACCACCACCGCACCGACCGCGCGCAGTGGCACCGCGACGTGGCGAAGCACGCACGATGCCGCGACCTCGGATGGGATGTCGTACGGGTCACCGCAGGGGACGTGTACCCCCGACCGCGCCACGCCGTGGAGCGAGTGCGCCACGCCCTGATGCGCGCGGGCTGGCGTCCCTGACGCGCACCGCGGACGCGGACGGGGCCGGCGGATGGGGGCCGCCGCGGGCTGGCCGCGCGCTCACCTGTCGCATTCGGTCGCTTCCCGCGGCGGGAAACCGTCATCCGCGACAGGCGAGCGGGCCGGGGAGCGGGAAACACGAAAGGCCCCGGCGAACCGGGGCCTTTCGTTACTGTCTCAACACAGTGTGCGCCCGAAGAGACTCGAACTCCCAACCTTCTGATCCGTAGTCAGATGCTCTATCCATTGAGCTACGGGCGCATGGCCTGAACTCTCGTGCGGGCCTCGTAAAGCTTACCCGACCCGAGGCGGTCGCGCGAATCGGGGCCGCTTCGGCGCGTCAGCCGCCCGCTGCGGCCCCTCCGTCGGGGTCGCCGGCGCTACGCTCGGCGGCGGCCTGAGTCCCCGCGCGGCGGTGCGCCCGAAGCTTGGGGAGGTCCACCATGCGCAGCGCCTGCATGCGCGCGAGGCGCATCCTGTCGTAGTCGGGCTCCAGGTCCGGCCTGGCCGCTTCGATCCGCAGCGTGCGGTCGATGTTCTTGGCGACTTCCGACCAGGCGGCATCCCTCGCGTCGTCGACGAGCTTGACGAGCTCTTCCGGATCCTCGGCGCGCTCTCGCAGCGCCTGAGCGACGTGCAGCGACTGGTTGCGCCGCTTGCGCAGGTTGCGCACGTCGCGGCTGCGGTAGTCGTGCGTCCCGTCCGAGTCGGTGTGGCGCCCCTTGGCCGCCTTGCGCTCCTTCTCGGCACGGTCAGCGTCGGCTTCCGCCTCGGCGGCGAGGCTCAGCAGGGTCTCGCGCGCGTCGGGCACGAAACGGTCGACGTCAAATCCCTCGGCCCCGGTGAGGATGTCGACGAGGATGCGGTTCTTCAAGGCCAGCCGCGTCGCCGCAGAGGCGATGTAGAGCCCCTCGGCGACGATGTCGTCATGCTTCGGCTTCTTTCGCAGCGCCACGGCACCCCCTTTCATCGATCCTAGGGCGGCGGGTGCGACGGCATCCATTCGCGGACGACGACCGGCGGGGGAACGCGCGGCAGACCTTCACGAAAGGAGCGAGGGCGCCTGTCGCCTCAGATCGCGAAGATCCGCCAGCCCGCTTCGGCCACAGCGCCCGGCTCGATGACGAGCAGCCCCGGGTCGAAGTCGTAGCGGGGGGCGTTGAAGGCATCGGGGGCGCACGTCATGGGCTCGACCGCGAGGCCGCCGCGGTGCCCCGGCTGAGCCGGGCCCCCGGGGAGGTCGGCAGTGTGCACCTGCACCCATGGGCACGCGGCGTCCCACGCGATGCCGACACCGTGACCGGCGGCGTCGGTGACCCGCACGGCGGTGATCCCGTCGGCATCCGCCGTGAAAGCCGTGAACGCGTGGTCGATCTCGGTCGCGCCGATCTGCCGCGGCGTGCGGAAGTCGAACGCGGCATCCACCGGCCCGAGGGTCGTCGGGATCAGACGGTCAGCCGTGACCGAGAGCACCTCGGATGCCGGCAGCTCGAGCGTCCACTCGTCGACCGTGCCTTCCCCCGCCACGAGATAGGGGTGGGGTCCGGTGCCGAAGGGCGCGGCATCGGCCGAGAGGTTCTGCGCGCGCACCGTCTGGGTGAGCCCCTCGTCGCCGAGCGCGAAGGTGGTGGTCACCCGCACCCGCCAGGGGTAGCCGGTCTGCGGCTCGATGGTCGCCTCGAGCGTGACGTGGTCGGAGCCCTTGTCGACGGCTTCGAAGTCGAGCCACGCGGCCAGCCCGTGCAGGGCGTGTCCGCGGTCGGGTTCGGTCAACGGCAGCTGGCGCTCCTCGCCCCCGAACGCGTAGCGGCCGTCGACGACACGGTTCGGCCAGGGCGCGAGGGTCGTGCCGCGGTACGCCGGGCGCACCTCGTCGGCGTCGAAGGGCACCACGAGGTTCCTGCCGCTGTGCGTGAACGATCGCAGCGACGCCCCGACGCTAGCGACCACCGCCTCGCAGCGGCCGTGGCGGAGGGTGTGCTGGATGCCGGATGCCGGAATGTGCGCCATGATCAGATCCCCTGCGCCAAGCGGTAGTACGCCGCGTTCCAGCGCAGCTCCTTCTGGAAGCCGCGCACCGTGGTGTCCTCGTCGATGACGAGCAGCTCGGTCTTCGCGATCTCGGCGAAGTCGCGGAACACCTCGATGCCGACCGCCGTGGTCATCACGGTGTGGTGGGCGGCGCCGGCGGCCAGCCAGCATCCGGCGCTCGTGGCGAAGTCGGGGGCGGGCTTCCACACCGCGCGTCCCACCGGCAGGCTCGGCAGATCCGGCGCCTCGACGTTCTCGACGACGTTGGCGACGAGACGGAAGCGGTCGCGCATGTCGGACATCGCCACGACGACGGCGGGACCGGGGTCGGCGGTGAAGACCAGGCGCACCGGGTCCTCCTTGCCTCCGATGCCGAGCGGATGCACCTCGAGCCGCGGCTTCGCGGTCGTCAGCGACGGCGACACCTCGAGCATGTGGGCGCCGAGGATCTTCTCGTCACCGGCCACGAGGTCGTAGGTGTAGTCCTCCATGAGGCTCGCGCCACCGGGCAGGCCCGCGCCCATGACGTTGGCGACCCGCACCAGGATCGCGGTCTTCCAGTCGCCCTCGGCGCCGAAGCCGTAGCCCTCGGCCATGAGGCGCTGCACCGCGAGGCCGGGGAGCTGCTTCAGTGCGCCGAGGTCCTCGAACGACGTCGTGAAGGCGCCGAAGCCACCGGCTTCGAGGAAGCTCCGCAGCCCGACCTCGATCGCGGCGCCGTCGCGCAGCGACTGGTGACGCTCGGCCCCCGGACGCAGCTCGTCGGCGACGTCGTAGAGCTCGAGATACTCGGCCACGAGGGCGTCGATCTGGGCGTCGGATGCCGCAGCGACGGCATCCGCCAGCTCGTTCACACCCCACGTGTTCACCTGCACACCGAAGCGCAGCTCGGCCTCGGTCTTGTCGCCTTCGGTGACCGCGACGTAGCGCATGTTGTCGCCGAAGCGGGCGAGCTTGAGGGTGCGGGCGGCCTGCCATCCGGCGGCGGCGCGCTGCCACTGCTCGATCTGCTCGCGCACGGCCGGGTTCGACACGTGCCCGACGACGGTCTTGCGCGCGACGTTCAGCCGGGTCTGGATGTACCCGAACTCGCGGTCGCCGTGGGCGGCCTGGTTGAGGTTCATGAAGTCGAAGTCGATGTCGGCCCAGGGCAGCTCGACGTTGGCCTGCGTGTGCAGGTGCAGCAGCGGCTTCTGCAGCGCGTCGAGGCCGGCGATCCACATCTTGGCGGGGCTGAAGGTGTGCATCCACGCGATGATGCCGATGACGTCGTCGCGGCCGTTCACCTCGAGGGCGAGGCGGCGGATGCTGTCGGAGTCCTTCAGCACGGGCTTCCAGACCACGCGCACGGGCAGGTCGGAGAGCCCCGCGACGACGGCCTGCGACTGGGCGGCGACCTGGCGGAGGGTCTCCTCGCCGTACAGGTTCTGACTGCCGGTGACGAACCAGACCTCGTAGGCGTCGAGGGAGGTGGAGAGGGCCATGGTGTTCCTTCGGTAGCGGGTTCAGAGGGCGGCGACCGCGGCGGCTTCGATGGCGAGGCCGGCGCGGTAGCGGTCGAGGTAGGCGGCGAATCCGGCGACGTCTTCGGGGTCGGGCTCGGCGACGGTGACGTCGGCTCCGGCGAAGACGTGGCGGTCGAGGTAGGTCGCGAGGTCGGTGGCGGGCGCGTGGCCCAGGTAGGCGGCCAGCACGGCGATGCCCCAGGCGCCGCCCTCGGCCGCGGTGTCGCCCACGGCGACGGGGGCGCCGAGTGCGCCGGCGAGGAAGCGCTGGGCGACGCCCGCGGTGCGGAACATGCCCCCGTGGGCGAACATGCGATCGAGCGCCACACCCTCGTCGTCGAGCACCCGCATGCCGAGGGCGAGGGTGCCGAAGACGCCGTAGAGCTGGGCACGCATGGCGTTGGCGAGCGTGAACGTGCTGTCGGGAGTGCGGACGAACAGCGGCCTCCCCTCGTCGAGCCCGGCGATGGGCTCGCCGGCGAGGTGGTTGTAGGCGAGGAGGCCGCCCGCGTCGGCGTCTCCGGCCAGCGCCTCGCGGAAGAGGGTGTCGTACACGGCATCCACCTCGAGGGGCGTGCCCGCAGCCTCGGCGAACCGGGCGAACATGGCCGCCCAGGCCGCCAGCTCGCTGGCGCCGTTGTTGCAGTGCACCATCGCGACGGGGTCGCCGGCGGGGGTCGTCACGAGGTCGAGCTCGTGGTGGGCCTGCGCCAGAGGCCGCTCGAGGACGACCATCGCGAAGATGCTGGTGCCGGCGCTGACGTTGCCGGTGCGCGGGGCGACCGCGTTCGTGGCGACCATGCCGGTGCCGGCATCGCCCTCGGGCGGGCAGAGCGGGATGCCGGGGCGGAGGGTGCCTGCGGGGTCGAGGAGGGCCGCGCCCTCGGGGGTGAGATCGCCGGCGGGCGCGCCCGCGACGAGCACCTCGGGGAGGAGGGCCGCGAGGTCGAGACCGGTGCCGAGACCGGCGAAGCGCGCCAGCAGCTCGGGGTCGTATCCCCGCGTCGCCGGGTCGATGGGGAACATGCCCGACGCATCGCCGACGCCGAGCACCCTGCGGCCGGTCAGGCGCCAGTGCACGTAGCCGGCGAGGGTCGTGAAGAAGTCCAGCTGCGGCACGTGGGGCTCGTCGTCGAGCACGGCCTGGTAGAGGTGGGCGATCGACCAGCGGTGCGGGATGTTGACCTCGAACAGCTCGGTGAGCGCGGCCACGGCCGGGCCGGTGTTCGTATTGCGCCAGGTGCGGAAGGGCACCAGAAGCTCCCCCGCGGCGTCGAAGGCCAGGTAGCCGTGCATCATCGCCGAGACGCCGATCGCACCGAACGTGTCGGGCACGACACCGTAGCGGGCCTGCACATCGGCGACGAGGTCGGCGTACGCGCTCTGCAGCCCCGACCAGACATCCTCGAGCGAGTAGGTCCACAGGCGCTCCTCGAAGCGGTTCTCCCACGCATGGCTGCCGACGGCGAGCACATCGGTGGGGTTCTCGCCGACGAGGCACGCCTTGATGCGGGTCGAGCCCAGCTCGATGCCGAGCGACGTGCGGCCGCTGCGGATGGCCTCGGCGATCGTGGTGAGCGTGGCGGCCGAGCCGGTCGCGGCGGTGGCCTCACCGGCATCATCGGGCGTGCGGGTCACGGGTCCTCCATTGGTCTGGCTAGATGTTACCGGTAACAGCCCGCCCTGTCATGGGGTCGACGTCGAGGCGCGCGCGACCAGGGTCGGCGGCGCCGGGAGGTCGGGGAGGTCCGGGGCTTCGACGCCCAGCACCTCGCCGATGCAGCGACGCGCCTCGCCGACGATGTCCAGCCGCACGGTGGTGAGGGCGGGGCGGTAGAACGCGGCATCCGGATTGTCGTCGAAGCCCGTGACACTCACGTCGCCCGGCACGTCGACCCCGAGGTCGGCCAGGGCGGCCATGAGGCCGAGCGCCATCTGGTCGTTGGCGACGACTACTGCCGTCGGGCCGGCGGGTGCCTGCACCGCCGCGACGACCTCCGCCGCGCGCCGGGCGCCGTCGGCCGCCGACCAGTCGCCCTCCCAGCGCGGGCCGGGAGTCAGCCCGGCTTCGGCCAGCGCGCGCTCCACGCCCTCGCCGCGCGCGGCCGCCTCGCGCCAGTCCGCCGGGCCGGCGAGGTGCGCGATGCGCGTGTGGCCCAGATCGACGAGGTGGCGCACCGCGGCGGCGGCACCCTCGCGCTGGCGCGCGGCGCCCGGCCCGCCGTGCAGCTCCGCGACCGGAAGACCAACGGTGGCGAGCGCGTCGAGGGTGCGGGCGTGGGGGGCGACGACGACGATCCCATCGACGCCCTGCGCGAGCAGGTGGTCGGCGGCCGCGGTGACCGATGCCGCGTCCGCCGCATCGGCATAGGCCGTGGCGATCCAGCGGCCCGCCGTGCGCGCCGCGGTCTCGAGCGCCGCGATGCCGACGGCGGGACCGTACAGCGTGGCATCCGACGCGATCACCCCGAGGGTGCGGGTGGTGGCGGTCCCGAGCGAGCGTGCCGCGTTGTTCACCCGGTAGCCGAGGGCGGCCATCGCCTCGAGCACCCGCCCGCGGGTCTCGTCGCGGATGTGCGGGTGGTCGTTGAGGACACGGGAGACGGTCTGCGACGACACCCCCGCGCGCGCGGCCACGTCGCGCACGCCCACCCGGGTGGCACCGCGTGTCGTCATCCCTTGACCCCTCCCGTTCCCAGCCCAGACTGCCAGTAACGCTGCAGGAACAGGAACGCGATGACGAGGGGGAGGATCGACACGAACGAGCCGGTGATGACGGTGGAGAACACCGCCTGCGATCCACCGCCTGCCGATGCCGCCGACTGCAGCTGGGCGAGGCCCACCGTGATCGGGTACAGCTCCGAGGTGTTGAGCATGATCAGCGGCAGGAAGTAGTTGTTCCAGGTGCCCACGAGCGAGAACAGGAACACCGTGACCAGGCCCGGCCCCAGCAGCCGCAGCCCCACCTGCCAGAAGATGCGGAACTCCCCCGCCCCGTCGACCCGCGCCGCCTCGACGAGGCTGTCGGGGATCGCATCGGCCGCGTACACGCGCATGAGGTAGACGCCGAACGGACTCACCAGCGACGGGATGATGATCGACCACGGGGTGTCCGTGAGCCCGGCCCGCGCGAACAGCAGGTAGGTCGGCAGCGCGAGGGCGGTGAGCGGGATCATGACGGCCCCGAGCGTGATGCTGAACAGCGCCTTCTGACCCGGGAACTCGTACTTGGCGAACGCGTACCCGGCCATCGCCGAGAGCACGGTGGCACCCACCGCCGAGACCACCGCGTAGACCACCGTGTTCAGCAGCCACCGCGCGAAGAGGCCGCCGCGCACCGTGAACAGCTCCACGAGGTTGTCGCCGAGCGAGAACTCCGGCGCGAACCACAGCCCGAAGGTGGAGAAGAGCGCCGAGGTGTCCTTGGTGGATGCCACGAGCAGCCACCACAGCGGCAGCACGAAGTACAGCACGCACAGCCACAGCAGCACGGTCAGCAGCCAGCTGCGCCGCTTCGCGGGCACGTAGCGGCGCAGGCGCCGCGGGGTGCGCGCGGGCCGGCCGGTGACGACGGCGCGGGTTTCGAGGGAGGTCATCACAGTCCCTTCCGCTCACGCTGCTCGCGGCGCTGCTCACCCAGTTGCACGACGTACGACACCACGGCGATCACGAGCCCCAGCAGGAACGCGATGGCAGCGGCGTAGTTGAGCTCCCGGTTGATGAACGCGAGGTTGTAGGCGTAGTAGTTCGGCGTGAACGAGTTCGTGATGGCATCCGGCGCGATCGCGTTGAGCAGGCTCGGCTCGTTGAACAGCTGGAACGAGCCGATCACGGAGAAGATCACCGTCAGCAGGATCGCGGGGCGGATCGAGGGGATCTTGATGCTCCAGGCGATGCGGAACTGCCCGGCGCCCTCGATCTCGGCGGCTTCGTACAGCTCCGCGGGAATGGCCCGGAGGGCGGCGTACATGATGATCATGTTGTAGCCGATGAACTCCCACGTGACGATGTTCATCATCGAGCCGAGGATGTTCCCCGGCGAGAGGAAGTCCGGGGTCCCCCAGCCGACCCCCCGCGCCACCTGGGCGAGGGGGCCGAAGTCGGGCCCGTACAGGTACCCCCACATCAGGGTGGCGATCACGGCGGGGACGGCGTAGGGCATGAAGATCAGCAGGCGGATGCTGCGGGATCCCCGCGCCCGCCCGGTGTCGAGAGCCAGGGCGAAGAACAGCGCGAGGCCGAGCATGATCGGCACCTGGATCACCAGGAACAGCGCGACGCGGCCGAGACCGCCCCAGAAGCTGGGGTCGGCGAACGCCCGCGCGTAGTTGGCGAGCCCCGCGAACTGCTCGCCGCCGATCAGCCTGCTCTCGAAGAGGCTGAGATACCCGGCGTAGACCAGCGGGACGACGAGCATCGTGAGGAAGATGACGAAGAACGGAAGGATGAACAGGTACGCGGCGCGATGCTGGCGGCGCGTCGTGAGACTGTGTCGCCGGCGCTGAGGGGCGACGCGGGAGGGACGGGCGACGCGGTCCGCGGCGACGGCGTCAGTCGTGGTGCTGGTGGACGGGGAGTGCGACATTGCTGCTCCTTGCTCTGCGTACCGGCGGGTGCCCGGCCGACGAGGACCGGGCACCCGTCCGGACGTCACTCGACGGTGAAGCCCTGGCTCTCGGCGTAGGAGACGAGCTGGTCCTGCCAGGCATCCAGCGCGTCGGAGATGTCGCCCTTGTCGGCGATCACCGTGCCCATGGTCTCCTCGTAACTGGAGTAGACGTAGTCCATGAACGGCAGCCACTCGAAGTCGGTGTCCACGGTCTCGGAGATCTCGGCGAACAGGGCGTTGACCTCCTGGCCCCCGTAGAACTCCGACTTCTGGTCGACGAAGGCGGGGTCCTCCAGCACGGACACCTGCGGCGGGAACAGGAACTGCTCCGTCGCCAGGCTCATCGCGGACGCCTCGTCGTGGTTGATGAACTGCGCGAGCATGTACGCCGCGATGGGGTTCTCGCTCGTGGCGAGGACCGCATCGGAGGAGCCGCCCCAGTTGCCCGAGACGTTCTCGCCCTCGCTCCACTGCGGAAGCGGCGCCGCCCGCCAGAGCCCTGAGGTGCCTTCGGCGGTGCCCTGCAGGAACACCGGCCCCCAGGCGGCCGTCAGCCATCCGGCGTACTTGCCGTTGGCAAGCGCCTGGTACCACTCGTCGTTGAAGTCGACGTCGGTCGAGATGAGGTCGGCCTGGATCAGCTCGGTCCAGTAGTCCGCGACCTGCTTCGCCTCATCGCTGTTGACGTCGATGGTGACGGTCTCGGCGCCGTCGTATCCGAACGGCTTGACGCCTGCCTGCCAGAAGAAGCCGATCATCTGGCCCGCCTGCGTCGCCCCGACGTTGGAGATGTACGAGCCGGTGGCATCCTTCACCGCCTGCGCGGCCGTGGCGTACTCCTCCCACGTGGCCGGGGGCTCGGTGATGCCCGCCGCGGCGAGGATGTCCTCGCGGTAGAGGTTCCCCATCGGCCCGACATCCTGCGGGATCCCCCACACCTCGTCACCGGGCGACACCTGGTTCCACGCCCACTCGACGTAGTCTCCGGAGATGTCGTCCGCGCCGTACGGCGCGAGGTCCAGCAGCGACTCGCTGAGCACGAACGAGGGGATGTACTGGTACTCCACCTGCGCGACGTCGGGCGCCCCCTCCCCCGCCTCGAGGGCGCTGCGCAGCTTCTGGTAGTGAGCCAAGCCCTGCCCGACGTTCTCGACCGTGACGTCGATCTCGGGGTACGCCTCCTCGAACATGGCCACCTCGAGCTCGATGTCGGGCACCCAGGTCCAGAAGGTCAGCTGGGTCGGCGTCTGCATCGCCTCGTCGATCTGCTCCTGCGTGATCTCGTCCTGCGTGCCGCCACCGCCGCCGTCGGACCCGCCGGTGCAGCCGGTGAGCACCAGCCCCAGCACGACGGTCCCGCCGACCAGCGACGCTGCTGTACTGCGCGACTTCCTCATGGTTCCTCCTGTGGTTGATCGGATCGCTCGATCCCTTGGCGCTCACCGCATCAGGAATGCCCTCGTCGACCAGGCGGGCAGTGAGACATCGGTGCCGTCGGCGAGGATCTCGCCGCTGACGGCGTCGGAGACGGATGCCGCCAGCGTCACCGTCTGCGGCTCCCACCCCCAGTTGAAGACGAACCAGGCGCGGCCGCCGTCCGGCAGCGCGCCCGACGAGACCGTGACCGGCAGCGCGCGATCGGGCGCCAGCTCGTCGGCGATCGGCGCGGGGACCGCCCAGCGCACGAGGTCCGCTGCCAGCGCGGGCGAGGGCACCGTGCCCACCACCGTGATGCGGCCGCCGCCGTGCGGGTGCGTTGTGACGGCGGCGAAATCGCCGAACCGGCGGTGGTCGTACTCCGCCAGCGGCTCGGCGCCGCTGGGGATCAGCCCATCGACCCAGAGCCGCGCCGTCGCGTCGGCGCCCGGGAACACCCCGGTGCCGCGCACGGGCACCTCAGCGGACAGGTTGGAGAACTCCTCGTAGCTCACCCCGGCCGCCTCGGCCAGCCGCGCGGGGGCGACCTCCGTGCGGGCGCGGGCCTCCTCGTCGCCATAGCCGGTGCGGATGCCGATGACGAGGTGTCCGCCTGAGTGGGCGTAGTCGCGCAGCAGGTCGAGGTCGGCGTCGGATGCCGCGTAGAAGCCCGGCGCGATCAGCACCGGGAAACGGGCCGCCAGCGCCTGCGCCCCCAGGCTCAGTGCCTGGTCGGCGTGCAGCACGCGCGCCTGCGCACCGCCGTCGATCACGCCGCGGTGGAAGGCGTCGAAGATGCGCTGGTAGGACTGACGGTCGGGTCCGCCGTCGGCATCCGCCAGCGGGGGGAAGAACTCCAGGGCGTAGCGACTGTCGTTGGACCAGATCATCGCGACGTCGGCGTCGGGCTCGAACCCGTCGAGGGCGTTTCCGATGGCGGCGAGGGTCGCGCCGAGCCCGGCGATCTCGCGGTAGACCCGGCCGGGCCGCAGGCTGTGCGGCAGCACGCCGCCCCAGTAGGTCTCGGTGCCGTACGGCAGCGTGTGCCAGTGCCAGTACTCGATCATCGCGGCGCCGCGCGAGATGAGCGCGAGGGCGGCCTGCGCGAGCTGCCCCGGGTACGGCGGCAGGTTGAGTTCCGACCCGCCGATCGATTGCGCGTCGGTCTCGGTCACGAGGAACCGCGCCTGCTTCGAGGAGTAGATGCGGTCCGCCTGGCGGAAGAGCGCCGCGACACCGGTCGTCGTCCAGGGCGTCACCGGCTCGCAGTCGAGGGTCGCGTCGAGGTGGTCCTGCATCGCGTAGTACGGGTTGCCCGCGGTGACGTCCAGCGCCCGCACCACGGCCTCGTCGTCCACCGCGGGGCGCGCGTAGGCGAGGCAGGTCGTGACGAACTGACCCTCGCGGGCGTACTCGCGCACGATGTCCGCCTGCCACGCGATGAAATCGGTCGTCAGCTGCGACTGGTAGCGGCGCCACGCCAGGTCGTACTGCGGCAGCGAGTTGCCGTCCGGGGCCCACAGCTCCGACCAGTCCGCCAGCCGGTGCGACCAGTACGTCAGCCCCCATTCCCGGTTGAGGGTCTCCACGTCGCCGTAGGTCGCCTTCAGATGCCGGATGAACCCCTGGAACACGCCGTGGTTGTGGAAGAGCAGCAGCCCGGGCTCGTTGTCGACCTGGTATCCGATGACGGCGGGGTGGTCGGCGTAGCGGGCGATGACGGCGCGGATGACCCGTTCCGCGTGGAAGCGGAACGCCGGGTGCGAGTAGTCGACCTCCTGGCGCGAACCCCACGGCACGGGATGGCCCGTGCGGGTCTCTGCGGCGATCTCGGGGTGCGCCTGCTGCAGCCACGGCGGCACCGCGTAGGTGGGGGTGCCGAGGATCACCGAGATGCCGCGCTCGTGGGCGCCGTCGAGCACGGGGAGCAGCCACTCCAGATCGAACTCGCCGTCGCGCGGCTCCCACGTCGACCACACCGACTCCCCCACCCGGATGACGGTGAAACCGGCATCCTTCATGAGGTCGAGGTCCGTCGTCGTGCGGTCGTCGCGGTGGTACTCGGCGTAGTACGCGGCACCGAACAGGATGCCGCGCGGCGCGTGCGGCAGGGGGGTCGTCATCGAGCGGGCTCCATTGTCTGCATCGTCGGACTGCGTCGTCGGCGGCGTCGTCCGCGGCGTCGTCGGCGGCTGATGTTTCCGATAACATCGGTCGTGGCGTCCACTATGTTGCCGATAACATCGGGTTGTCAAGGACGACGAGCAACATCCCGAGAGGAACACCGGCGCATGACACCCCACAGAGCGCCGTCCGGGGCGCCCCCTTCCCGGCCCGCCACGATCTACGACGTCGCCACCGCGGCCGGGGTGTCGCACCAGACCGTCAGCCGGCTGCTGAAGGGCTATGAAGGCATCCGTCCCGAGACGCGCGCGAGGGTCGAGCAGGCTCTGGCCGCGCTGGACTACCGGCCGAACCTCTCCGCGCGCAGCCTCAAGTCCGGCCGGTCGCACCGCATCGGCGCCCTCACCCACGAGACGTCGCAGGTCGGGCCGAGTCGCATCGCCGAGGGGGCGAGCGCCGCCGCCCGCGAGGCGGGCTACATCCTCGATCTCGTCTCCCTCGACATGCGCAATCCGCATGCGATCGAGGAGTCGCTCGAGCTGCTCACGCAGCACTCCCTCGCCGGGGTGCTGGCGTTCGCGTCGAACGACGAGATGGTGCATGCCTTCGGCGAGGTGGACTTCCGGGTGCCGGTCTACCTCGAGGCCGAGACCGACGACCCGACGAGCTTCTCCGAGACGGCGATCGCCGCGCTCGTCGATCACCTCGCCGCGCTCGGGCATCGCCGGCTGCTGCACATCGCGGGGCCACCGAACTGGTCGGCGGCGCGCGGGCGGCAGCACGCCTACGAATCGGCGGTGGAACGCGGCGGTCTGACGTCGGTGGGCGTGCTGCACGGCGACTGGTCGGCCGGTTCGGGGCACCGCGCGCTCGCGGAGCTCGACGAGATCCCGCCCGCGACAGCGGTGGTGGCGGCCAACGACCAGATGGCGCTCGGCGCCATGCTGGCCCTCAAAGAGCGGGGCCTGCGCATTCCCGTCGACATCAGCGTGGTGGGCGTGGATGACATCCCCGAGGCGGCGTACTTCGACCCGCCGCTGACGACGGTGCAGAACGACTTCGACGCCACCGGCCGCACCGCCGTGCAGCGATTGATCGCGCGGATCGAGGGCACGGCGGCGGCGGCCTCGTTGCCGCGCGAGCCCCTGTTGGTGGCGCGTCGGTCGTCGGGATTGGCGCCTGTAGGCCACTGAAGCAGGCCCGGCTCCCTCGCGTCGCTCGTCTCCGCGCGCTTCGGTCGCCGCGGTTGGGGCGGCGCGGTTCGGGCGGCGCGGTTCGGGCGCCGCCTTCGGGCGCCGCGGGTCGGGCCGCCTGCTTCGGTCGCCGCGGTTGGCCCCTCTGGGGGCGCGCATCAGGCCGTTTGCGACGACCGAGCGACCCGGGATCCACCACGCGGGTGGCGACTGCTCCTGTGTGATCCCGGCCGTCTCCTCCACAACCTGGAACGGCCGCGAGTTATCCACAATGCCCGTTTGGCCTGGGATTTGTGGGCGCTCAATGTCGGAGGGGGTCGGCAGAATCAGGGGTATGAACAGCTCCCCGGTCACCGGCTCGATCGCCACCTCTATCGCCACCGCCTCGCGCGGCGCGGTGATCTCCGGGGCGGAGGAGACTCGCCGGGCGATCGCCGCGCTGCAGGCGGAAGAGCTGCAGTGGTTCGCGCGGGCCGAAGCGATCGCGGCCGAGGAGACCGCCCGCATTCCGTCGAGTGAGGGGCGGGAGCGGGAGATGCCCCGGCGCGGGATGGCCGCCGAGCTCGCGGCGGTGCTGCGCCGGTCGGATCGGGGCATGCAGGAACGCATGCGCGACGCCGCCGTGCTGCTGGACGGGTTCCCCGCGACGCTGGCCGCGCTGCAGGCCGGGCGGATCGACGTGGCGCACGTGCGGGTGATCCAGGATGCCGGGGCGCGCATCACCGACCCCGACGCGCGGGCCCGGTTCGAACAGGCCGCGCTGGTGGTCGCGGAGCGGGAGACGCCAGGGCGGGCGAAGCCGATCATCCTGATGCTCGCGCAGCGCCTCGACCCCGTGCCGCTGGAAGAACGGCACACCGAAGCAGTTGCCGGACGGCGGGTGTGGGTGCGGGACCTCGACGACGGCATGGCCGAACTCGCCGCGATCCTGCCGGCGCCGCTGGCGTACGCGATCAAGGAGCGACTCACCGCGCACGCGCGGGAGATCATCGCGGCGGCACGGGGGGCACGCTCTGGGTCTTCGACGGGCACCGACCCGAGCGAGAACGGCGTTGGCGCCGGTGGTGCCGGCGTCGGAGCAGATCGTGTCGCGGGCGATGACGTCGCCGAGACAGATGTCATCGCGACCGACCGGCGGACGACCGATCAGGTCCGCGCGGACGTGCTCACCGATCTCCTCTTGACCGGCCACGCGAGCGCCCCGGTGTCTGCCGGCAGCATGCCCGAGACCGCGGCGATCACCGCGCACGTGCAGATCACCATCCCCGCAGCGACCCTCACCGGGGACGGCACCGAACCCGCCGAACTCGTCGGATACGGGCCCATCGACCCCGACACCGCCCGGCACCTCGCGGCGACCACCCCCGTCTGGGAGCGGCTGTTCACCTCCCCCACCACCGGGGCGGTGCTGCAAGTCGACACCTACCGGCCGAGCGTGCAGATGCGACGGCTCCTCGACGCCCGCGACGAGCACTGCCGGTTCCCCGGATGCCGCAGACCCGCCCGACACTGCGACGGCGACCACACCATCGACGCCGCCCACGGCGGACCCACCCGCGTCACCAACCTCGCCAACCTCTGCCCCGGCCGACATCACCCGGTGAAACACAAAACCGCATGGAGCGTGGTGCAAAAACCCGACGGCATCCTCGAATGGACCAGCCCCACCGGGCGCGTCTACACCGACATACCGAGACGGGTACTCGAATTCAGGGCCCTTGCCGCGGCGGAAGAACCCGCACCGTTCTGAACGCCACCGGCGCCCGCCGGTGGGCGGTCGACCCGGCCGCATCGATGCCTGGTCAGACCGGGCGGGTGCTCGCCCGAAGGATCAGCTGCGGCAGCCGCGGAGCGGGATACTGCGGCGACTGGTCGTCCTGCAGGATCGCCAGCACGGCCGCCATGGCATCCTGCCCCAACCCCACGAAGTCCTGCCGCATCGTCGTCAGCGGCGGGGAGAGATGGGCCGCTTCGGGGATGTCGTCGAACCCGACCACGCTGACGTCTTCGGGCACCCGCAGCCCCGCCACCGACAACGCGTGCAGCAGACCCACCGCCATCTGGTCGCTCGCGACGAACACCGCACCCGGCACACCGTCGACGAGCAGACGCTGCCCGGCGCGGAATCCGGAACCGGGGGACCAGTCGCCGCGCACGAGATCCCCGGCCGCGGCGCCGGCCTCGACGAGCTCGTCCCGCCAGCCGCGCAGGCGCTCTTCGGCATCCATGGAGCCTTCCGGACCGGCGATGTGCCGGATGTCGCGGTGCCCCAGATCCAGCAGGTGCGACACCGCCGCGCGCGCACCCCGGTACTGGTCGATCGTCACCCGCTGGGCCCGCCCGCGACTGTCCGATGCCACTGCCACGAGCGGTACCCCCAGCTCCCAGCCGTCGAAGGCGGCCAGCGCGGCGCCCTCGTCGACGACCAGCACCATCGCCTCGACCGCCTGGCGGATGAGCATCTCGGCCGCCGACCGCAGCGAGGGCACCTCGGCGTCGGCCAGGCTCATGGTGATCACGGCGTAGCCGGCATCCCGCGCCGATTCGTTGACGGCGCGCACCGTGCTGGCCGGGCCGAAGTCGGGCAACCCCGTGGCGACGAGCCCGATGGTGCGCGATCGCCGGGTGACGAGGGCGCGAGCCGCCTGCGACGGCACATAGCGCAGCTCGGCGATGGCCTCCTCGACGCGCTCCCGGGTCGCGGGGCGTACGTTCGGCAGATCGTTGAGCACGCGGGAGACGGTCTGATGCGAGACGCCGGCCACGCGCGCGACATCGAAGATCGTCGCGACGCGTCCCCGGTCACCGCCGTTGCCGCTCACCTGCTCCGCTGGCTCCCCTCGTGCGCCGTCATCGTCCGCGCCTCGCCCCCATTATCCCGGGAGCGCGCGGCGGCTCCGCACTCGAGGTCATCGTCGCCGGGCCGTCAGCACGCGCTGCAGCACGATGAACACCAGCAGCAGCGCACCGATGAAGATCCTCGTCCACCACGACGACAGCGTCCCCTCGAACGAGATGATCGTCTGGATGATGCCGAGCACCAGCACCCCCAGCACCGACCCCAGGACGTATCCGTAGCCTCCGGCGAGCAGGGTGCCGCCGATGACGACCGCCGCGATCGCGTCGAGCTCGGTGCCGACGGCCGTGAGGGGATACCCCGACAGCGTGTAGAAGGTGAACAGCACCCCCGCGATGCCGGAGCAGAGGCCGCTGATCAGGTAGACGAGCACCTTCGTCCGCGCCACCGGCAGCCCCATCAGCAGCCCGCTCTGCTCGCTGCCGCCCAGCGCATAGACCGTACGCCCGAACCGGGTGCGATGCAGCACCCACACCGCGACGACGACAAGGGCGAGCGCGATGATCACGCTCGGGGTGATCGACAGACCGCCGCCGAGGGGGATGCGCCCGACGCCGAACGCGATGAACGCGGGGTCGGTGATCGAGATCGAGCTCTGGCTGATGATGTAGCAGAGCCCGCGGGCGAGGAACATGGCAGCCAGGGTCGCGATGAAGGGCTGCACCTTGAAGTAGTGCACCATGATCCCCACCAGCAGCCCCAGGGTGCTCGTGGCGAGGAGGATCAACGGCACGACGGCGGCAGCCGGCCACCCCGACTGCAGCAGGCTGGCGGCGATCATCGTGGACAGCGCCACGACCGCCCCCACCGACAGGTCGATGCCCCCGGTGAGGATGACGAACGTCATGCCCACCGCCAGCACGATCAGATACGCGTTGTCGACGAGCAGGTTCAGCAGCACCTGTCCCGAGAAGAACCCTTGATAGCGAAGCCCCCCGCCGATGAACACCGCCGCGAACAGGATGAGGGTGACGAGCACGGGACCGTACCGCGGGCTGGTGAAGGTGCCCCGGATGCCGCCCGTCGCGCGCCGCAGGGGGCTCTGCGCCGGGGCGGGCGTGGGGGCGAGGGAGATGGTCATGCCGCTGCCACCCCCCTGCCCGATCGCAGTGCGAGTCGTCGCCGGAAAGTGCGGAACGCGTCACTGGTGGTGGGCGACTGCAGCAGGCACACCACCGTCACCACGGCGGCCTTGAACACCATCGTCGCGATCGGCGGGATGCCGACGGTGTAGACGGTGGTGACCAGCGTCTGGATGACGAGGGCGCCGATGAGGGTTCCGGTGAGCGAATAGCGTCCACCCGCAAGCGACGTGCCTCCGATGACGACGGCGAGGATGGCGTCGAGTTCGATGAACAGGCCCGCGTTGTTGGCGTCGGCGGCCATCGTGTTGGCGGTGAGGATGAGCCCTGCGACCGCGGCGCAGAGGGCGCAGAAGGTGTAGACGGCGAAGAGCAGCGCCCGCGCCCGCACACCGGCCTGGCGGCTCGCCTCGGGGTTGATGCCGACCGCTTCGATGAGCATGCCCAGGGCCGTCCGCCGGGTGAGGACCGCCGCCAGCAGGAACACGAACGCCGCGACGAAGACGGCGATGGGGATGCCGAGCCAGAACCCCGCCCCCAGCGCCTTGAACGGCGGGCTGTTGACGGTGAGGATCTGCCCCTCGGTGATGAGCATGGCGATGCCGCGCCCGGCCGTCATGAGCACGAGGGTGGCGATGATCGGCTGGATGCCCAGGGCCGAGACCAGGAAGCCGTTCCACAGCCCGCAGACGAGCCCCACCGCCAGCGCGGTGAGCACCGCGACGACGACCGTGCCCGGGGCCGTGGGATCGGAGGAGCCGAGGAGGATGCTGCAGGCGACGGCGCCCGCGATGGCGCACACGGCCCCCACCGACAGGTCGATCCCCCGGGTCGCGATCACGAGCGTCATGCCCACGGCGATGATGAGCGTCGGGGCACCGTTGCGGAGGATGTCGATGAGCGAGCCGTAGAGGTTGCCGTCTCGCACCGTGATGGTGAAGAACCCGGGGAACGCCACGACGTTGATGAGGAAGAGGACGAAGAGCATCACCAGCGGCCAGAACAGGCGACTGGAGACGAAGCGGGCGAGGGCGGCGTTCATGCATTGTCTCCACGGTCGGTGTTCTGCAGTTCGGACCGGTCGCCCTCGGCGATGAGGGCCAGCAGGCCCTCGACGGTGAGGTCGTCGTTGGCGAGGTCCGCGACCTTCTGCCTGTCGCGCATCACGACGATGCGGTGGCTCAGGCGCAGCACCTCCTCGAGCTCGGCGCTGATGTACACGACGCTCATGCCGTTCTCGGCCAGGCCGACGACGAGCTTCTGGATCTCCGCCTTGGCGCCGATGTCGATGCCGCGGGTGGGTTCGTCCAGGATCAGCAGCCGCGGCGCCACCGCCAGCCAGCGCGCCAGCAGCACCTTCTGCTGATTGCCGCCCGAGAGATTGCGCACAAGGGCATCGGGGTCGGCGGGGCGGATGTTGAGCGCCTGGATGTAGCTCTCCGCGAGCTCCTGCTGCCGACGGTGCGGGATGGGCCGGAACCAGCCGCGGTCGGCCTGGAGGGCGAGCACGATGTTGTCGCGCACGGTCAGCTCGTCGACGATCCCCTCGCTGCGGCGGTTCTCGCTGGAGTAGGCGATGCGCTCCGACAGCGCCTGGCGCGGGGTGCGCAGGCGCCCGGTCTCGCCGCGCACCGCCAGCTCGCCGGTGTCGGCCCGGTCAACGCCCCCCAGCAGCCGCGCGATCTCGGTGCGCCCGGAGCCGAGGAGTCCGGCGAACCCGACGACCTCCCCCTCGTGGATCGTGAGGTCCATCGGCGCGACGGCGCCCTTGCGCCCGAGCCCGCGGGCCCGGAGGAAGACCGTCGCGTTGCCGGCATCGGCATCCTCCTTCACCTGCTGCTCCAGGTCTTCGAGGGTCGCGATCTCCTTGCCGATCATCTTGTGCACCAGGTCGATGCGCAGAAGATCCGGCGTGAGGTACTCCCCCACCAGGCGCCCGTTGCGCAGCACCGTCAGGCGGTCGGCGATCTCGTACACCTGGTCGAGGAAGTGCGAGACGAAGAGGATCGCCACGCCGCCGTCCTTCAGCGAGCGGATGATGCGGAAGAGCTCCGCCACCTCGTCGGCGTCGAGGCTCGAGGTCGGCTCGTCGAGGATCAGCACGCGGGCGTCGATGTTGATCGCCCGGGCGACGGCCACGAGCTGCTGGATCGCCAGCGAGTGCGACCCCAGGAGCGACCCGGGGTCGACGGCGAGCCCCAGCCCGTCGAGCACCTCGGCCGCCCGCGCCTTCATCCGGCGGGTGTCGATCGCACCCAGCCGCCGAGGCTCCCGCCCCAGCATGATGTTCTCGGCGACGGTCAGGTTCGGCAGCAGATTCACCTCCTGGTAGACGGTCGAGATGCCGGCCGCCTGCGCCTGGGCCGTGGTGTGGAAGAGCACTTCCTCGCCTCCGAGGCGGATGACACCGGAGTCGACCTGATAGACCCCGGTCAGCGCCTTGATGAGGGTGGACTTGCCGGCGCCGTTCTCTCCCATGAGCGAGTGCACCTCACCGGGGAACATGCGGAACGAGACGGCATCCAGTGCCCGCACGCCGGGGAACGAGATCGAGATGTCGGTCATCTCGACCACGGGCGGGCCGCCGGCGGGCGCTGCGGGGCGGGTCGGATCGGTCATGCTGTTCTCCGTCGAACGGGCCGGGTGACGTGCGACCAGCGAGGGGCGGCTGCCCGGCGGCATCCGCCCCTCGCGTGTCCCACGTCAGTACTGACGGTCGGGCAGCGCCTCGACGGCCTGCTCCTGGGTGAAGGTCGTCTCCTCCGTGATGATGCGCTTCTCGACCTCGCCACCCTCGTTGAGGGTGGTGATGATGTCGACGAGCTGCTTTCCGAGAAGCGGCGAGCACTCCACGATGAAGTTGATCTTGCCGTCGGCCAGCGCCTGCATGCCGTCCTTCACGGCGTCGACGGTGACGATCTTGATGTCCTCCCCAGGCACCATTCCCGCCGCCTCGATCGCCTCGATCGCGCCGAGACCCATGTCGTCGTTGTGCGCGTACACGAGGTCGATGTCGGGGTTGGACTTGAGCATCGCCTCCATGACCTGCTTGCCGCCGGCCCGCGTGAAGTCGCCGGTCTGGCTCGCGATGACGGTGAGGTTGGGGTTGTCGGCGATCACGTCGGCGAAGCCCTCGGCCCGGTCGAGCGCGGGAGCGGCGCCCGTGGTGCCCTCCAGCTGCACGATGTTCACCGGCTCGGTGGCGTCGGCATACTCGTCCACCACCCACTGGCCGGCCTTCTCGCCCTCGGCGATGAAGTCCGAACCGAGGAACGAGACGTACAGCGACTCGTCCTGCGAATCCACGGCGCGGTCGGTGAGGACGACGGGGATGCCGGCGGCTTTGGCCTCGTTGAGCACCGCGTCCCAGCCGGTCTCGACGACCGGAGAGAAGGCGATGTAGTCGACGCCCTGCTGGATGTAGGAGCGGATCGCCTTGATCTGGTTCTCCTGCTTCTGCTGGGCGTCGGAGAACTTGAGCTCGATGCCGGCGTCTTCGAAGGCCGCCTGGATGTCCTTGGTGTTGGCGGTGCGCCAGCCGGATTCGGCGCCGACCTGGGCGAAACCGACCACGAGTTCCTCGACGGGCTTCGGTTCCCCCGACCCGGCGGCCGTGCCACCGTCACCACCGCTGGCGCAGCCTGCGAGCCCGAGCAGCATGCCTACTGCTGCCGTGACCGCGATGAGCTTCTTCTTCATTGCACGAACCTCCTTGTTCCTGCCTCGGCGCACCCGTGCGCCGCGCTGTGATGAGCGCCCGATTCGGGTCGTGCCGAGATGTTAGCGCTCACTGTTAGCGCTCACAAGAGGGATTTCCGGCCGATTCGGCAACGAACCGGTAACCGTCGTGGCGTGCGAGTCAGGGGGCGCTTGCCAACCGGGCGCCGAGCACCTGGGCGAGCGCCGCGACGTCGACGGCGCGGCTCGTGTCGACGCGGATGGCATCGGACGTGAGCGGCTCGGCATGCCGCCAGGCGCCCCAGTCGGCCGCGCTCCCCCTGTCAGCGTGGACGACGTGACCGATCCGCGCCTCGTACCGGGCGCGCGCCAGCTCGACGGGGACATCGCACCAGACCTCCGCGTGCTGCGACCGGCCACATCGCGCGAGGCCCGCGGCGGCGAAGGCGCGATCTCGGTCGGCGAGCCAGAACGACTCCAGGATCACCGGGCCGGAGAGCCCTGCCGCCACCTCCCACAGGAGGTCCGCCGCGAGCGGACCGAGGCGAGCCAGCGGGAACGTGGCGGGCACGGCATCCGCCAGCGCCTCCTTGAGGTCGTCCTTCGACACGACCGGCAGGCCCAGCTCGGCGCCGAGCCTGCGCGCGAGGGTCGACTTGCCCGCGCCGGGCACTCCGTTGACCAGGATCACGCCGTCGCCCATCGCCCCGCCTCCGCTCCCCTGCCCGACCACTGCAGGGTAGCGGGCCAGACTCAGGCGATCGCGGTGCGGCGGGTGAGGTCCGGATGCCGGGGCGGCACGAGCCAGGACGCGAGCGCGATCGCCAGCGGCAGGCCGACGGCGAGCAGCGTGAGCCAGACCCACGGCAGGTCGGTCAGCTGCGGCGGGTTGTAGTTGTTCCCGCTGGCGAGCACGAGGCCCCACACCGGCAGGATGCCGGCGACGGCTCCGGTCATCGCTCCCATCCCGGCGATCACGAGTGCCTGCCAGAACGCGATGCCGCGTCGCAGGCGCCGGCTGCCCCCGACGGCCGCGAGCGTCGCGTCGTCGGGGCGGCGTTCCACCCGTGCGAGCCCGAGAGCCACGGCGCTCGCGGCGACGACGAGCACGGCGGTCGCGCCGAGGATCAGCCACAGCCAGCCGGCAGGGGCGGGCGGACCGCTCTCCAGGTGCGGGTACATGTAGACGTCAGGGTGCGCGCGGGAGGAACTCTCGGCGTCCGCCCGCAGGCGATCCAGCTGCGTCACCGACGGCGGCTGGGGGTATGCGGCGACCAGCGTGAGGCCGCCCCGGAGGACGCCGATGTCGTCGGCCGTCTGCGGCGAGATGACCACTCCCCACGGCAGTGCCTGCGGGAGGTCGATGGCGGCGACGTCGACTTCGTGGCCGTCGCCGGCGTCAGGGTTCCAGCGGTCGGACGAGTCGCTCTCGACCTGCTCGAGCGTCACGGTGTTCAGCACCACGCGACCGTCAGGGCTCACGAACCGGGGGTCGCTGACGATCGCCGCGCCGCTCCCGAAGGCCGACCGGACGGAGTCCGGCACGGGCACCCCCAGCACCGCCTCGAGATCGGATGCCGCGACGACGCCGAGCGCGTGGTGGTAGCCGACAGCTGCCCGGGACGGGAAGACGCAGTTCGGGTCGGGGTCTGCGTCGCTGCAGGCGACGTAATCCTGCAGCAGCGGCGAAACCAGCGTGCCATCCGTCGGCTTCAGCCGTCCCCGCTCGTCATACTCGCCGGGCCAGCCCTGCGACCAGACACTCCCGACGGCCGACGGACCGCTGCGCTCGAGCAGCGCCCGACCGCGTTCGTGTGCCTCCTCCAGTAGGGGGCCCGGATCACCGCCGGACTCACTCGGGTACGCGGTCATCGCCACGCTGCCGAGCGGCCCCTGATGCACCCAGCCGCGTTCGGTGGAACCGAGGCTCACACCCACGCCGCCGAGGGCCGCGGAGGAGAGGAAGGCGACGGCGGCGATCGCGGCGAACGCGGGGACGATCCTCCCCGGGTTCGCCGCCGCATCGCGGCTGGCGATGCGGGACGCGATGCCGAGGGGCGACAGGACGCGGGTGAGCAGCGTCAGCAGCCAGTGGCCGGCGAGGATGACGCCGACCTGCAGCAGCAGCGGGCCGGCGATGATTCCGATGGTGCCCGCGACCCACAGCGGATGCGGCGTGCCGTCGGCGACGACGGGATCGACCGTGGCGAGCACCGTCCCCGACACCGCAGTGAGACCGACGCCCGCCGCCAGCAGCAGCGAGCCCCACAGCGGCCGGTCGGTGCGCACGCGCACCGGGCGCCGCGCGCCGCGCAGCGCAGCGATGACCTCGCCGCGGGTGGCGGCGCGCGCCGGCATCAGCGCGGCGAGCGTGCCGACGATCGCGGCGAACGCGACGACACCGACGAGCGCCGGCCACGGGACGTGCAGCCCCCAGAACGCGGCAGCCGAACCGTCGTCGAGCAGGTGCAGGAACAGGATGCCGAGCCCGATGCCGAGTCCGGAGCCGATGACGCCGCCGACCAGACCCAGCACGGTGCCCTGCAGCAGCACGATACGGAACACGTCTCCGCGACCGGCGCCGACGCTCGCGGCGACAGCGAGCGCGCGCTGCTGTCGCCGGGCGCTGACGGAGAACGCGGCACCCGCCAGCAGCACCACGAGGTAGCCGCTGAACGCTGCGGCAGCAGCCACGATCGCCACGATCGACCAGACCGAGGCGGCGGACGAGCCCGGCGCCGCACCGGCCCCCGGGTTGGCGTACAGGTGCCGGTCGAGCACGACGAGGCCTTCGCTGTTGAGCTCTGCCACGTCGTCGGCGGTGGGACTCCACTCCGGGAGGAACCAGCGCGTGGACGTCACGTCCACCTGCAGGGCCCGGAGTGACGCGGTCGCCGGCAGGAAGACGAGCTCGGCGGCATCCGGGTCCTCGGCCTGCGTCATGACTCCCGTGATTGTGAAGGATGCCGCAGGCTCGGTGAGCACCAGGTCGTCGCCGACCCGAGCGCCGAGGCGTTGAAGGGCGCCGGGCGAGACCATCGCCTCGCCAGAGCCCCGCGGCGCGCGGCCGTCGTGGAGTTCGAAGCGTCCGTCGAGGACGGGGTCCCACGCGTCGCCGATGACGGCGGCGAGCGAGCCGGTGCCGCCCGCGGTCTCTGCGGTGACGGCGCCGAAGCCGATCTCGATCGGGTCGAGTCCGGCCGGCAGCAGCGGCGCGGCGCTCTCCGGCATCGGCTGCTCCGCGTTCGCCGGGATGCCGGTCATGTCGTCGCGGTCGAGTTCCCACCATGTGGGCTCGTCGAGGTACTGGCGCAGTGACGGATCGGGGCCGTTCACGATCGCGACCCAGCTATCGGCCTGGCCGAGCTCCGCGGTGAGCGTCTCCTCGGTCGTGGGCACGTGGCTCACGGCGAAGACTATGCCGCCGGAGACGAGCGCCATCGGCAGCGCGATGAGCGCCACCACGAGCAGGCTCGATGCCCACGCCCGGCGCACCTGCCGCGAGGCGAGGCGCAGGTCGGCGCGCAGGCGCGGCCACGGTGAGCGACGCTCGGTGGGCGGTCGCTCGGCGGGTTCGGCGGAGGGCGGCTCCGCGAGGTCGGGGGCCGGGGCGGTGACGGTCATCGGGCGTCGCTCAGGAGCGACTCGGCGCCGGCGCGGCGGGATTCGTCGACGACCCGGCCGTCGCGCAGGAACACGATGCGATCGGCCCACGCCGCGTGGCGCGGCTCGTGAGTCACGAGGATGCCGGCGGCACCGGCATCCACTCGCGAGCGCAGCATCTTCATCACGGCCTCTCCCGTCACCGAGTCGAGGGCACCGGTGGGTTCGTCCGCGAGGATCAGCCGGCGGCCGCCGACGACGGCACGGGCGATCGCGACGCGCTGCTGCTGTCCGCCGGAGAGGTCGTCGGGGTAGGCGTCGAGCTTGTCCTCGAGACCGACTGCGGCGAGCGCGTCCTTGCCGGCCCGGCGCGCCACCCGGGCCCGGAAGCCGTCGAGCTCCAGCGGCAGCGTGACGTTCTCCATCGCCGTGAGGGTGGGGATGAGGTTGAAGTCCTGGAAGACGAAGCCCAGCGACTGGCGCCGCAGTCGGGCGAGGTCGCGTGGGGATGCCGTGGAGAGGTAGGTGCCCTCGACGATGACCTCCCCGGTGGTGGGCTGCTGCAGGCCTCCGGCGATCGACAGCAGCGTCGACTTGCCCGAGCCCGATGCCCCCATCACGGCGACGAGTTCGCCGCGGGCCACGTCCAGGTCGACGCCGGCCAGTGCGCTGACGGCGGTCTCTCCCACGCCGTACTGCTGCGTGACTCCGACCAGGCGCAGCACCGACTCGGTGCGCGCACGGGTCATCGCGCCGCCGCCGCCGTGGTCGCGGCGGCCTTCGCAGGCCGCCCCCGCTTGGGCTTGTCGGTCGACAGCTCCAGCGCCATCGCGTGGCGCGGGTGCATCGCGAGGCGCTGCTCGGTGTGGTCGAGCCAGCGCACCTCGGCCTCGGCGGTGAAGATCATGGCATCCACGACGAGCGACCAGGCGAGCTCTTCGGGACCATCCGGGTCGGCACCGGCGTACTTCGCGCGCTGCAGCTCCTGCAGCTGCGCGAGCGACGCGCGCCGCTGGGTCTGGATCACTTCGGTGACGTCCACACCCGGGAGGGTGGCCGCGACGGCGAGCTTGATCGCGAGCTCGTCACGGGTGCCCTGGCCGCGCTCGACCGGGGCGGCGAGCCAGGCGCGCACCTCGGCCCGACCGGCATCCGTGATCTGCCAGTACACGTGCCCCTGCTCGTCGATATCGCCCTTCTCCACGAGCCCGTCGCGCTCCAGGCGATCGAGGGTGTTGTAGATCTGGCCGACGTTCAGCGGCCAGGTCGATCCGGTGCGACGGTCGAACTCCGCCCGCAGCTGGTAGCCGTAGCACGGCCCCTGGTCGAGGATCGCCAGCAGGCTCTGTCGTACCGACATCGTGTCTCCCGTCACTGCATACCGCGTATGTGATTTCTGAGTATATACATACTCGGTATCGCTCTCGTGCGCCCCTCGCCCCCGCCCCTCGCCTCCCGCCCCTCGCCTGTCGCGGATTGCGGTTACCCGATCGCGCAAGCCGCAGAATGCGACAGGCGAGCGGCCCCGGCAGAATCACGCCGCGTTAGCGTGGAAGGGCGGGAGGTGGAGATGAGCGAGGATCCTCGACTGGACGCCGCGCGGTACCGCGTCGAGAAGCTGCAGCGTGAGATGGATGCCGAGGCGGAGGGCGATGCCCCCGCGGAGCCGGAAGCCGCACCGCCGGAGGCCGACCAGGTGCGCTCGAGCCCGGGCGGCTCGATGGCGACCGACCGCGCCGCCTTCGTCGAGACCTCGATCCAGCAGGCCATCCGCCGCGGCGACTTCGACGACCTCCCCGGGGCGGGCAAGCCTCTCGAAGGCCTGGGTGCGCAGCACGACCCGGACTGGTGGATCCGCCGCAAGATCCAGACCGAGAAGCTCACCGGTCTCGGACCGCCGTCCCTCATGCTGCGCACCGAGCACGCCGAGTTCAGCGAGCGCGCCGACGCGTTCTTCCGGGAGCAGGAGGTGCGCGACTACGTCGCGGACTTCAACCGCCGCGTGATCGAAGCGCGACGCCAGCTGCAGGGTGGCCCGCCGGTCGTGACGCCCCTGCACGACGTCGAGGAGGAGGTGGCCGCCTGGCACGAGCGCCGCGCGGCGCGGCACGCGGCGGCATCCGCCACCGCCGAGCCCGAGACCCCGCGCCAGCGCCGGCGCCGGCGCTGGTTGCGACGCTCACGTCCCTGACCCGCGCCGCACTCGGTCGATGCGAGTGGCCCCTTCCACCCCGCAATGGGCACGTATGCGACGACCGAAGCCACGGCACCGCCCCGGCGCCGGCACGGCGACCGCAGCCCGGGAAGGTAATCTTGCGGGCGATGACTTCCCCCGCTTCTCCCGACTCCCCCTACATCGTGGCCACCGACGGCGCCTGCAAGGGCAACCCCGGACCGACCGGATGGGCGTGGGTCGCCGCCGACGGGCACTGGGCCGCAGGCGCGATCCCGCAGGGCACGAACAACGTCGGCGAGCTGATGGGCCTGCTGAAGGCGATCACCGACCACCCGGACGTGGCGAACCTGCACATCCAGGCCGACTCCAAGTACGCCATCGACACCTACCAGTCCTGGATGGACGGCCACCGCCGTCGCGGCTGGAAGACCTCCACGGGCTCCCCCACCAAGAACCGCGACCTGCTCGAGCAGCTCATCGTCGCCCGCGACGCCCGCCGCGCGGCGGGCCTTCCCGACGTCGTGCTCGAGCACGTACGCGGCCACCGTGGGCACGTCCTCAACGAGTGGGCCGACGAGCGCGCGGTGCGCGCGGCCGAGCACGCAGCCAAAGGCGTCGCGAGCGCCTGGTCCTCGCTCGGCGGCAAGGACAAGCTCGACGTCGCCGCCGCCCCGGCGAAGAAGCGCTGACAGCCGAGCGGATGCCGCGGCATCCGCGTCACCACGTCGACACGTACGGCGACACCTCCTGGTCGACGGCCTTCCGTGCGAGCGGCAGCCCGCGATCGACCGCCTGCACGATGCGGGCGTGCACCTCCGGCGAGCGCAGCGCGTACCCGTCGAAGTCCGCGGCGCTGGCATAGACGCCCACCGGCAGCGTCAGCGCCTGGAAGAACCCGAACAGCGGTCGCAGCTGATGCTCCAGAATCAGCGCATGCCGGTCGCCGCCGCCGGTGGCCGCGAGCAGCACGGGGGTCCCGACCAGCGCGTACTGGTCGACGAAGTCGAACAGGTGCTTGAAGAGCCCGGTGAACGACGCCCGGTAGACGGGCGACGCGACCACGAGCAGGTCGGCCGTCTCGATGTCATGGAGGGCCTGCTGCGCCGGCGCGCCCAGCTGCTCCCGGGTGAGCGCACCGGCGAACGATCCGCCGAGCTCGGCGACCTCGATGATGCGGGAGCTCGCCGGCACCCGCGTCGCGACGGCATCCACGATCGCCGAGAGCAGCACCGTGGTCTTGCTCGGCGCCTGCAGGGCACCCGACACGCCCACCACGCGCAGCGGCGACGCGGGGTCCGGCGCGCTCACCGGCGCGACCGCTGTGCGCCGACGAGGTCGAAGCCGAACTCCGCCGGCAGCGGCAGCTCGCCCGGAGCGCCGCCACGGTGCGCCAGGCCTCCGAGCGCGCGGGCGACGGCCGCGTTCAGCGGCGCGGCGACGCCGACGAGCCGCGCCAGCAGCGCGACCTCGCCGCTCAGGTGGTCGACCTCGCTCGAGGTGCCATGCGCGAAGCTCTGCCAGACCGCGCCGTGCCGCGGGTCATGCCCGGCGACCTCGCCGACCTGCAGCCGCACGCCGTCCCGGGCGGGAGCGACGGCCAGTCCGGCAGCGGCGAAGACCGCACGGGCTTCGGCGGCGAGGGCGGCGGCGGCATGCTCCGCCTGCTCGATCGTCGCGTCGAAGACGTCCACCACGTTGCCGAGACTCGCGACCAGCTTGCGGCGCTTGGCGGCGGCGATGTCGGGCTCGACGGATGCCGCGAAACCCGCCGCCGCGAGCGCCAGCCGGTGCCGTTCCTCCTGCGAGGGCAGCGGCCGCGGGTAGCCGCCGAGCCACGCCGCGCCGACGATCGGATGGGCGGCCGCGACCACCACGCCGGGCTCGACGAGGGCGACCGGTGCGCCGATCGAGACCCCGACCACCGTGTCGAACCGGCGAAGGGCGGTGCGCTCCGCGGCCAGGCCGTTCTGCAGGGTGAGGATCGGCAGGTCCGCCACGACCCCGCGGCCATCGACGAGCGGGATCCAGGCGATCGCGGCGAGGGTCTCGTCGACGTGCTGCGCCCGCACGGCGAGGACGAGGGTGTCGGCGGCCGTCGGTCGGGCGACGGCGAGGGAGCCGACAACCTCGACCGGCACCGCCTGGTCACCGTGGGGCCTGCGGACGCAGACACCCTCGCGGGCGATCGCGGCGCGGGCGGGTTCCTCGCGCGCCACCAGCACGACGGGAACCTGGGCGAGCGTCCATTGCGCGGCCAACAGCCCCCCGACTGCACCCGCGCCGACGACGATGTAGCGGCTCATGAACGCCCGCCCGGCTGCGACCCGAGCGCCACGGGGCGGTCGGGATGGTTGGACCACTGGCTCCAGGAGCCCGGGTAGAGGTGCGGCTGGTACCCCGCGAGGGTGAGCGCGAAGGCCGTGTGCGCGGCGGTGACACCCGACCCGCAGTACACCCCCACCGGTGCGCCGTCCGTCACGCCGAGGGCCGCGAAGCGTTCCCGCAGCGCCGCAGGGTCGAGGAAGCGGCCCTCGGCGTCGACGTTGCCGCCCGTGGGGGCGTTGAGGGCTCCTGGAATGTGGCCCGCCCGCGGGTCGATCGGCTCCGAGTCGCCGCGGTACCGCTCCTCGGAGCGGACGTCCAGCAGCACCCCGCGCTCGGGGAGGGCGGCGGCTGCGGCCATGGTCAGTCGGGGCAGGATGCCACGGCGCAGTGTGACAGTGCCGGGGACCGGCACGACACTGCCCTCTTCGAGCGGATGCCCGGCAGCCGTCCAGCCCGAGAGCGCACCGTCGAGGATGCGCACGTCGGCGATGCCGGCGTCGGTCAGAAGCCACCAGGCGCGTGCGGCGGCGAAGGACGACAGGTCGTCGTAGACGACCACGGTGTCGCCGTCGTCGATGCCCCACCGCCGCGCCGCCTCGCCCAGTTCGGCGATCGATGGCAACGGGTGGCGACCGTCGGTCGGCTCCCCTCGTCCGGCGAGCTCGCGGTCGAGGTCGACGTAGACCGCGGTGGGGATGTGCCCGGCGCGGTACTCCGCCCGCCCGTCGGGGCGATCCAGGCGCCACCGGACGTCGAGGATCCGCACCGGCTGGCCGGCCGCAATCAGGTCGGCGAGGGCGTCGGCAGTGATGAGCGGGGACATGGTTCTCCCGGAGTCTGGGTCGCTCGCGACGGGCGCGGCGTACGTGGCGGTGTGGCCAGGCTAGGCAAACCCCGGCATGCGCGTCACGCGCCGCAGACAAGTGTGTCGATGGCTTTCGCCGTGTGACGCCCCGTGTCGGGGGAATGCCGCGTGGATGCCTCGGGGAAGCATTCCCGCCCCCTGAGTGTTGCCGGGGGTGTGGACTACGGACATGACCTGCTCTTCGGCACTTTCCTCACCCCTGCCGCGGCGAACCCGCAGCACGTGGTGCAGCTGACCCAGCTGAGCGAGCAGCTCGGCTACGACCTGGCCACCTTCCAGGACCACCCGTACCAGCCGCGGTTCCTCGACACCTGGACCCTGATGTCGTACGCCGCCGCCGCGACCTCGACCATCCAGATCTCCCCCAACGTGGCGAACCTGCCGCTGCGGCCGGCGCCGGTGCTGGCGCGCGCCGCGGCATCGCTCGACCTGCTCTCCGGCGGCCGGTTCAATCTGGGCCTGGGATCGGGGGCGTTCTGGGACGCGATTGAGGCGATGGGGGTGCCACGGCTCACGCCCGGCGAGTCCGTCGAAGCCCTGAGCGAAGCGATCGATCTCATCCGGGAGCTCTGGGCGGTCGGCGAGCGCGGTGCCGTCCACGGCGGCGACCACTACCCCGTCCACGGCGCCAAGCGGGGACCCGCCCCCGCCCACGAGGTGCCCATCTGGCTCGGCGCGTACAAGCCGCGGATGCTGCGCCTCACGGGCCGCAAGGCCGACGGCTGGCTGCCGTCGCTGTCGTACATGCAGCCGGCCGACCTCGCCGCCGCCAACGCGCGCATCGACGACGCTGCTGCCGCCGCCGGGCGTCACCCGGGCGAGGTGCGGCGCCTGCTGAACATCTCGGGCGGCGAGAGCGCCGACCAGCTCGTGGAGTTCGCCCTGCAGGACGGGATGTCGGCGTTCATCGTCAGCAGCGACAACCCCGCATTCCTGGAACGGTTCGCGTCGGAGACGATCCCCGTCGTGCGCGAGGCGGTCGCCGCCGAACGTGCCCGCACGGGCAGCGCCGCGCCGGGCCGCAGCGCCCGCGCGATCGCGCAGCGCCGGGAGGGCATCGCCTACGACGACCTGCCGGCATCGCTGCGCGAGACGGCGATCGAACCCGGCGATTTCGCGTACCGCACGGTCCGCTCCACCTATATGCGCGGCGGCTCGCCCGGCATCGTGCTGCGGCCCCGCGATGTCGGAGAGGTGGCGGATGCCGTCGCGTTCGCCCACCGGCATCGGCACCTCCCCGTCGGCATCCGCAGCGGCGGGCACGGCGTCAGCGGCCGCAGCACCAACGACGGCGGCATCGTCGTGGACCTCGGGGCGCTCTCGCAGATCGAGGTACTCGACCCCGAGACCCGCCGGGTGCGCATCGGCCCGGGTGCGCGGTGGATGCAGGTCGCCCGCGCGCTCGAACCGCACGGGTGGGCCATCTCCAGCGGCGACTACGGCGGCGTCGGCGTCGGCGGACTCGCCACCGCCGGCGGCATCGGGTTCCTCGCGCGCGAGCACGGGCTGACGATCGACCGGATGGTGGCGGCCGACGTGCTGCTCGCCGACGGATCCGTCGTGCGCGCGAGCGCCCAGGAGAACCCGGACCTGTTCTGGGCTGTGCGCGGCGCCGGCGCGAACGTCGGAGTCGTCACGTCGTTCGAGTTCGAGGCGATGCCGGTGGGCGACCTCGGCTGGGTGCAGCTGACCTTCGACGCCACCGATATGGCCGGGTTCGTGCGCGGCTTCGGCGCGACGATGCAGGCTGCCCCGCGCGACGTCACGCTGTTCGCGATCCTCAGCGCCGCCCGTGGTGGACAGCCTCCCCTCGCGCAGGTGTACGGCGTCGTCGACAACCCCGACCCCGACACGATCATCGACCGGCTGCAGCCGTTCGCGCAGCTGGCGCCGCTGGTCGGCCAGTCCGTCCAGCTGTCGACGTACGCCACGGTCATGGCCAATGCCGCCGACGCCGTGCACGACGGCCAGGGCGAGCCCCGGTTCCGCTCCGGCCTGTTGCGCGACCTCGATGAGTCCGCCGACGCCATCGCGGCGCTGGTCGCCTCGGGCGCGAGCCCGTGGTTCCAGATCCGCTCGGTCGGCGGCGCGGTCGCCGATGTGGCCCCCGAAGCGACCGCGTACGCCCACCGCGACGCGGCCTTCTCGGTGACCGCGATCGGCCGCGGCCCGGTCTTCGACGAGCTGTGGGACGCCCTCGCGACGCACTTCGACGGGCTGTACCTCAGCTTCGAGTCGCGCACCGACCCGGCCATCGTCGCGCAGGCCTTCCCGCCCGACACGCTGGCGCGGCTGCGCGAGGTGAAGCGCCGCTACGACCCCGAAGCGCTCTTCCGCGACAACTTCCCCGTCGCCTGACTCCTCCCCGCCCAGCTCCCGTCACCCGCCGAGCTCTCGTCACCCGCGCCGCTCGAGTGTCACGAATGGCGGATGCCGCGGCGCGCGACCGTGCGGACGCGACACTCGAGCAGCCCAGCGACGCGGGCTAGGCGAGGGCGACGGGGTCCCCGAGCGAGAGCATCAGCCGGTTCGCCCAGTTGAAGAACGCAGCGCCGTGCACGACGTCGGCGATCGCGAGCTCGTCCAGGCCCACCTCCCGCAGCCGCCGCACGTGGTCGACGGTCAGCGCCGACGGCGTGCGGGTGAGCGCGACCGATGCCGCGACGATCGCGTTCCAGCGTTCGCCGAGGTCGGCCTCGACGCCCTCGTCCAGCAGGCGCTGCACCTCATCGGGGCGGCTGGAGTGGTGCGCGGCGAACCGGGAGTGCACCGACGCGCAGAAGACGCACCCGTTGACGCGGGACGCGGCGGTCGCGGCGAGCTCGCGCTCGGCACGCGGCAACCCGCCGTCGGTGTTGTAGAAGATGTCCTTGTCGACGCGGGTGCGTGCCCCCAGGATCTCGGGATCGCGCACGAGCAGCCGGAAGTAGTCGCTCGATGCGCGGCCGCGGTCGACGAGGCCGGCGTGATCCCGCTCGTCGAGGTCCGCGACCGCCTTCGGCTCGAGGTGCGGGGTCCAGCCGACCTGGTCACGCGTGAACCGGTCGGGGACGGTGGCGATCGGGGTCTCGATGGTCATGCTGCGGCCTCCTCGGCGATGGTGCGCAGGCCCGTGACGACCCGCTGCTGGAACGACAGGAACGCCACCAGCTGCGACAGCGTGATGACGGCGTCGACCGACCAGCCGGCATCCGTCAGTGCGGCGAGCGCCGCGGCGTCCGCCTCGCGCGGGCGCACCACCAGCAGGTGCGCGTGCCCGAGGGCGGCGGCCAGCTGGTCGCCCACCGCCGCGCGCAGCTCGGCGGGCGCCTGCCAGCGCAGGCCCTCGGTGCTCTCGGCCTGCAGGCCGGGCTCCCGGTAGCGGCCGAAGGGGCCGGGGGCGGTGGCTTCGGCGGCGGCATCAGCCACCACCAGCGCGCGGTCGGGATCCACACGGTATGCGTGGTCCGCGTAGAACCGGGCGGTGGCGTCGTCGCCGGTGAGGCGGGTGGCGAATGCAGCGATCAGCAGGCGCTCCGCGAGCGGCACCTGGGTGTCGTCTCGGGGCGCGAACAGCGCGGCGAAGCTCTCCTGCGCCTGCTCCCGGGTGACGGGACGCTGCCGGCGCAGGGCGTCGAGCGCGGAGCCGGGCGCGACGCCGGCGAGCTCATCGATGACATCGGGCGGGAAGGCGGTCATACGGTGCTCCATTCGTGGCGGGCGGGGACGGATGCCGGGGTCGCCCACCCGAGTGCGGGCGCGACCTCGGTGGCGAACAGTTCGATCGAGCGCAGCACCAGATCGTGGGGCGCGTCGACGGAGTGCACCTGGAAGGCGACCTCGTCGGCGCGGGCGAGCACCGGGTCGGCGGCGAGCGATGCAGCGACGTCGTCGGGGGTGCCGACATGGGTGTCCGTTGCGCGGATGAGTCCGGGCAGGTCGTCGGGGAGCGTGTGGCCGGCCCGGCGCAGGCCCACCGCGGCGCGGGTGAGCCCGGTCTCGGCCAGGCGCAGCGCCTCGTCGCGGTCGTCGGCGACGAAGACGGTGCGCGACGCCGTGATGCGCGGGGTCGCTCCGGCGGGGAGAGCCGCGAGGTACGCATCGACGATCGGTTGCTGCAGATCGGCCAGCGACGCATCCGGGCGGCCCTCGGGCCGCGGCTGCGTGCGCGAGAGCAGCAGACCGTCGCCGGCGGCTCCCGCCCGCGTGCCGCCAGGGGGCGAGAACGTCGCCTGCCAGAGCCGGTCGCGCAGCGTTCCGGCAGACGGGTACAGCCGCGCGCCGCCGCCCAGGTCGCCCCCGGCGAGCGCCGCGTGGAGAACCGCGAGCTTGCGCTCGTACTGCGGGGTCTTCTCGGCCGGCTCGATGCCGAACGGCACGAACGACGACGGCGCGCCGCCACTGCCGAGGCCGAGGTCCACGCGGCCGCCCGAGAGCAGGTCGGCGACGACGGCATCCTCGGCCACGCGCACCGGGTCCTCCAGGGTGAGGGTGACCACGCCGGTTCCGAGACGGATGCCGGAGGTGCGCGCGGCCGCGGCGGCGAGGAAGACGAAGGGCGACGGCAGCCCGCCCTCCTCGGCGCGGAAGTGATGCTGCGCCACCCAGGCGCGGCCGATGCCGAAGCGCTCCGCATGCTGGATCTGCTCCAGGGCGAGGCGGAAGCGCTCGGCGGGGCCGGCCTCGTCGAGCAGGCGGGTGAACAGGGCGAGACGCTGCGTCATGCCGGTACTCCTTCAGTGGGGACGGCCGCCGGTGGCGGGGACTGCCGAGTGCCGCCGGGAATGGCGGCCAGCAGCCGTGCGGTGTCTTCGGTCTGCGGATCGGTGAAGATCCGCTCGGTGGTGCCGCTCTCCACGATCCGGCCGGCGCGCAGCACCGAGACGGTGTCGCTGATGCGGCGGACGACGGCGAGGTCGTGGGAGATGAACAGATAGGTGACGCCGAGGCCCTGCTGCAGCTCCTCGAGCAGCCGCAGGATCTGCGCCTGTACGGTGACATCCAGCGCCGAGACCGCCTCGTCGAGCACGACGACGCGGGGTTCCAGCACGAGGGCGCGGGCGATGGCGACCCGCTGCCGCTGTCCGCCGGACAGCTCGCGGGGACGGCGGGCCGCCACGTCTGCCGGCAGCGCCACCCGCTCGAGCATCTCGGCCACGCGCCGCTGCCGTGCACCGCGATCCCCAAGGCGGTAATTCACCAGCGGCTCGGCGACGATCGCGCCGACGCTCTGGCGCGGGTCGAGTGAGGCGAAGGGGTTCTGGTAGACCATCTGCACGTCACGGCGGAATGCCGCGGCATCCGCTCGGCGCAGCCGTGCCACCTCATGTCCGGCGACGACGGCGCTGCCGGCGGTGGGCCGCTGGAAGCCCATGATGATGCGGGCGAGGGTGGTCTTTCCCGACCCGGACTCCCCCACGATCGCGTGGGTGGTGCCCGGCGCCACGGTGAACGACACGTCGTCGACGGCCCGCAGCGGGTCACGCCGCCGCCCGCGCGGGAAGTGCTGCGACAGCCCCGTCACGGTGATCGCGGGTGGTTCTCCGGCGGCGCCCGATGCGACGGTCACGTGCTCGCGCGGCGGCCGCACCGCGGTGTCGAACGAGGGCGCGTCGGCGAGCAGACGCCGGGTGTACGCGCTCTGCGGGTCCTGCAGCACGCGGGCGGTCTCGCCGGCTTCCTGCAGGCGCCCGCCCTGCAGCACCGCGATGCGGTGCGAGCGGTCGGCGGCGACGGCGAGGTCGTGGGTGACCATGAGCACCGCGGTGCCGTGCTCGCGGCGGAGGTCGTCGATGAGGTCGAGGATGGTCTTCTGCACCGTCACGTCCAGGGCGCTGGTGGCCTCGTCGGCGATCAGCAGCGCCGGCTGCAGCGCGATGGCCGCAGCGATGAGGGCGCGCTGCTTCATCCCGCCCGACAGCTCGTGCGGATACTGCCGCGCCCGCAGGTCGGGCTCGGGGATGCCGACGCGATCGAGCAGCTCCACCACCCGGCGGCGGCGGGCGGTCTCGTCCTTCCACCGGTGCACGCGCAGCACCTCCGCCACGCTGTCGCCGATGCGGGCGACGGGGTTGAGAGAGCTGTGCGGGTCCTGCGGGATCCAGCCGATGCGCGTGCCGCGGACGGCCCGGAACTGCCGGTCGGTCCACCCCGTGACATCGAGGTCGCCGAGGGCCACCCGCCCCGCGGTGATGCGTCCGTTGGCGGCGAGCAGGCCCGTCGCCGCCTGCGCCAGCGTCGTCTTGCCCGAGCCGGATTCGCCGACGACGGCGAGCACCTCGCCCTGGCCGAGCGCGAGGTCCACGCCCTGCAGCGCCGTCACCGGGGCGCCGGCCACCTCGTACGCGACGTCGAGTCCCGACACCTGCAGCACCTCACGGGCCATCAGCGCCTCCCCCGCTCGGCCGCCGCGGCGCTCAGCCGGTTGGCGCTGAGCACCACCACCACGACGACGAGGCCGGGGAGGGTCGTCAGCCACCAGGCGGTGGCGATGTAGTTTCGACCTTCCGCGATCATGAGCCCCCACTCCGGCGTGGGCGGCGGCGCCCCGTAGCCGAGAAACCCCAGCGCCGAGATCGCCAGGATCGCCGCGCCGAAGTTCAGCGCCGCGAGGGCCAGCACGGGGGTGAGGGAGTTGGGGAGGATGTGCCGGCGCAGCACCGTCCAGAAACCGCCGCCGCTGGCGTAGGCGGCCTCGACGTAATCGGTGCCGCGCACCCGCAGCACCTCCGAGCGGCTCAGCCGCGCGAAGCTCGCGATCGAGCCGATGCCCACTGCGATCGCGGCCTGCACCGTGCCGAAGCCGAGGATGATGATGAAGCTGAGCGCGAGCAGCAGCCCCGGGATCGCCAGCAGCACGTCGACGACCCGCATGAGCACGTCGTCGACGAACCCGCCCAGCGACCCGGCCACGACCCCGAGCAGCGTCCCCCCGGTCAACCCGACGGCGACGGCCACCAGCGCTCCGGAGAGCGACTGCACGGCGCCGTGCACGACGCGGGCGAACATGTCGCGCCCGGTGGCATCCGTCCCGAAGGGATGCAGCGCGCTGGGTGCCTGCAGCGCGGCCGCGGCATCCCCCGCGATCGGATCGAGGGGCGTGAACAGGCCCGGGGCGATGGCCCAGGCCACGACGACCGCCAGCACACCCCAGGCCAGCACGACGCCCGGGCGGATGCGCCGCAGCCGCTCGCGCCGGCGGATGCCGCGCGACGTCGAGGCCGGGGTGTCGGGACGGGAGTGGACGGATGCCGCGTCGTCGACGAGATCGCCGATCCCGGCGAGGGTCTGCGTGCTCATGCGGGGACTCCTTCTCGGGCGCGCGCGGCCAGCCGTGGGTCGAGCACCGGATACAGCAGGTCGACGGCGAGGTTCACCACGACGAAGGACGCCGCCGCCAGCACCACGACAGCCAGGAGCACCGGGATGTCCTGCTGGCCCACCGCCTGCTCGGTGATGCGGCCGATGCCGGGGCGACCGAAGACCGTCTCGGTCAGCACCGCGCCGCCGATGAGGTCGCCCAGGAGCAGCCCCGCCATCGTGAGGGTGGGGAGGATCGCGTTCTTGGCGACGTTGCGCCCGAGGATCCACGCCGGCGTCGCTCCCCGGGCGCGGACCACGGCGACGAACGGCTGCGCCGCCACGTCGTCGATGCTGCGCACCAGGATCTGCGCGAGCGGGGCCGACAGCGGCACCGCGAGCGTGATCACGGGGAGGATGAGCCCCTCGATCGGGCCGGGCGCGATGACCGACACCCAGCCGAGCTGGAAGCTCACCACCTGCACGAGCATGATGCCGAGCCAGAACGTGGGGATCGAGACGACCAGCGGCGGCACCGACCGCAGCAGATCGCGCAGCCACCGCAGCCGCGGCAGGCTGGAGCCGAAGGCGATGAGGCCGGCCAGCAGCACCGCCACGACCAGCGCGATGCCGCCGAGGGCGAGGGTGTGCGGCACGGCTTCGGCCAGCAGCTGGCGCACCGGGGTGCCGGTCTGCAGCGAGTAGCCGAAGTCGCCGCCGGCGAACCCGAGCAGGGTGTGCACGTACTGCACCGGCAGCGGGGTGTCCACGCCGAAGCGCTCGCGCACGTCGGCGATCTGCTGCGGCGACAGCCCGAGCTCGGGGTTCTCGTACTTGATCATGATCGCGTCGCCGGGAAGCGCCTGCAGCAGCAGGAACGCCCCGGTGAACGCGGCCAGCAGCACGATGGCCGCCTGACCCGTACGGCGGGCGAGGTAGCGCATCAGTCCGCGAGCCAGATCTCGTAGAAGCTCGGCCGTGCGACGGACTCGAAGGTGACGCCGTGCACGCGCTCGGCCGCGCCGTACACCTGGGGCTCCTCGAACAGGGGCACGACGTAGGCCTGGTCTGCCAGGTAGCGCTGGGCCTGCTGGCTCTCGACGATGCGCTGGTCGGGGTCGGCCTCGGATGCCACGGCCTGCAGCAGCTCCTCGAGCCGCGGGTCGCCGATGGTGCCGTCGTCGTAGTCGAGGTTCAGCAGGGCGTTGCGGTTCTGAGAGAAGAACTGGCTCTTGATGACGTCGAGGTCGGCGCGGGCCACCATCGAGTGGTACACCTGCACCTGCTCGACGTCGCGCACGGCCTCAGCGGCGGAGCCGGCATCCGCCTTCAGGATCTTCAGATCCACGCCGATCTTCTTCAGCTGCTGGCTGATGAGGGTCAGCGCCTCGAACGAGCGCGGCTGGGGCGCCGACTCGTTCACGACGAGGGTGAGCTGCGTGCCGTCCTTCTCGCGGATGCCGTGGGCGCCCTCGATCCAGCCCGCCTCTTCCAGGAGCGCAGCCGCCCCCTCCGGGTCGTACCCGAACGCGTCCGAGGTGTCGAGGTAGCCCTGCGCGCTGCTGCTGAGGATCGAGGTGGCCAGCGGATAGCGCTCGCTGTAGATGGTGTCGACCACCTCTTGCCGGTCGATGCCGGCGACGAGGGCCTGGCGCACGCGGATGTCGGAGAGGATCTGGCCCCGCGGGCGCAGACTCAGGTGGTTGTTGACGCCGCCGGTCTGCGGCGCGTAGACCGCGAAGCCTGCGGCATCCACCTGGGCCTCGTCCTGCGCCTCGACGTAGCGGATGTAGTCGGCCTGCCCCGAGAGGAGCGCACCCACGCGCACGCTGTCCTCGGGGGTGACCTGGATCTGCACCGCATCCAGGTGCGCCCGTCCCTGGTGGGCGCGGTCCGGCGGCGCCCAGTCGTAGTCGTCGCGGGCGGTCAGGGTGAGGGCCGAGCCGATCTCCTCATCGGTGATCGTGAACGGACCCGAGCCGATCACCTCGGCGGAATTGCCGGGCGCGAACTGCTCGAGGGTGAAGTCCAGGGTGTCCGCCGACAGCAGGGCGGAGTTGTTCGTCGACGTGGCCTGCAGGAACCCGGGAGCCGGCGCGGAGAAGTGGAAGGTGACCGTGTCGGCATCCACCACCTCGCTGCGCTCGTAGTTGTTGATGGCCTCCGAGACGGTGAGTCCCCGCTCCGGGTCGCCGAGGCCGTAGAGGTCGAAGTTCTTCGCGACGACCTCGGCGTCAAGCGGCGTGCCGTCGGAGAACGTCACGCCGTCGCGCAGGTCGAACGTGTACTCGGTGGCGTCTTCGTTCACCTCCCAATCGGTGGCGATCCAGGGCTTCAGCTCGAGCGACTCGGGGTCCTGCCACACGAGGCGATCGAAGACGTTGTTGACGATGCCGCCGTTGGGGTAGAAGCCCGCCGACGGCGGATAGAGCGTCGTGTGCGCCTGGTGCTCGAGGTACACCAGCGTGCCGCCGTCGACCGGCTCCCCGGAGCCGGCGGCGGCAGGGCCGGAGGTCGCCGGCGCGCAGGCGGTGAGGGCGAGCAGTGCCAGCGCCGCGGTGGCGGCGACCGCGGAGCGGGTCGGGAAGGTGGCGGACATGGTGCGTCGCTTTCTCTCGGTGCGCCGGCGGCGATGTCACAGCCGGTGCGGCGGGGTGGAGGTCAGCGTAGGCAGGAGGGCCGAAGCATGGCTCGGGCCCCGCGCGAATGTGTCGGCCTGTGTCGGCGAGGGGCCGAAGGGCCGCCTGGGCGCGTGCCGAGGCGCCGCCGTATGGCGAAATGTGACAGGGCGCGGGCGTGCTCCCGGAGTGGGGCGATCGCCGATGTCACCGGTAACATCCCCCCATGGCCAGCCTCACTCCTCCCCTTTCCGACGACACCGAGGTCGCGATCGCCCGGGTGCGTGCGGAGGTCGCGGCGTTGCACGCGGAGCTGGTGCGGTACGGGCTGGTGGTGTGGACGGGCGGGAACGTGTCGGGTCGGGTGCCGGGGGCGGAGTTGTTCGTGATCAAGCCGTCGGGGGTGTCGTATGACGCCCTCGCGCCGGAGAACATGATCCTCTGCGACCTGGACGGCAACGTCGTCCCGGGGACGCCGGGCAGCGACCGGGCCCCGTCGAGCGACACCGCGGCGCACGCGTATGTGTACCGGAACATGCCGGAGGTGGGCGGGGTGGTGCACACGCACTCGCCGTACGCGACGGCGTGGGCGGCGCGCGGTGAGGCGATCCCGTGCGTGATCACGGCGATGGCGGACGAGTTCGGCGGGGAGGTGCCGGTGGGTCCGTTCGCGATCATCGGGGACGACTCGATCGGCCGGGGGATCGTGGAGACGTTGACCGGGCATCGGTCGCGGGCGGTGCTGATGCAGAACCACGGCCCGTTCACGATCGGTGCCAGTGCGAAGGATGCTGTGAAGGCCGCGGTGATGGTGGAGGACGTGGCCCGCACGGTGCACCTGGCCCGGCAGGGCGGCGCGGTGATCCCGATCCCGCAGGACGCGATCGACCGCCTCTACGACCGGTACCAGAACGTCTACGGGCAGACCACCGACGACCGCCGGTAGCCCCCCCTCCGGGGCTAACCGACGACGGCCCTGTTGTCAATCCCCTCCCCCCTCCGAGAGCGCATGGGGACGCTTCGAGTGGAGGCATTGACCATGGATTCCCCTACGCCGTCTCACCGTCCCCCTCATCCGTCCCCGCGGAACCACGGGCGTCCCGCCCCCCGATTCGAGTGACGCCATGGAATACACGCCGGCTACCGGGCGCATCCGGGTGGAGCCGCTGGGACGTGGCGCCTGGAGACTGTGCGACCGCGCCCAAGAGGATGCCGGGCTGGCCCTGCTCGCCTACGTCGAATACACCTACGAAGGCGACTACGAGGCGATCTGGGTCGCCGCGGGCACCGCAGCCAGCAGGCATCCGACCCTCGACGCGGTGATCGGCACCGCGATGGCGTCCCTGCGTCCCGCTGCGGAGTCACGGCGCACCAAGCCGATCCCCATCGCGCATCGGTCGCCGTTCGCCGCACGCTGAGCGCGTGGCGCCGGTGGCGCGCGATTGGTGCGCCGTGATCGAGCCATCTACGGTTGTCATGTGGGAAAACTCGTCTACGGCAGCGGCAACCGGTCCTTTGACATCGAAGACCGGACGCTGGCACACCTGCGGGTCGTGATCATGAACAAGCTCCGCCGCGGGGAGCCGTTCATGTTCCACCACACCGAGCCGCACGTGTCCTGCAGCGTCTGGATGCACCCCGCCGTCCCGATGGTCTTCCACTTCCACGGGAGCAGGCAGCCCGCCATCAACCGCGAATGGGTGGAAGCGCTCATGCAGGAGGCCAGCAGCGCCAACGGCCTGAGAATCGTCCCGGAGCCGGCGCCCGGGTCGCTCATCCCGACAGAGTCGGCCGGCTGATCCACCTGCAGCGCGGTGGATAGTGCAGCCGCTGCCCGATGTAAAGCCCTCGGCGACGCCTGTCCAGCATGCCTACGGTGTGGGATATGACCGCCGACGACATGACAGATGAACAGAAGCGCCGCGATCAGCTGCTCGCCGCGCCCGACGCCGTCGAGTCCGATGCCGACCCGCGCATCGACGTGACCCATCGTGACGGAGTCACCCGCATCGACATCCGCGACGACGCCGCCGTGCGCCCCGGCGGGCCGGACCTCGACCAGGAGGCGGACGAGGTCGACCCGTCGTGAGCATGATCGACGACCTCGCGCAGGCGGCGGCCGACCGGGGACTGTGGGTGGCGACGGCCGAGTCCCTCACGAGCGGGCTGCTGGCCAGCCGAGTGGGTGCCGGTTCCGGCGCCAGCGAGTGGTTCGCCGGCGGAGTGGTGGCGTACCGCACCGAGGTGAAGGAGAACCTCCTCGGCTTGACGCCCGGCACCGACCCCTGCTCCGCGGCGTGCGCGGAGCAGCTGGCGACCGGGGTGCGAGACCTCATGGATGCCGACCTCGCCGTGTCGACGACGGGAGTGGGCGGACCGGACCCCGAGGACGGCCACGAACCCGGAACGGTCTTCATCGGCTGGGCGACGCGGGAGAGCGCAGGTCACCGCGCACTGCAGCTCGAGGGCGGACCGGAGGCGGTTCTCGAAGCGACGGTGGATGCCGCGCTCTCGCAGCTTCTGGCGCAGATCGACGCCGACTGACCCCCCGCGGTGCGAGCCACCCTCGAACCCGTGCTAAGGTTATTCAACCCCGTTCGGGAACCGCGTGCCAGTCCGCGTCACGAAGACGCCAGGCACCACACATGAAAGTTTCTATTTTTTGTCTTCTGTCACCCGCTGCGACACCGTCGCGCAGCACCCGCTCGATTGGCGCCAAGCCGATCGCGATGTGTTCGTCGCCACTCTCGGCGGCGAGTACGCCGGATTCGCCGCGCGTGCGGCATCCGGTTTCACCGCCCACGGCCCCCTGGGCCAGGACCTCGGTTCTCACGCAACCATCGACAGCGCACAGCGCGCCGTCGTAGAGTGGCGAGAGAGCCCGTCTCCCACGATCTCCGCGGCACACCCGCGGCTCACCCGTCCGCGTCGCATACGTCGGCACGGCACCATCGGTCGCACTTGCGGCCCGAAAAGTAGAAGGAAAGACACGATGGCCACTGGCACCGTGAAATGGTTCAACTCCGAGAAGGGCTACGGCTTCATCGCACCCGATGACGGCTCTGCCGACCTGTTCGCGCACTACAGCGCGATCGCCGGCAACGGCTTCAAGGAGCTCCGCGAGACGCAGAAGGTCGAATACGACGCCGAGCAGGGCCCCAAGGGCATGCAGGCTGCGAACATCCGCGCACTCTGAGTTTCTCTCGAAGGCCGGCACGCTCATGGCGTGCCGGCCTTCGTGCGTTCCACCGCCCTTATCACATTCCGCAAGCCGCATGGACCAGCGCGTAGTGTGAAGCCCAGCAGGTGGCACACGCCGTCAGCCCACGCCAGGTCCCCCGAGGCCTCCGAGGAAGCAGGTGCTCTCATCTCCGCAACGGCCACCGCCACAAAGACCTCCACCGCCTCAACCATGGGGCCCATCCGACAGACCTACGCAGGGACCAAGGAGTTCCCGCCCATCACGCGGGCGTACACCGATGTGTCGCAGGCCGTGAAGGAAAAGGGTCTGTTGCAGCGTGCGCGCGGGTTCTATGCGCTCGTCGGCCTCGCGATCCTCGCCGGCTTCGCCGGCTGCATCGTCGCCTTCTTCTCGCTGGGGGACAGCTGGTGGCAGCTGGCCGTCGCCGCGGCATCCGGCATCCTGTTCACTCAGGTCGCGTTCCTCGCCCACGAGGCGGCGCACCGCCAGATCTTCGCGTCGGGACCCGCCAACGACCGCCTGGCCCGCTTCATCGGCCCGGCCATCGTCGGAATGAGCGTGTCGTGGTGGTCGACGAAGCACACCCGCCACCACGCCAACCCCAACCGCGTGGGCAAGGACCCCGACATCGAGATCGACACGATCTCGTTCCTCGACGAGGATGCCGCGTCGGCACGGGGCGTGCGACGCATGATCACCAAGCGTCAGGGCTGGTTGTTCTTCCCGCTGCTGACCCTCGAAGGCCTGAACCTCTACGCGCTGGCGTTCCGCCACCTGCTGTTCAACCGGGAGCCGATCAAGGGCCGGTTCCGCGAGATCGCGCTGCTGCTGGTGCGGCACGCTGTGGTCTGGACGCCGATCTTCGTCTTCCTGCCGCTCGGCATGGCGATCGCCTTCTTCTTCGTGCAGGTCGCTGTCTTCGGCGTCTACATGGGCGCCTCGTTCGCGCCGAACCACAAGGGCATGCCCGTCATCGCCAAGGACGCGAAGCTGGACTTCTTCAGCAAGCAGGTGCGCACCTCGCGCAACATCCGCGGCGGCTGGTGGGCGACGTGGCTCATGGGTGGCCTCAACTACCAGATCGAGCACCACCTGTTCCCGAACATGCCGCGGCCGCACCTCGCCAAGGCCCGCCCGATCGTGATGAAGGCCTGTGAAGAGCTCAACGTGCCCTACACCGAGACCAGCCTGATCCAGTCGTACGCCATCGTCATCGACTACCTCAACCGAGTGGGCCTCGCAGCGCGCGACCCGTTCGACTGCCCCATGGCGACGACCGCCCGTCGGGGACTCGGACCGGCCGCCTGAGGCGACGCCGCCGCCGGAGGGGGTGCGCCCGAGCGCACAGGGTCGTAACGTCGCCGACATGAGCGACGTCACGATCTTCGCCCCCTCCCCCATCCTCACCGTCACGGTCGAGGACCACCCGTCGGGGGACGAGATCCACGTCCACGCCGGCGGCCAGGGCGTCTGGCAGGCGCGCATGCTGCTGCGGCTCGGCCGCACCGTCTCCATGTGCTGCACCCTCACGGGTGAGACCGGCCGCGTACTGCGGCGGCTGCTCGAGGACGAGGGAATCGTCGTCGTCCCGGTGCGCCGCGACGGGCGCGGTTCGGCCTATGTGCACGACCGCCGCGGCGGACAGCGCGTCGTGATCGCCGACGAAGGCGGCGACCCCCTCGGCCGCCACGAGCTCGACGAGCTGTACGGCGCCACGCTGGCGGAGGGTCTCGAGTCGCGCCTGGTGATCCTCAGCGGACCGGGTCGCGACGACATCCTCCCCGCCGACACCTACCGCCGGCTCGCTGCGGACCTGCGCGAAGGCGGGGCCGCGGTCGTGGTCGACCTGGCCGGGTCACGCCTCGCGGCCGCCCTCGCCGGCGGAGTCGACGTGCTGAAGGTGAGCGACGAGGAGCTGCTGGCCGACCGGTTGATCTCGGACAGGTCGGTGGGCGCGGTCAGAAGGGCCATGCGCGCCCTGCGCGAGCGCGGAGCGCGGACCGTCGTCGTCTCCCGCGCCGAAGAGCCGCTGCTGCTGCTGGACGCACGGGGCTTTCTCGAAGTGAGCACGCCGCAGCTGCAGGTGGCCGATGACCACGGCGCCGGCGACTCGCTGACGGCAGGGCTGGCGGCGGGGATGGCTGCCGGCGACACCCCGCGCGACGCGGTGCGACTGGGCGCGGCGGCCGGAGCCCTCAACGTGACGCGCCACGGGCTCGGCACCGGCGACCCGGCCGCGATCGCGGCTCTGCTCGAGACGGTGGTCGTGCGCGATGCCAACGGGAGCGAAGAAGCGCTCCCCGAGCAGCCCGTCATGGGCCGGGTGAGCCCGCACGGCCTCGCGGCCCTGGCGGAGCCGGAGGAGGAGAGGTGACGCGGGCGCTCATCACCAACGACGACGGCATCGACGCTCCCGGCCTGCACGCGCTGGCACGCCGCGCGCGCGCAGCCGGCCTGGACGTCACCGTAGCCGCCCCCGCCCAGCAGTCCAGCGGCGCGAGTGCGTCGATCATGGCCGAAGACCGCGACGGGCGCATCGCCGTCGAACGGCGCACCCTGGTCGGCCTGGAGGACCTTCCCGCCTTCGCCGTGCACGGCGGCCCCGGACTCATTGCGCTGATCGCCGCACACGGTGCGTTCGGCGAGCCCCCGGAGGTCGTGCTCTCCGGGGTCAACCACGGCGCGAACGTCGGCCGGGCGATCATCCACTCGGGCACGGTGGGAGCAGCGCTGACCGGCGGGCTGAACCGCGCCCGGGCGATCGCCGTCTCATTGGACGTCGGTATGCGCCCGGTGGAGTTCCATTGGGAGGTCGCCGCCGAGGCCGCCCTGAACCTGCTTCCCCAACTGCTCGAGCGGCCACCGGGAACCGTGCTGAACGTGAACGCGCCGAACAGCGCCTCGCATCGCGGCATCCGGGAATCCACGCTCGCCCCCTTCGGCATCGTGCAGACGACGTTGAGCGAGCGCGAGGAGCATCACATCCGCCTGGCGGTCGAGGATCTCCCCCATGCGCCGGAGCCCGGGACGGATGCCGCGCACCTCGCCGACGGCTGGGTGACGGTCACCGGACTGGAGTCGGTGACGGGCGTGCCGCTCGGACTGCGCTGACGCTCAGCGCAGCGCGTCGACGGACGCGAGGAGCTCGACGCGGTCGAGTTCGTCGAGCCGCTCGGCCAGCCGGCCGATGACAAGGGCGCCGATCTCGGCCTGTTCTTCGGTGAGAGAGTCGATGACCTCGACGATCGCGCTGTGGTGGGCGGAGTATGCCGCGTCGACGACGCGGATCGCCTCGGCCGTGGGCACCAGGTAGTGGGCGCGGCGATCGCGCGGGTGCTGCACGCGCTCCACCAGGCCGCGGCCGACGAGGCGCTCGACGACGTTGGTGATCGTCGCGCTGGAGGTCCGCAGCATGACGAGCAGATCCTTCGGGCTGATGTCCCGCTCGTCGCGGTAGCCCTGCACCAGGTATCTCAACGCCGTGAGGTCGACGCCCCGCAGACCCGCGCGCTGATGCGCACGCTGCGCCTGCGCGCGTTCGCCGCGGCGCATCCGCAGGATGGCGTCGCTCAGGGTGCTCCCCGCAGCCGTCGCGGGCGGGTCGGCGTAGAGGTGCTCGTTCTCATGGCGCACGACGCTCTGGGGCATGTCTTCTCCGGGGTTCGGACTACCTGGCTTCGGAGGTGACCGCGTCGCGGGCTTCGGCGAGGGCGGCGAACCATCCCACCTCTACCCCCGTCTCATCGCGGGCACTGAATCCGCCCGAACGCAGCCGCTCGACTGCGCCGAGGTAGCGACCGTCCGTGTTCGCGACCCAGAACCCCGGCTCGACCTGGAACCAGGCGGCACGCGCCTGCGTCGAGGGTGCTGCATCGATGATCACGGACATGTCGACTCTCCTCAGTGTAGTGCTCTCGATGTGAGGCACAGTCGATTACACACCATCTGTATTACATACGTGGTGTAATTGACATCGGGTGTCACACTTCGCTATAGAAGTAGGACACAAATTGCGTCGTGCACACCCCGCACGGCCGACAAGCGAGGAGCAGAAAGTGGGACTTCTTTACTACGGTGCGGACACGACCGCCACCGAGATCCCTGACCGTCTGCTGGCCCACATCAAGGTGGTCATCGCGACGAAGCTTCGCCGCAACGAGAGCTTCACGCTCTCCTGGCGGCATCCGGACAATACCGCCGCCGGGCGGACAACCCTGTGGCTGCAGCCGTCGATCCCGCTGCGTTTCGTGTTCGAGAATCCCGAGCCCGAGACGCTCGACCCCGAGCTGCTGCGCGAGCTCGCGACGATGGCGAACTCGTCGGCGGGCGTCTCGCTCTCGTGGCAAGCCGAGACCGCCCCCGCAGCCGCCGTCGTGGAGCTCCGCCAGCCCGTCGCCGCCTGATCCCCCGCCTCACGCCGAGTGAGTATTCGCAACGCCGAGTGAGTATTCGCGTCGCCGAGTGAGTATTCGCGTCGAGTACTCACTCGGCGTGCCGAATACTCACTCGAGCGCGTGAATACTCACGCGAGGGCGGACGGGCTCAGTCGGCAGCGACGATGACGTCGTAGCCCCGGTCAGTGAGCCGGGCTCGCTGCTCCGCGGTCGCCTCGCCGTCGGTGATGACCGTGTCGAAGAGCCGCTCCGGCCCCACCACCGCGAAGACGCGTTTGTCGAGCTTGGCGGAGTCCACCACCAGCACGGCCCGTTCGGCGCGACGGGCCATCGCCGCGTTGACGGCGGCCTCGCGCTCATCATGGGTGGTTGCTCCATGATCGGGATGCAGCGCGTTCGCACCGATGAACGCGAGGTCGAGGTTGATCCGCGCGAGAGCCTCTTCGGCGTGGGGCCCGACCAGCTCATACGACCGGGGGTGCAGCACGCCGCCGACCACCACCGTCTTGATCTGCGGGCGCAGCGCGAGCTGCATGGCGATGTTCACGGCGTTGGTGACGACGGTGAGGCCGGGGTCGTCGGCATGCACCATGACATCGCCGCGGGACATCAGCTCGTCCGCGATCGCCGTGGCGGTCGTGCCGCCGGACAGCCCCACGATCGCGCCTCGGGGCACGAGCGCACTGGCCGCGCGCGCGATGGCACGCTTGGCGTCGCGGCGCTGCTGGTTCTTGTAGCGCACCGGCAGGTCGTAGGCGACCGAGTGCGACACGGCGCCGCCGCGCGTACGGCCGAGCAACTGCTGCTCGGCCAGTGCGTCGAGATCCCGGCGGGCGGTGGCCGGCGAGACGCCCAGCCGCTCGACGATGTCCTCGACCTGCAGCCGCCCGGATTCGGCGAGCAGATCGAGGATCGCACTCAACCGCTCGGCTCGGTTCACCCGACCCTCCGTGGGGCGGCGAACAGCTCCAGCAGGCGTGTCGCCTCGACCACCACGGCGGACCTCCCGGCATCGATGTATCGGCGCGAGTCTACGACGCTCGGGTACTCGTCGAGGTGCGCGCGCACGGCGCGGGTGAAGAACGCGTTGAGGTGCGTGGACACGTTGATCTTCGTGAGACCGGCTTCGATGCCCGCCAGGATCGTGTCGTCGGGCACGCCCGACGATCCGTGCAGCACGAGCGGCACCGGCACGGCGTCGCGCAGCCGCGCGATGAGGTCGATGTCCAGCACGGCGGTGCGCTCGGCCATCGCGTGCGAGGAGCCCACCGCCACCGCCAGCGCCCCCACGCCCGTCTCGGCGACGAAGGCCGCCGCCTCGGCGGGATCCGTGCGCACACCCGGAGCGTGCGCACCGTCCTTTCCGCCGATCTCGCCGAGCTCGGCCTCGACCAGCACCCCGGCAGCGTCACCGGCAGCGACGACCCGGCGCGTGGTCGCCACGTTGGCGGAGAACTCGAGCTTCGCGCCGTCGTACATCACCGAGGTGAAGCCGAGATCGATGGCGCGCAGCGCCAGCTCGGCATCCTCGGCATGGTCCAGGTGCACCGCGACGCGCGCGCTCGATGCCGCGGCGAGGGCGAGCGTGGCCACCGCGAGGGGTTCGAGTGCGCCGTGATAGCGCAGGCAGTTCTCGGACAGCTGCAGGATGACCGGCAGACCGGACTCCTCCGCGGCGCGCACCAGCGCCTCCGCCGTCTCGAGGTGGATGACGTTGAAGGCACCGCTGCCGGTGCCGGCGGCGCGCGCCTCGTCGAGGATCGTGCGGGTGGAGGTCAGCGTCATGTCAGGTCCCTGATGTCGGTGTCGAAGATCACGTCGGTCGCCAGCTGCTCGCGCTCGGGCGAGAGCTCGCCGGCCAGCGGCATGAGCACCGCCGAAGCAGACCAGGCGACGGCCGCACGCGCGAGTTCGACGAGCTCGGCGTGGGAGAGGTCGGATGCGCCGGTGCCGCGCCCGGCGAGCACGGCGGCGATCGCGGCGACGGCGGCATCGCCGGCGCCCGTGGCGTTGCCGCGCAGTCGGCGCGGCAGCCGGGCGCGCAGGACCGCGTGTGGGTCGGCGCCGCCGACGAACAGCATGCCGTCGGCGCCGAGCGACACGACGACGAGCCCGGCGCCACGGTCCCGCAGCATCCGGGCGCCGGCCACCACTCCTGTCGATCCGGTCGTCTCGCGCAGCTCCACCGCGTTCGGCTTGACCACGTGCGCCCCAGCTTCCGCCGCCGCCAGCAGCGCCGGGCCCGTGACGTCGGCGATGGTCGTCACGCCGGATGCCGCGATGTCCGCCACGAGCGCGCGGACGTTGCCCGCGTCGATCCCGGGCGGCAGGCTGCCGGAGATCACCGTGACATCGGCGCCCGTCGCGAGGGTGCGGGCGCCGGCGAACAGCGCGGCAGACTCGTCGGCGGCCAGCGCCGCTCCCACCTCGTTGAGGAGGGTCGTCTCCCCGGTCGCGTCGTCCACCGCCGCGATGCTGCGGCGCGTGGCGGCGGCGACGGGGATCAGCCGATGCGGGATGCCGGCGGCGCGCAGGTCCGCGGCGAGGATCTCCCCGCTGTGGCCGCCCGCCGTGGTCAGCGCGAACGCGTCGAGACCGGCGCCGGTGAGGACACGGGCGACGTTGATGCCCTTGCCGCCGGCGCGCTGCGCTCCGGTCGGTACGCGATGGGAGTCGCCGGGAACGAGCCGCTCGACCCGCCATGTGCAGTCCAGCGCCGGGTTGGGGGTGACCGTGAGGATCATGGCGCGGGCGCCGACAGGTGCTGCCGCGCACGGTGCGCGGTGCCGATCAGGCCGGCATCCTCGCCGAGCGTCGCGCGCACGAGCAGCGGACGACGCTGGAAGGTCAGCAGCTCGTCCAGCCGCGCCTGCAGCGGGGCGAACAGGTCGTCGCCGGCCTCGGCCAGACCGCCGCCCACCACGACGACGCCCGGGGCGAGCAGCGTCACCAGCCGTGCGATCTCCCGCGCGAGCGCGTCGACCGCGTCGGTCCAGACAGCACGGGCGTTCTCATCGCCGGCGTGCAGCGCCCCGAGCACGTCCCGGGCGCCCTGCACGGGCCGTCCGGCGAGCCGCCCGAATCGACGGGCGATGGCGCCGGCCGACGCCACCGTCTCGAGGCAGCCGACCGCGCCGCACGGGCAGCGCTCCCCCGCGGGGTCGGTCACGACGTGGCCGATCTCGCCGGCGTAGCCGCCGCCGACGATGGGGACGCCGTCGACGATGAGAGCCGAAGCGATGCCCGTGCCGATGACGATGACGGCGGCGTCGCGGTGACCGCGGGCGGCGCCCCACATCTGCTCGGCGACGCCGGCGGCGCGCACATCGTGCCCGAAGGCCACGGGGAGCGACAGCGCCTGCTCTGCAAGCGCCCGCAACGGTGCGTCCCGCCAGCCGAGGTTGCCCGAGAAGATGCCGACTCCCGTCTGCTCGTCCACGAGGCCGGGGACGCTCAGTCCCGCGGCCTGCGGGACCAGCTCGGGATGGACGGCCCGGTGCGCCTCGGCCAGCGTCGCGAGGTGGGCGGCGATGGCGCCGGCCGGGTCTGCGCCCGAGCACGGCGTCGGGGTGCGGCGGAGATCGCGCACGCGGCCCGCCGCGTCCACCAGGGCCGACTTGGTCGTCGTGCCCCCCACATCGAAAGCCAGGACGACGGCGCCGTCGCCGAGCACGCCCTCATTCATGCGTCGAGGATGACCGACCGCGTCAGGTTCCGCGGCTCGTCGGGGTTCAGTCCGCGGGACAGGGCACGGGCGAGCGCGACGCGCTGGGCACGGACGAGGTCGGCCATGGGGTCCACCCCGCTCTGCTCGAAGCGCGCGCCGGTGCGGGCGACGTCATCGGCGAGGCCGGCGGGCATGTCGCCGAAAGCCCACGTGACCCGTCCCGGCGCCGCGATGGAGATCGGACCGTGGCGGTATTCCATGGCCGGGTAGGACTCGGTCCACGACTGCGACGCCTCGCGCATCTTCAGCGCCGCCTCGTGCGCGAGTCCGATGGCCCATCCGCCGGCCACGAAGGTGTACTGCTCGGCGGCGACGAGGTCGGGGTCGAGATCCTCCGCGATGGCCCGCTCGGCATCGGCGATCGCCGGCGCCAGGTCCTCGCCGAGCGAGGCACGGAACAAGGCGAGGGCCGTCGTCGCGAAACGCGTCTGCACGACCGAGACCTCGTCGGCGAAGGGCAGCGTGACGGCGGCATCCAGCAGGCCGATCAGGGGAGACGTCTCATCGCCGACCACGCCGATGACGGGCGTGCGCCCCTTCACCCGCTCGGCCAGCTGCAGCACCTCGGTCGTGGTCCCCGAGCGCGTCAGTGCGACGATGGCGTCGTAGTCGCGGTCGGGCATCTCGGATGCCGCGAATGCGTCGGTGACACCCGCGCCGCTGCGCTCGCGCAACGTGGCATAGGCCTGGGCGATGAACCAGGACGTGCCGCAGCCGACGACTGCCACACGTGCTCCTCGCTGCGGAAGCACGTCGGTGGTGCGCGCCAGTTCGGCAGCGCGCGCCCAGGTCTCGGGCTGCGAGCGCAGCTCGTTCTCCATGTGGGTGGACGTGGTGATCATGCTGCGCCTCTTCCTCCGCACCAACACTGATCTGTTTTTGATCGATTTTGATTGTTCGCGCGGGCTTTGCGTCAGTCTAGTGCGCGCAAGCGCCCGCACGGAACGTGCGCTCTCCGGCGACCCGAACGGTGACGTCAGCCGGCGGCGACGGGCGCGGCGGTCGAGGAACGCACGATGAGCTCGGGCTCGAGCCGGGCGACGGTCGGCGGTTCGCCGCCTTCGATGAGCGCGATCACGCGGGCGGCGGCAGTGCGCCCGACCTGTTCGAACGGCTGCCGGACGGTCGTGAGGGCGGGGGTCGCGTACGCCGCCAGGGCGATGTCGTCCACGCTGGTCACCGAGACGTCACCGGGAACCGCGCGGCCGGCCTCGTGCAGGGCGCGCATGAGGCCGAAGGCCATCTCGTCGCTGGAGACGAACACCGCGGTGACGTCGGGGATCGCGGCGATCGTACGACCGGCGCGGTAGCCCGATTCGGGCGACCAGTCCCCGGGGATCACCGGGGGCGCAGCGATTCCGCGTTCGCGCAGCACCTGCTCCCATTCCTCGCGGCGAGCCACCGACTCCTGCCAGAACTCGTCACCGGAGACGTGCCACACCGTGGCGTGGCCGAGGTCCAGCAGGTGCTCCGTGGCCGCGCGCGCGATCGCCCGCTGGTCGATGAGCGCGTCGTCGCCCAGGCCCGCGTCCTGGCGATGCCCGACGGTGGGGGTGCGCGTGGTGCGGTTGCCGAGGGCGTCGGCGAGGAAGCCGACCGGAGCCAGCAGCACGATGCCCTCTGCACCCTGACGCTCCAGCCGGTCGAAGGCATCGACGAAGGCGCCGGGGCGGGAATGATGCGGCACGCTCGCGGTGGTCACGGCGTAGCCCTCTTCGGCGGCGACCGCCTCGACGCCGAGCAGGATGGCGCTCGTGGAGTAGCGCGCTGTGGAGACGGTGATGACGCCGAGCATGCGCGTACGACCGGAGGCGAGGGATGCCGCGGCGGCGTGCAGCCGGTATCCGGTCGCGTCGACCGCGGCCATGACGCGCTGCGCCGTCTCGGGGCGGACGTTGGACTGGCCGCCGATCACGCGCGACACCGTCTGCGTGGACACCCCGGCGACGCGCGCCACGTCGATCTGACTGGGGGCTCTGTCCCCGGAGGATCGGCGCGGCATCCACTCATCGTAGTGAGCAGCGAGGATAACGAGCCAACGCGACGCGAAGTAGGGCAGAATGTTAGGTGATGTGAACGCAAACATCACGGCAGCTCGGATAGACGGGCCCCGAAATCCGAGAGGAATCCTGCGGATGGACCCGATGACGACGACGAGGGCGCAGAGCCCGGTAGCCGCGCTCACATATTCGGACAGCACCCTGCTGCGCAACGGCCGGCCGCACCGCATGCTCGCCGGGGCCGTGCACTACTTCCGCGTGCACCCCGAGCAGTGGGAGGACCGCCTGCGACGGCTCGCGGCGATGGGCGCGAACACCGTCGACACATACATCCCGTGGAACTTCCACGAGGAGATCGAGGGCTCGCCCCGCTTCGACGGGTGGCGCGACATCGAGCGGTATCTGCGCATCGCGGCGGACGTGGGCCTGGACGTCTACCTGCGGCCGAGCCCGTACATCTGCGCCGAGTGGTCCAACGGCGGACTGCCGGCATGGCTGACCGGGCGCATCCGCCACGTCCGCAGCAGCGACCCCGGCTACCTGCGCGCCGTCGAGGAGTGGTACGGCCACCTCCTCCCGCGCCTCGCCCCGCTGCAGGCGGCGTACGGCGGACCCATCGTCGCGGTGCAGGTCGAGAACGAGTACGGCTCGTTCGGCTCGGACCGCGCCTATCTCGAGCACCAGCGCGACCTGCTGCGCGCACACGGGATCGTCGAGCTGCTCACCACCGCCGACGGGATCACGCCCGACATGCAGCGTCACGGCTCCGTGGACGGCGCCATGCCGAGCTTCACCTTCGGAACCGGCGTCGACACCGCCCAGGCCCTCCTCCCCGCCGCCACACCGCTGCTGTGCAGCGAGCTGTGGGGCGGCTGGTTCGACCACTGGGGCGAGCGCCACCACGTGCGCAGTGCGGCGAGCATGATCGGCACCGTCCATGCGCTGCTGGATGCCGGCGGCTCGGTGAGCCTCTACATGGCGCACGGCGGCACCAACTTCGGACTGTGGGCCGGGGCGAACTGGGACGGCGTACTGCAGCCGACGGTGACCAGCTACGACTCCGACGCCCCCATCGCCGAGGACGGCCGGCTGGGTGACAAGTTCGCCGCCGTCCGGGCCTCTTTCAGCCCCTTCCACGACGGCCCGCTTCCCGACATCCCCGCCGAGCCGGTGTTCCTGCCGCGCCAGACGGTGGCCTTCACCGGCGAAGGCGGCCTCGCCCGCGCGCTGGGCGCCCTCCCTGCCGGCGAGGCGCGGTCCAACCCTGCCACCTTCGAGGAGCTGGGCGTGGCGGACGGCATCGTCGCCTACCAGACCCGGGTGCACATCGGAGCCGAGACGACGCTGTCGATCAGTGGCCTGCACGACCGCGCAGCCGTGCTGCTGGACGGCGAGCGCATCGCCACGCTCGAGCGAGACGGCACCACGAGCGTCGTGATCGAAGGCCGCGCCGGCGACCACGAGCTGACCCTCGTGGTGGAGAGCCTCGGGCGCATCAACTACGGGCCGCACATCGGCGAGCACAAGGGCATCATCGGCGGCGTGCTGCTCGGCCGCCGTTACGTGCACGGCTGGACGCACCGCATCGTGCCGCTGGACGGCTCGCTCACGGGTCGGGGCGGCGACGCACCCGCCGACGGCTTCGCCGTGGCCACCGTGGACGTGCAGACGCCGGCGGATGCCTGGCTCGCGGTGCCCGGCGGCAGCAAGGGACTCATCTGGGTCAACGGCTTCCTCATCGGCCGCTACTGGAGCGTCGGCCCGCAGGAGACCTTCTACGCCCCCGCGCCGCTCTGGCGGTCCGGACGCAACGAGGTGCGGGTCATGGACCTGGAGCAGCTGCCCACGACCCTCGAGGTGCGCGACGCGCCTTCGCTGGGCGAGGCCGAGGAGTTCATCGGCTCCTGACCCCGCAACGCAACGAAGAGACCCCCGGCGCCGCAGCGCCGGGGGTCTCTTCGTATGTGGGATCAGCCCTTGACGGCGCCGGCGGCCAATCCCGAGCGCAGGTAGCGCTGCAGCGTGAAGAACAGCACGATCAGCGGCACCACACCCAGCAGGGCGCCGAGCATGACTGCGCCCTTGTCCGGGGAGAAGTAGCTCATCATGCCGAACAGCCCCAGTGTCACCGGCTTGAGCTCCTGCGACGAGACCATCAGGAGGGGCAGCAGGAAGTTGTTCCACGTGGCGACGAACACGAACAGGAAGATGGTCACCATGGCCGGCGCGAGCAGGCGCATCACGATGGTGAAGAAGATGCGGATCTCCCCCGCTCCGTCGATGCGCGCCGCCTCCAGCAGCTCCGTCGGCACCGACTGGGCGTACACCATGCCGAGGAACACGCCGAAGGGCGACACCGCGGACGGGATGATGATCGCCCACACCGTGTCGACCAGACCCAGCGCGTGGAACTCCAGATACAGCGGCACCGTCAGCAGCGCGACCGGCATGAGCAGGCCCGCCATGATGGCACCCACCGCGATCTTCTTGCCCGGGAAGGAGAACTTGGCGATGGCATATCCCGCCATCACCGCGAAGAGCGTTCCGATGACGCCTGCCGTCACCGAGTAGAAGATCGAGTTGCCGACCCACCGCCAGAACATGCCCTGGGTCCAGGACATGAGGCTGTCGTAGTTGGCGCCGAGGTTCCATTCGGCGAACCAGAACCCGAAGGTCGACGTCAGGTCGCGGTTGTTCTTCGTGGCGGCGATGAGCAGCCAGTACACCGGGCCGAGGAAGTAGATCGCGGCGACGACCAGGGCGGTGATGCCGGCGATCTTGCCGCGCAGCGTGGGCAGCGCGTTCTTGGGGGGAAGGTCGACCTCGACCTCGCGGGCGCGCCGTCTGCCGGTGCGGATCGCGGTGGTCATGAGTTTCCTCCCTTACGGCGCTGCAGCAGCGCGTAGACGATGGCCAGCACGCCGGCGATGACGGCCATGAGCAGCGAGTAGGCCGATGCGATCCCCGTGCCCGAGGGCGAGGCCGCCCCGAGCAGCGAGTTGTAGGTGAGCATCATCGGCGTGTAACCCTTGCCCATCCACGGGTTCTGGCTCTCCATCACGGTGGGCTCGTTGAAGAGCTGGATGGTGCCGATGATCGACAGCAGCACCGCCAGCAGCGCGGCTCCGCGCACCAGGGGCACCTTGATCTTGACCGCGATCTGCCAGCCGCTCGCGCCGTCGATGCGCGCGGCCTCGTAGAGCTCCCGCGGCGCGGCCTGCAGCGCCGCGAGGAAGATGAGCATGTTGTAGCCGGTGTAGGTCCAGGTCGTCATGTTCCCCATCGAGAACAGGATCGTCCCCGGCGCCATGAAGTCCGTCCCCTCGGGGAGGTACGGCATGAACGGCGACACCTCGGGCGTGTAGAGATACAGCCACATCATCGCGGCGATCACACCCGGGATGGCGTAGGGGAGGAAGAAAGCAAGGCGGAAGAAGCCGGGGCGGCGGACGATGAACGAGTCCAGGAGCAGTGCGAGCCCCAGTGCGGCGATCGTCATCACCGGGATCTGCACGAGGCCGTAGAGCACGACCCTGCCCATACCGGCCCAGAACGTCTGGTTGGCGATGGCTATGGCGAAGTTGTCGAAGCCCACGAAGGTCTCTACGAGCTCCCCGCCGCCGTACAGGCCCTCGCCCGACGGGACTTCGGAGAACATCGACGCGCGGATCGACACGACGATCGGCACGACGAAGACGACGACGAACAGGATCGCGAAGGGGGCGAGGAACAGCCACCCGGTCACGGCCTCGCGACGGCTGCCGCCGCGTCGGCCCCGCTCCTTTCGCGTCGGCGGGGTCGCGCGGACCTTCGCTGCCGCTGCGGCCACGGTGGGCGGGGTGGTCAGTGTCATCTCATCGTCTTTCCAGTGCAGGAGCCGGCGGAGTGCACGGGGCGTCCATGCGCTCCGCCGGCTCAGCGGTTGTCAGCGAGGTGCGTCAGTCCGCGACAGGCAGACCCAGGTCGTTCAGCGCCGCGACCGCGTCGTTCTGGCCGGTCGTGAAGATGTCCGCGACGGTGGCTCCGCCCGACGCGACGGCCGAAGCGGTCTCGTTCATGGTGGTCAGCGAGGCGAATCCGGGGGCGTAGACGAACTCGGGGTTCATACGAGCGGATGCCGTGGCGAGCTCGGCCAGCACGTCCTGGCCGCCGAACTGACGCAGCATCTTCTCGCTGGTCTCCGGCGTGCCGTTGGCGGCGACGACGAGGCCCTGCGACGCGAGGTCGTCGATCTGGGTGTTGAACCAGCCGTTGAAGGCCATGGCCTCGGCCGGGTGCTCGCAGCCCGAGAGCACGGCGACGCCGGAGCCACCGTCGGGGCCCGAGAGCTCGCCTGCTCCGAAGTCGGGCAGCTGGGCGACGCGCCACTGGCCCTCGGCCGGCGTGCCGTCGAGCGAGTCGAGCATGAAGCCGGCCTCCCACGCCGCGCCGATGTGGCCGATGAGGGTGCTGTTGTTGACGGCCTGCGTGAACCCTTCGCCCCAGCGCTCGGTGACGAGGGCGTCCTGCCCGTCGATGAGTCCCTGCCAGAAGCCGGCGACCCGCTGGCTTCCGGCGCCCTCGACGTCGACGCTCCAGGCGTCACCCGAGGTGTCGAACCAGGCATCACCGGCGGCGGCGGACTGGGCCGACAGCCAGTTGAGGCCTTCGTCGGGCGTGAAGGCGGCGAGGTACTTGCCCGCGTCGGCGGCGACGGCAGCGCTGGCCGAGAGCTCCTCGATCGTGGTCGGGACCGTGAGCCCGAGGTTCTCGAGCTCTGCCTGGTTGTAGTAGTAGACGAGGGGGCCGGTGTCCTGCGGCAGACCCACGACCGCGTCGCCGACGGTCATCATTGCGTACGCACCGGCGCCGAAGTCGTCCTTGTAGTCCCCCGCGTGCTCTGCGACGTCTTCGAGCAGCCCCTTGACGAACAGCTGCGGCACCTCGGAGTACCCGACCTGTGCCAGGCAGGGGCCGTTGCCCGCCTTGACATCGGTCTCGAGCTTGAGGATCAGGTCGCTGGCGGCACCGTCGAACTTGGTGGCGCTGACCTGGATGCCGGGGTTCTCGGCGTTCCAGCGCTCGACGATGTCGGCGACGGCGGTCATGCCCTCACCGTCGGGGAGGCGATGGATGTAGCTGAGCTCCACCACGTCGTCGGACGAGCCCGCCGTCGTGCCGGTGCCGGTGCCGCCGCTGCTGCAGGCGGCGAGTGCGACGGCGGACAGAGCCGCCAGTGCTGTGACGGCGACGGGACGTCCGGCGCGGAACTTCGATGTCATGTGATCGCTCCCCTTCGAGGATGCCGCACCGATGTCGAGCGGCGTTGCTTCCATCGGCGGCAGCTGCGAGATCATGCGTTCGCCATCTCCGTCGATGAGATGGATGTTTGCGTTCACACTACCCCCACTCCGCCTATGATCAAGTCACGGATCGATTCCATCGACAGCCGTTGCTCACCGCGAACACTGGCCGCTACAGGAGTGAAGATGCTCACCATCGTCCCCCGCCCCCGCACGCTGCGCATGTCGCCGGACGAGGAGGCGCTCACCCTCGGCACGACGCCGGGCATCGCGGCGGCCGGAGCGGCTCGACCGGTGGCCGAGCTGCTGGCAGCGTCCCTCCGCGGCCGGGGAGCGGCGCCCTCCGTCGTGGACGCGGACGATGCGGCGGTCATCGTGCTCGAACTGACCGGGCCCGATGGCTCCCGCGGCGCCTCGGACGACCACATCGCGGATGAGTCGTACACCCTCGACATCACCTCCGCTGCGATCACCGTCTCGGCGCCCGAGCGGGCAGGGCTCTTCCGCGGCACGCAGACGCTGCTGCAGCTGCTGCCGGTCGATCTGGCCGCCTCCGCTCAGCTGCCCGTGCTGCACGTCGACGATGCCCCTCGTTTCGGGTACCGCGGGGTCATGCTCGACGTGGTGCGCCATTTCTTCCCCGTCGCCGACGTGCTGAAGCTCATCGACGCCCTGGCGCTGCTGAAGATCAACGTGCTGCACCTGCATCTCACCGACGACCAGGGGTGGCGCATCCAGATCGACAGCTGGCCCGACCTGACCGCGGTCGGCGCAGCCGGCGCGGTAGGCGACGCCCCGGGCGGCTTCTACACGAAGGATGACCTCGGCCGCATCATCGCCTACGCCGCCGAGCGCTTCATCACCTCGGTTCCCGAGATCGACCTGCCCGGACACACCAACGCGGCGCTGCACGCCTACCCCGAACTCAACGCCGACGGCGTCGCCCGGGAGGCCTACCACGGCATCGAGGTGGGATTCTCGTCACTGAGCGCTTCACCTGAGCGCGCGGAGGTGACCGATCGATTCCTTCGCGACGTGCTCGGCGAGGTCGCCGCGCTCACGCCCGGTCCGTGGCTGCACGTCGGAGGCGACGAATCCTGGTCGACATCGGCGGAGGACTATCGCGATCTCGTCCGGCGCATCACGGCAGCCGCCGCCGCCACCGGAAAGCGCGTCATCGGCTGGCACGAGATCGGTTCGTGCGATGACCTCCCCGCCGGGACCGTCGCGCAGTACTGGAGCTATCTGCAGCCGGTGGCGCCGGCCGCAGACCAGGTGCGCGCGGTGGTCGCCCACGGCGGTCAGGTGATCATGTCGCCGGCCGACGTCGCGTACCTCGACATCCGGTACCCCGAGGATCTCCCCACGCCCGGCGGCTACGCGCTCGGGCTGGACTGGGCCGACGGACCGACGTCTTTCGCCGCCGCGTACGGATGGGAGCCCACGGCGATCGTCGAGGGTCTCGCGGAATCCGACATCCTCGGCGTCGAGTCTCCACTGTGGACCGAGACGGCGCTCACGATCGCCGACGTCGAGCACCTGGCGTTCCCCCGCGCTGCTGCGCTCGCCGAGGTCGGCTGGTCGGCCGCCGGCGACCGTGACCCGGCGGAGTTCGCTGAGCGCGTCGCGTCGCTCGGACCCGGCTGGGACGCCACCGGCATCCGCTACGCCCGGCTGAGCGAGGTGCCCTGGCGCGGGTGACGGGCGGGCACGCTGCGCTGCGCATAGCCGGCTCCGACTGCCGGGGTGAACAGCGCCGGCAGACTCAGCGATCCCGTGCGGGAGACCTGATCGGCGAGGTCCCGGATCCGCCGCGGGTCCAGCGCAGCGGGCTCCGGCGAGTCGAACAGGAACCGCAGGGCGATGCTCGGCGCGATCCACAGGGTCGTGCGCCCGGAGGGGCTGTGCTCATCGTGCGGCCAGGCGACGGTGAAGCTCTCGCCCCGCCGCAGCTTGGTCAACATCACGACCTTGAGGTGCGCAAGCAACACGTCGTCGATGTGCACGGGTGAATCGGCGGTCCCGTAATACAGCATGCCCATGGCGCTCTCCAAACCATCGCGGATCAGGTCGCGGAGAGTGTGCAAAGAAGGCGATTGGACGAGCGATTCGGGGTGCTGGTGTGACGGCGATTGAGCGGCGTCTGCGGGACCTGTTGTCCTCACACTAGGCGCTGCGGAACCAGGCAGGGCGGACACGAGCCGGATCCACGTGAGGAGTCTCTCATCCGGATGCCGCGGTGCGCCGGCAGCACTGTGAGCGCACCCGGGAGAGGTTCGTCGTGCCGGGGCCTCAGCCCCGCCCGTCCCCCTCGTGCTCCAGGCGGATGCGACGCCCTTCCGCGACGTCCTCGCGCTCCTTCTCGGCACGCTTGTCGCTCTTGCGGGTGTCTCGCGCCGGCAGCTGGATGTTCTCCTCCGCCGCGATGCCGCCCTGCAGCTGCCGGCCACGCTCGAGCTCGGCGTCGAATTCGGCTCCGAACAGGAGAGCCAGGTTCGCGATCCAGAGCCACAGCAGGAAGATGATCACCCCGGCGAGGGACCCGTACGTGCGGTCGTAGTTGGAGAAGTTCGCGACGTAGAGTCCGAACCCGAGCGTCCCCAGCGCCAGCACGACGATCGCCAGCAGCGCCCCCATGCTGACCCAGCGGAACTTGGGCTGCTTGGCGTTGGGGGTGGCGTAGTACAGCACCGCGACGAGGAAGACCACGATCAGCAGCAGCACCGGCCACTTCGCGATGTCCCAGGCCAGACGCACGCCTTCACCGAGGCCGAGCGCGCCGCCGACCGCGTCGGCGACGTCACCGGAGAGGACGAGACCGATCGCGACGAGGGTCAACGAGACGACGGCGATGATCGTGACCACGAGCTGCATCGGACGCAGCTTCCAGAAGGGCCGCCCCTCCTCGATCTCGTAGATGCGGTTCATGGCCCGGCTGAAGGCTCCGACATACCCCGAGGCCGACCACAGCGCCACCAGGATGCCGATGATCAGGGCGAGCCCGGCGCCGGGGGCCGCGGACAGCTGCTCGACGGGGCCGCGGAGCGCGTCGGCGGTGCCGCCGGGGGCCACGTCCTCGACGATGCCGAGCACCGCGTCGGCGGCGGCGCCGCTCTGGCCGACGACGCCCAGGAGCGAGAAGATCGCGATGAGCGCCGGGAAGATCGCCAGCACCGCGTAGTAGGTGAGTCCCGCCGCGGCATCCACGCACCCGTCGGCGGTGAACTCCCTGATGGTCTTGCCGAGAACGTATTTCCAGGAGCGTTTGCTGATCTCGGTGGGCTTGTCCGGCTTGTCCGCCTTGTCGGGGTGTGGCGCGTCGGTGCGGGTGTTCTGCTGCTGGCTCACTGTTGCCGTCCTTCCGTGGTGCAGGGCGCCCTGGGGCGAGGCCCGTCCAGCAGTATCCGCACGAGCGGCCCCGCCGTGCAGGTGGTTGCCAAGCCCGATGCCGTGTGCTCTCCCCCAGGGCCGCGAACGCCTAGGCGATCCCCCTCCGCCCGGCAAGCCCGTTGGCACGCATCGCCGCACGCCGGCTACTGGAAGCATGACGAAAGCAGCGCGTACGGCCCGGGCGGCCCACCGAGTGGTTGTGATCGGCGGGGGCAACGCCGGCCTGAGCGCGGCGGGGCGGCTGCGACGGGCCGGGGTGCGGCAGGTCACCGTCGTCGAACCGCGCGGGACGCACATCTTCGCGCCGCTGCAGTCGCACATCGCGGGAGGCCGCGCGCGGGTGGCCGACGCGGTGCGCCCGCAGGCGAAGGTCACGCCGCGCGGCGTCCGGTGGGTGCAGGATTCCGCCACCGCGATCGACACGGAACGCCACGTGGTGCAGGTCGCCGGCGGCGCGGAGCTGCCCTACGACGATCTCGTGATCTGCCCCGGCATCCGCATGCTCTGGGACGCCGTCCCCGGGCTCGCCGAAGCCATGCAGACCGAGGCCGGCATCTCGAACTACGACCTGGATCTCGCGCGCAAGGCATCGCCGGCGCTGCGGGACGTGACCGGCGGCACGGTGGTGTTCGTGCAGTCGCCGAGCCCGGCATCCTGCGCCGCCGCCGCGCAGAAGCCGATGTACCTCGCCTGCGACTGGTGGCGTGACCGCGGTGTGCTCGCCGACATCCGCGTCGTCTTCGTCACCCCCGAGCCCGAGCTCTTCCACGTCGCCGAGGTCGACGCCGAGCTGCGGCGAAAGGTCGCCGAGTACGGGATCGAGGTGCGCCGGGGGACCGATCTTGCGAGCGTGGATGCCGGCGCGCGCACCGTGACCCTCGCGCACGGCGGCCGGGAAGAGGTACTGGGCTACGACCTGCTGCACGCGGAGCCGCCGCAGGGGCCGCCGGCCTGGCTGGAGACCTCGGGACTCACCGACGCCCGCGGATACGTGGACATCGATCCCGAGACGCTGCGCTCACGCCGAGTGCCGACCGTGTGGTCACTGGGCGATGCCGCCGAGACGCAGACGCCCCGTTCGGGCGGAGCGATCCGCACCCAGAGCACCGTGCTGGTCGACAACCTGCTCGCCGCGCTCGAGGGACGGCCGCTGCCTGCCCGGTACGACGGCTACTCGGTGTGCCCCTTCACCGTCTCGCGCGACACCGTGGTGTTCGCGGAGTTCGACCGCGACGGTGACCCGGAGCCGACCCTGCCCTGGTGGAAGGGGTCGATGCGGGAAAGCCGCCTGACGTGGATCCTCGACCGCTACGTGCTGCCCTGGGTCTACTGGAACCTCATCGTCAAGGGTCGCGCGTAAGGCGGAGGTCAGCGGCCAGATGGCGCACGAGAAGCGGCAGAAGGGCGAGCGCGATGAACCCCGAGATCAGCTTGTCCATCAGCGACGTGATGATGTTCGACGAGAACACCGCCGCCCAGAACTGGTGCCCGATGGCCACGAGGTTGCCCGACAGCGTTCGGGCGCCCGCGTTGATCGAGAACCCGCCGTAAACGAGCATGATCAGCAGCGTCGCCACGAGCGTGCAGCACACGCCGACGAGCAGGCTGAGCACGAGGACGCGCGAGGGAGAGCGCCCCATTCGCCACTGCCGCACGCCGTATCCCCAGACCAGGGCACCGGCGATGTTGACGACGGTGAACGGGATTCCCACGAGGGTCCATTCGAAGAGCGCGAACAATCCGTGCGTGAGGATCGCGACGGCGACGCCGTACCAGGGACCCAGCGCGACCGAGACGATCGCGGTGCCCACCATGTCGAGATACAGCGGCAGCCCGAGTGTGCGGACGAAGATCGATCCCGCCATGTTGGCGGCGACCCCCAGCGCGACGATGAGCGTGCTGGCCAGCAGGAACGAACGGACGACGGGACGGGACGCGACGGGCGGGATCGCGGCTTCGTCTCTCGGGGCCGGGACGGGTTGCGCAGGGGCGGGGGCGGGTTCGGCTTCGGGAGGACTGGCCGGGGTGGCTGGGGTGGCTGGGCCGACCTCTTCGGCCCGGGCACGCACGCAGTAATCCCGCCAGTACGCCGCCCGCTCGGCATCCTCGCCCAGAACGGTCGCGATGTCCGCCACCAGCCGTGCGTTGATGCGGCGCCGGCCGGCACGGAAGGCATCGTAGACGGTGGAGCGTCCGACGTAGGCGGCGGCCTCGCTCATTCCGCGGGCCTCCCGCAGCCGGCGCACCCGCTCCGCGATCTGCGCGTAGCTGACGTCGCCGGCCGTGAGCCTGAGCAGCTGGAAGTCCGCGACGAACCGGTCCATGAGGCTCCCCGATGGGAGCTGGTCGTTCGTGTGCACTCGCCCCTCCCCAGAGCTCGCGGGCGACGGCCGGCTGCTGAGGAGCATAGCGCGCGGACGCGGGACGCTCGGCTGCGCAGATCGTGGTTCCGGGACCGTCCGGGAACGTCCGGGAACCGCTGCCGGCGCCGTCCGGTTGACCACGCGGCGGTAACTTGGCATTCACTCACCCGCCACCCGACGGGGCCCGACAGCGTCGGCGCACCGACAGGGAGAAGAGACACCCAGGGGGACTGGCAGTCTCGCGGGAGGAGCAGGTGGCCGGGGTGTACCCCGACGAAGCTGTGGCGCTGGGGGGCGCTGTTCCGGCTTCAGTCGAGGGTCAGGCACTCCGGCCACCCCACTTCGGCGTCGGCGTGGAGTCCACGACCTCTACGCTGGAGGGCTATGCGCGAACTGACCCGGGGATTGGGCGATCTGGCCGGCGGCTTCGGGCTCTGGCGTCGACGGCCCGGGCTGATGGCGCTCGGCCTCGTGCCCGCCGCCATCGTGGGCGCGCTGTTGCTCGCGGGCCTGGTGACGCTGGCGCTCTTCCTGCCGACGATCGCCGAGGCCCTCACCCCGTTCGCCGACGGATGGCCGGCCGTGTGGCTCACAGTGGTGCGTTTCGCGGCGGGCACCGCGGTGTTCGCAGCCGCACTGGTGGTCGTCGCGGTGACGTTCACGGCCCTCACCCTGATCGTCGGCGAGCCGTTCTACGACCGCATCTGGCGAGCGGTCGAAGCCGAGGCCGGCAGCGAAGGGCTGGACGCGCCGTATGGATTCTGGCGGTCCGCCGCCGATTCGCTCGCCCTTGTCGTCCGCGGGCTGGGCGTCGCCGTCCTCGCGGCGCTCGGCGGACTGGTGCCCGTCGTCGGAGCGCCGCTGGGCGCGGCGACGGGCATCGTGCTCACCGGATGGCTGCTCGCCGACGAGCTGACGGCACGGGCGCTCGCGGCCCGCGGGATCGACCGACGCTCGCGGCGACGTCTGCTGCGCGCACAGCGGGGGCGCACCCTCGGATTCGGGATCGCCACCCAGCTGTGCTTCCTGGTGCCGCTGGGCGCCGTCGCCGTCATGCCGGCAGCCGTGGCCGGATCGACGACGCTCGCGCAGTCCCTGCTCAGCGGCGGGGCGACCCGTCCGTCGTCCGTTACCGCACACTGAGCGGCGCGCGCAAGGGCAGCTCTCCCCATCGGGGTCCGAGGCTTGCGCACGCTACGGTGGCGCTGATCCGCGGCACGGACGCCGCGGCGGAACCCGGGGGGAAGACGACATGAGCACGGAGACGACCACGCCCGCTCAGCCTGCTGCCGGCTCGACCGGCCTGCCGAGCGCGCCGAAGAAGAAGGTGCCGTGGTGGGTGTGGGCACTCACCGGCGTCGTGGCCCTGGCACTGGTGATCGGCGTCGTCTGGTTCGCAACCCAGGGCGCCGACGATGACGCCGACGACGCCGGCGTCGGCCCGGCCCCGGCCGCTGTGGAAGAGGATGAGCCGGAGGAGGATGCCGACGCCCCCGTGGAGCGCGAGGAGTTCACCGGCACCGGCGACATGGTCGTCCCGGTCGCCATCGACAAGGCCGCCCTGGTGTCCTTCACCTGCGAGGACTGCACCAGCAACGTCCTCGTGACCTCCGACGCCGAGGAGGGGCTGATCGCGAACAGCATCGGCGCGTACACCGGCTCGCGCCTGGTGAACATGGCGGAGGGATCCGCAGTGACGGAGATCACCGTCGAGGCCGACGGCACCTGGGAGCTCGTCGTGGACGATGTCGAGAACGCACCGAGCTTCGACGGCGCCGTGACCGGCACGGGCGACCAGGCGTTCTGGATGACCGGCGAGTTCGAGTCGGTGGCCTTCGTCAACGGCGACCAGCGAGGCAACCACGCCGTCTGGGCCTACCGCAACGGCATGACCAACCCCCTCATCTTCAACGGCATCGGACCTGCAGACGACACCGCTGAGATGACGGGCCCGGCCCTGGTGCAGGTGTCCTCGAGGGCCGAATGGACCCTGACGCCGCAGTGACCCGATGACACGGTCACCCGCGCTCAGCGACATCCGCTTCTGTGGAGAGGGCATCGCGCAGCTGGGCGCGGGTGGTCACCCCGAGCTTGGGGAAGATGCGGTAGAGGTGACCTCCGACGGTGCGTGGTGAGAGGTAGAGCCGCCCGCCGATCTCCTTGTTCGACAGCCCCCCGGCGGCGAGCTCTGCAATCCGCGCCTCCTGCTCGGTGAGGTCGGCCACCCCGACCGCGACCTCGCGGCTGCACGCGCGCAACTCGCGCCGCACGCGCGGCAGCCAGGCGCCGGCCTGCACGCTCATGAGGTCCAACTCCACCCTCAGCAGATGGCGTCGCGCTTCGGCCGTGCGGCGGGCAGCTCGCAGCCTCTCGGCATAGACCAGACGCAGCCGCGCGGATTCATAGACGAACGGCAGCGATTCGGATCTCTCCAGCAGCTCTTCGGCCGGCGTCAGCGTGCGTCGCGCCGCGATCACGGCATCGCACGCGGCGAGCACGAACGCCGCGCGCTCCGACGGCTGCTGCGGCAGGACCGCGCGGATGTACTCGACGCGGGCCATCGCCTCGTCCTCCTGATGCAGCAGCAGGGCGTAGTCGACGAGGTCGAACAGCTCCATCGGGCCATAGGCGCCCACCGTCAAGGCCAGGGCGTCGGGCCTGCGCGTGGCCAGGAGCGCCATGGCCCGCTCGTAGTTCCCCTCCGATGCGTCGATCATGACGATGACGGAGTCGAGCAGTGCGCGCAGCCAGAAGGCGCGGCGCAGCACCGGCTCGGTGAGCAGCCGGTCCGCCCGGGTGCGCGCGTGGTGCTGTTCGCCGCGGAACGCCTCGCCGAAGGCCAGCATGACCTCCGCGCCCACTCGCAGCAGCGGCGCCGATACCGTGTGGGCTGCTGCCTCCAGGACCACGGCAGCCGCAGCCTGCAGCTCGTCCCACTGATGCGTGTGCGCGAGCAGGCTTCCCAGGTATGTGGCGTCGAGGATACGCACGAGCCGGTTGGCCACCTGCCCACTGCCCGCGGCAGAGGGCAGGAACGCGCCCACCCGCAGAGCGCGGTGCGTGCGGAGGATCCGCGCCACGCTGGCGGCCAGCTGCACCCATCCGCGCCCGTCCGCGCCGGGTGGGCACACCACCTGCACCTCGGCGTCGTACGGCGCCGTCATGAGGGAGGCGATCCCGACGATCTCCGGATGCAGCGACGCCGGGGTCGCTGCGGTCAGCCGCACGAACTCGCCCCACGCGTCGACGTCGGCCGCGAGCAGGTTGATGAGCGCGTAGGCGGCGAGCGCCTCGCCGATGGTGTCGGGAGTGAGAGCGTCGCCCCGCAGGCGCGCGAGGATCGTCGTGCGCGCGGCGGCCGGATCGCTCTCGGGCAGCGCCTGGCGCAGAGCTCGCGCGGGCGCGCTCTCGCGCAGGAGCACGCGGGTGTCGGTGTCCGTGAAGCGATACAGCACGTGCTCGACAACGGCGAAGTCCCCATCGAAGGCGGCGATGTTGGCCGCGGCGGCGGCGAGCGCTGCGGTGGCATCCGGGTCGACGGAGGCTTCTGCGGCACGGACGAGGCAGTGCACCGCCCACGACGGCCGGTCGGCGCGCGCGAAGAAGGTCGCGGCATCCACCAGCTCGGACACCGCAGGGCTCTCCCCGCCGAAGAGCAGGTGCAGGGCGCGACCGCGCGTGGCGGCAGGATCGGCGAAGCGCACCCGGGCGGCGGCCCGGTGATCGTCGGGGACGGAAGCGGCAAGCACCGCCGCGCGGTGCGGCGGCGCTCGCCAGCGAAGGCTCCCCCAGTCTTCGATCTCGACGAAGTCGGATGCCGCGGCGCACTCCCGATCCCACGCCGTGGCATCGGTCTCGCCCTGCAGCGCGAGCGCGAGCAGACGCGCCCTGAGGCCGGGCGGCAGCGCGCGATACTCCGCCGCGAGGGCCGCACCCTGTGCGCCGAGATCCGCGAGCCGAGGCAGCGCCCCCAGCCAGTCCGAGGCCTGACCCACCCGTTCCGACGCGTCCGGAGGCACGGCGCCGACGCCGTGGAGGTCTTCGAGGTGTCGAAGACCGAGCGCCGACGGCGGCGGCGCATCATCCGCGTGGCCAGGTCGGGTGACCATGCTTGATCATACGGACGCCTGCCGCTGCGCGGGAGAGCCCCTCGTCATCGACCTGCCGATGACTCGGACGAGTCGATCGACTCTTCGGCCGCGTCGACCCGCTGCCGGACGATCGGTGCACGGGGTGCGAATCGGCGCCTCGCGGCATCCGCAGGAGGGCGCACCGCATGTCCGGCAGCACCGGCTCGAGCACCGTCACGGTCGTCCTGGTGCACGGCGCGTTCGCCGAGAACGCCGGGTGGACCGGCGTCATCAGCCGGCTCGCGCAGAACGGCGTGCGGGCGTTCGCGGCATCCAACCCCCTGCGCGGTGTCGCCGTCGACAGCCGATACGTCGCCGACCGGCTGCACGCCGTGCCCGGACCGGTCGTGCTGGTCGGGCACGGGTACGGCGGCATGGTCATCACGCAGGCCGCCGTCGCGGCCTTCAACGTCGAGGCGCTCGTGTACGTCGGGGCCTTCGCACCCGAGACCGAAGAGACCGCGGCCGACCTGGCCACCCTGTACCCCGGCAGCACGCTGCGCGGGAACGTCGTCGCCACGCCACTGTCGTCGGGTGAGAGCGAGCTCACCATCCAGGCCGACGCGTTCCCGCAGCAGTTCTGCGGCGACCTCGACGCGGCCACCTCGTCGCGCCTCGCTGCGACCCAGCGGGCGGTGCTCGGGCGGGCGCTGGACGAGCCGCTCACCACGGCGGTCCCGGCGTGGCGCACGCTGCCGTCGTGGTTCGTCTACGGGGCGGCCGACCGACTCATCCCGGCGGCCGCGCACGCCCACTTCGCCCGACGCGCCGGGTCTCAGGGGACGACGCGCGTCGAACACGCCTCACACGCGATCGCGCTCTCCGAGCCCGACGTCGTGACGCGCAGCATCCTGGCCGCCATCGCCGGGTGACGACTCCGTCGGCGACCGCCGACGGTACCGAAAGGAAGGAAAGAAAATGACCGACGATCAGCAGATCACCAACGCCGTGCTGGTGCACGGGGCGTTCGCCGACGGGTCGGGGTGGCGTGGCGTCTACGAGAACCTGACGGCACGCGGCATGCGCGTCACCATCGCGCAGATTCCGCTCACCTCGCTCGCCGACGATGTGGCCGCCACCACACGGGTGCTCGACCTGCAGGACGGCCCGACGGTCCTCGTCGGACACTCCTGGGGTGGGACGGTCATCACCGAGGCGGGGACGCACCCGAAGGTCGCTGCCCTCGTCTACGTCTCCGCACTCGCGCCGGATTCAGGAGAGACGACCGCGCAGCAGTACGAGGGCTTCGCCCCGACACCCAACTTCGTCATCGACGTGGGAGACGACGGGTTCGGATTCCTCAACTGGGAGCGCTTCAAGGTCGGTTTCGCCGCCGACGCGACCGACGCCGACGCCGCGTTCCTGCGGGATTCGCAGGTGCCGATCAACATGTCGGCGTTCGGCGTCGCCGTGCCGCACGCGGCGTGGCGCGACAAGCCGAGCTGGGCTGTCATCGCGAGGGACGACCAATCGTTCGACCAGGCGATGCTGACGCACATGGCCACCCGCGCCGGCGCCGAGATCACCTACGTCTCGGCCAGCCACGCGCTGTTCCTGACGCAGCCCGGGGCGGTATCGGAGGTCATCGCGACGGCCGCGCAGAACGCGCTCGTTGCGAGCTGAGCGGGGGCGAGCCGGTCCGTGCCGGGGGCGCGGGCCGGCTCGCGGCGCGAACGGAAGGCCCTGGGTCCGCCGTCACGCGTACCGTCTCAGCTCATCCGCTGTGAAGTAGTTCTGCGTCTGAGGAGTGATCAGCACCAGATACCTCTCGCGCTTCTCGTCGTTCCATACGACGGTTCCGACATTGCCCGTCATCCTGGATCCTGTGGCCTGGACGGTGTCACCGACCTTGAAATCGTTCACTGTTGCGTCTCCTTGAGGTCCGAGGCCACCGACGTCACTTCGCGAGGAAGACGGTCAGCGCGCGGTTGACCTCGTCGGCGTGCGTCCAGAGCAGTCCATGCGGGGCGCCTTCCACCTCGACGTAGTCGGCGGCCGGCACTGCTTGGTGGAAGCGGCGGGCGGTCGCATCGATCGGGAGGATGTTGTCCTTGGTGCCGTGCAGGATGAGCGTGGGCTTCCCCACCGCTCGTACCGCCTCCACGTCCCCGCGGAAGTCCTCGATCCAGGACGAGACGACCGCGTAGGCGGCGACGGGTGCGCTGCCCGCCGCGACGTTCCAGCTGCCGGCCACGGCCTGCTCGCTGATGCGGGATCCGAGGTTCTCGTCGAGGTTGTAGAAGTTCTTGTAGAAGTCGGTGAACCAGGCGAAGCGGTCGCCCTTGGCAGCGGCCTCGATACCGTCGAACACCCCCTGAGGAACGCCTTCGGGGTTGTCGTCGCGCTGCACGAGGAAGGGCTGGAGCGAAGCGAGGAAAGCGAGCTTGGCGACGCGATCGTGTCCGTAGCGGCCCACGTAGCGGGCGAGCTCGCCGGTGCCCATCGAGAATCCGACCAGAACGACATCCTGCAGCTCGAGAGTCTCGAGCACCGTGTTGAGGTCGGCCGCGAAGGTGTCGTAGTCGTAGCCCGCGTTCACCTTTGATGACTGGCCGAAACCCCGGCGATCGTACGTGATGACCCGGTATCCCTGGGCGAGCAGTTCCCGGGTCTGACGCTCCCAGCTGTGCCCGTCGAGCGGGTACCCGTGGATGAGGACGACGGGCTGGCCGGCCCCCTGGTCTTCGTAGTACAGCTCGATCGGTGCGCTGTTCTCGTTTCCGACGGTGATGTAGCCCATGATGCTGATCCTTTCGATTGCGGCAGCGGCGGAGCGCCGGCACCCGCCGCAAGCGAACACCGTGTTGCGAGAACCGGGTCAACTGCCCCGGGCGAGTGCGTGCGGACTCGCTTGACCCTGTTCCCGGGACAGACCCTTCGCTGGGCATATGACATACACAGACCAATCGGAACGAGGACGGGTCCGGCGCCTCACGGCCTTGGCCGCCGTCGGGATCATGACGATGCTGATCAGCGCATGCACGGCCGACGCGACTGCCGAGCCGGACGCAACCGCACCGGGTGCCCTGGATCAGTTCTACGGGCAGGACGTCGAGTTCGGCGGCTGCGAGGATTTCGCACAGACAGAGGCCGCTTCGCAGTTCTTCGCGCAGGAGACCCTCGAGTGCACTCACCTCGCCGTGCCGATGGACTATTCCTCCCCGTCTGAGGAACGCATGCAGATCGGCGTGCTGCGGGTTCCCGCACAGGGAAGCCCCGAGGAACGGATCGGGTCGCTCATCATCAACCCGGGCGGGCCCGGGGAATCGGGGATGCTCATTGCGGCCGCCCTCAGCCTCAGGCTCGCGGGATCTCCGGTGCTGCAGCGGTTCGATCTGGTCGGCGTCGACCCCCGAGGCGTGGGCGCCTCCACGCCGTCGATCCGGTGCTTCACCGATGCCGAACGCGACGCCGGCGCGGCCAAGACGACCCTGGTCGGAGCGTCCGGCGCGTGGACGGCGGAAGACACCGCCGCTCTCGTCGACAGGTGCGCGCAAGCGTCCGGAGGAGAGAAGGTCCTGGCCGCCGTAGGCACGCGGGATGCCGCCCGCGATCTCGATGTGGTGCGCGCCGTGCTCGGCGACGAAAAGCTCACCTTCTTCGGCATGAGCTATGGAACCCGCCTGGGTGCCATCTATGCCGAGCAGTTTCCGGACAAGGTCCGCGCCATGGTGCTCGACGGCGGTGTCGATCCGCGTGCGGACGGCGCTGGCCAGCGGATGGCGACCCTGTCCGGGTTGCAGCGATCCTTCGAGCAGCTTGCCGCCTACTGCGCGGACACTCCCGATTGTCCGCTCGGCACGGACCCGGGCCAGGCCACGGGCGTGTTCCAGCAGCTGGTCCAGCCCCTTGCGGATGAGCCCGTGCCGGCGGGCGACGGCCGAACGGCCGACTTCGATCAGGTCATCGGCGGAGTCGGCGCCAGCCTCTACACCCAAGAGGGCTGGGACGCAGCCATCGCGGGCATCGCGCAGTTGAAGAACGAAGGCCGCGCGGATCAGCTGCTCGCCCTCAACGATCTGTACACCGGTCGCGGGACCGACGGGGTCTGGTCGACCTTGCTCGACGCGAACTTCGCGATCAACTGCATGGACGAGGAGCGTCGCACCCCGGAGGCGGAGGAGGTGCTGCGTGCTCAGGTCGCTCGGACCAGTCCGTGGCTGGACTCCGGCGAGGATTTCGTCGGCAGCACACGCCACGCATGCGAGGCCTGGCCCGCCGATCCCACCCTCGGATTCCCCTACGCCCAGGACATCTCGGGGCTGCCCGACACGCTTGTCATCTCCATCACCGGGGACCCCAGCACTCCGCACGAAGGTGGCATCAGCCTCGCCGAGTCTCTGGGGGCGGCTCTGCTGACCGTCGAAGGCGAACGGCACACGATCGCACTGCAGGGCATCAGTCCCTGCGTCGACCAGGCTGTCGCGGACTACCTGATCGACCTCGCACTGCCGCCGGCGGACGCGCGGTGCACCCTGTGATCGCCACGTTGCCGTTGGCTGGGACCAGCGCTCCTACGGACGAAGATACGACGCACCGTTGGCGTCGAGGATCGCCCCCGATGACCACGCTGCCTCGGGCGAAGCAAGCCAGAAGACCGCCTCGGCGATCTCCTCCGGGGTGCCGACCCGCCCGAAGGGGCTCTGCGCTCTGAGCGCGTCGCCCTCGGTTCCGTCGAGCTTCGCCAGCTGGCGCGGCGTGGCCACGAAACCGGGGGCGACCGATGTCACGGAGATCCCCTGCGGAGCGAGGGCGACCGCGAGCGACTGCCCGAGGGCATGAAGACCGGCCTTGCTTGCCGCATACGCCGGGAACTCAGGTTCGCCGCGGAACGCGCCGCGCGACCCGACGTTGACGATGGCGCCCGGCGAGGAGCGACCGATGAGGTGATTCGCGAACGCCCACGCCAGGTTCGCGGCCCCCAGAAGGTTGACGTTCACCATCTGCCGGAATGCGGCGTTCCACTGCTCGTACGGCGTTTCGCCGATCACGTGACGGTTGGAGGGGCCCGGCGCCACGGCGGCATTGCAGACGAGGACGTCGAGCGGGCCGACCGCCTCGATCGCGGCGGCGACGATGTTCAGCCCACCGTCAGGCACGCCGACGTCGCCGGTGATGACCGCATGGCCGGTGCCCTCGAGGGAACGAAGAGTCTCCTCGGCCCCGGCGTGGTTCGTGGCATAGTGCACTGCCACGCGATCGCCGGCGCCGGCGAACCGTCGTGCCACGGCGGCGCCGATGCCGCCGGAGGCTCCGGTGATGAGGACCGTCCTCATGACGCGTCACCTCCGACTCGTGTCGACGACCGAAAACCGATGATCCGCATCCGGCAAGCTCACCCTCATGCCGAACGCACGATCCGAGGCTACTCGACCGGACTCGGGCGGGCGCCTGCGCGCCGAAACGAGGAGATCTGCCGGAATGCGGGCGCATTTCCCGCAGGCATCCGCATTCCGGCAGATCACCGCAGCCCGGCGACGCGGGGCGTTCCGGCTGAGGCCGGAATCAGTTCAGATCCTCGGCCGCGGCGGCGTGGGCGTGTTCGGAACCCAGATTGCCGTCCGAACAGGGGCTCGGGTGATCGTCGGCGCCGGACGACAGACACACGAGGAGCGGAGGGTTCGCGCGCGCGGACCCTCCGCTCCTCGTTCACCTCACGATGTACGTGCGCCGACCGCGGGTGCCGTGAGCTTTCCTGTCGCACGCGCCCGCCGGTCGGCCGCGACGATCGCGGCGATCATGAGGGCGGAGAGCACGGCACTGATGGCGACGGGGACGACCGATGCCTCGACCCCGAACTGTCCTCCGGACAGCCATACGGACCCATGCGCGGTGCCGGCGAGCAGGCCGGGCTCAGCCAAGCCCGAGACAGGGATCCCGAGCAGCCCCTGCACGGCGTTCCATCCGAAGTGGAGCCCGATCGGGAACCACAGGGAACGCCGCCAGAAGAACGCGGCTCCGAGGAGGATGCCGGCTTCCAGCGCGATCGCGAACGCGCTCCACCATGTGGCGCCGGGGTTCAGAAGGTGCGCGGCTCCAAACAAGGCGGCGGTGATGCCGAGCGCGATCCACCGCCCGGTGGCAAGCGAGATCGACTGCAGCAGAAGCCCGCGGAAGACGATCTCCTCGACGACCGCCGCTCCGACGCTCACCGAGAGGACGGCGAGGAGAACCGAGGCGGGGTTCTCGTCACCCCACTCGAAGGTCAACCCTCCGAGCAGAGCGACGATGCCGACAGACGTAACGATGAAGGCGACGCCGACGCCGATCCCACCGAACAGTTCCCGGGCGGCGCCGCGCGCAGCGAGCTCCGGGGTGCTCCGCCCGCCGAGGCGGCGTTTGATGAGGATGTAGAGGAGGACGGCCGCGACGGCGCTCACGACGGCTGCGGCGGATGAGCCGATCGGCCCGAAGATGCCGCCGAGCGCGAGAAGCGCGCCCGTGAGGCCGTAGATGACGACGACGCCGACGGCAGTCCATACAAGGGGGTGGCGAACCCATCGCAGCCGGGGGCGGCGTGGGGTCGTGGAGGTGTTCATTTTTGTTGTCCGTTCCGCGTGGTTATGACGCTCCACGAAAAATATGCCGAGCGACCACCTGCACCCATCCCCCAAAGGTCGACAATCGGGATCAGTCGTCGACCAATCCGGAGCGGTAGGCGAGCACCACCGCCTGGACGCGGTCGCGCACCTGGAGTTTCGCGAGCACACGCGTCACATACGTCTTCACCGTTTCGCGCGTGACGACGAGCGCCCCAGCGATCTCGGCATTCGACATCCCGTGAGCGAGCGCCTTCAACACGTCCAGCTCGCGCGGCGTCAGCGTCGCGATGAAGTCCGTGGCCTCCGCATCCGGGCGCACCCGGCCCGCGAACGCACCGATGAGCCGGCGCGTGACGGCCGGTGCGAGCAGCGCCTCGCCGCGCGCGACGGTGCGGATGCCGGCGAGGAGGTCCTGTGGTGGAGTGTCCTTCAGCAAGAAGCCGCTCGCACCGGCCCGCAGCGCCTCGAAGACGTACTCGTCGAGGGAGAAGGTCGTGACCACGAGCACCCGTGGCGCGCCATCGCCGGCCAGCGGCCCCGCGATCGCGCGCGTCGCAGCGATCCCACCCAACCGAGGCATCCGCACATCCATGAGGATGACGTCGGGGTGGCTCCGCGCGGCAAGCGCGATCGCCTCCTCCCCGTCACTGCCTGTGGCCACCAGCTCCATGTCAGGTTGGGCGCGGATCGCGCGGGCGAAGCCCTCGCGAATGAGTGGCTGGTCGTCGACGACGGCGACCCGAATGAGGCTGGATGCGTCGGTCACCGCACGGCCTCCGGCAGTCGAGCCTCGACGACGAACCGCCCGTCGGAGGTCGGGCCGGCTCGGAACGACCCACCCACCTGCTCGATACGCGCCGCGCTGCCTGCGAGCCCACGCCCATCCGAGGACAGGGGCTTCCTGGCCCGTCCGAGTGCGTTCGTCACGCGCAGCACGGCACTATCGCCCTCGCGGAAGTACTCCACTTGCACCGGTGTCCGGGGGGCGTGTTTGAGAGCGTTGGTGGCGGCCTCCTGCGCAACGCGTCGCAGCGCGGCTGCAGCATCCGCAGACAGGACGGGCTCGGGAACGTCCTCGTGCACCTCGACCTGATGGCCGGCCTCGCGCAGCCGCGTCACGAACTGGTCGATGGCGGCCGACACGGTCGGCTGCATCGGAGCGCCGGCGCCCTCCGCATGGAGGGCGCCGAGGAGCTCGCGCAACTCGCCCAGCGCCTCCCGTCCCGTCCGCCCGATGCCGGCAAGGGTCTCATCGCGCGCTGCACGCTCGTCCGAGGGAAGGAAGGCCGCGGATTCCGCCTGCACGACCATGGCCGTCACGTGGTGGGTGACCACGTCGTGCAGGTCCCGGGCGAGCAGCACGCGCTCTTTCCGCACCGCGCCCGCCTCGGCCTGATGAACACGCCCCGCCTGGCTCGCCTGCCGCAGGGCGACGAAGCGACCGATCGTCCAGGGCAGCGCCAGCACCGCCGCGAAGGTCGCGAAGCCCAGTGGGGGCTCGGGGGAGCCGAGAGCGAGGAGCGTGAGCGCGAGCGCGAGATACATCGCCCCGATGACCCCCGCGGTGATCCACGGGCGGCGGCCATGGGCGCCGACGCTGTACAGAGCGATCGGGAGGGCGACGCCGGCCGCGCCCGTGGTGGTTCCGGTTATCTCGGCGATGCAGAAGGCCGCCCCGACGACAAACATCGCGACACGCGGCGCGCGGCGCCGCAGTACGAGGGGGAGAGCTTGCGCAGCCTGCAACAAGATCGCGATGGGCCCGGTGCTGGGCCCATCCAGTGCTCCCAGGACAGTACCGGGAATACCGAGCGGCAGGACGGCGACGAGGAGAAGACCGATCCCCAGTGCGCCGTCCTGAACCTCCGGGCGTGCGATGGCACTGCGAAAGGCTGACGGGTGCATAGGGACATCCTGGCCCGCTGCTGCGACGGACGGGCCAAGCGCCAGGCGGCACGCAGGAGGAACGGTTCCGCAATCCGTCGCAGAACCTGTCCGACGGGATCGAGCGGTAGCATCGCCAAACCCAAAAATCCCCCGGCTTACCGGGGGATTTACGCGGAGACGGAGGGATTTGAACCCTCGGTCCCCATAAGGGGACTCCACCTTAGCAGGGTGGTGCACTAGGCCTGACTATGCGACGTCTCCAGGCATCCGGCGACAAGCGACGGATGCGCTCAGCCATCATAACCCGCTCGCGCACCCCGCGATGAACACGCTCACTCGCCGACGTTGCCCACCGAGCAGGTCTCCTGCGCGGCGGTGGAGCCCGTGATCGACTCGGGCAGCACGACGGTGCCCTCCGCGGGCGGCGCGGGGTCGACCGGCGTCTCCCCCGCGCCGGGGTCGGCGCCGTCCGCGGGCGGGTCGGTCGGCGCCCCGGCGGTCGGAGGCTCGACCACCACGACGGCGTCGTTCTTGCCGGCCTCGCCGGTCAGCTGCAGCGGCTGGTTGGCCACCAGCGCATCCCACAGCTGTTCGGCGGCGTCGTAATCGGGAACGACCCGGGCCATGTCGTACGGGTCCTCGAGGGTGGGGTACTGCAGAAAGGTGATGTCGTCGAACGGGACGTCCTTCGCGGCGAGCGCGATCTGCACCAGGCGCACGGGATTGGCGAGCGAGTCACTCGGGGTGACGTTGTTCACCGCGGTGCCGGCCAGCTTGCCGAGCGTGCCGACGTCGGTGAGCACCTCGTCGCTCACGAGCTTGCGCACGAGGCGCGACATGTACTGCTGCTGGTTCGAGATGCGACCGAGGTCGGAGCCGTCGCCCACGCCGTGCCGCGTGCGCAGGAACTGCAGCGCCTCGAAGCCCGACACGGTGCGCATGCCGGCGGGCCAGTCGATGCCGGTGTGGCGGTCGCGGATGCCACCGCCCGCGATGCAGACGTCGACGCCGCCGATGGCGTCGGTGATGTTGATGACGTTGCCGAAGGTAACCTTCGCGGCATACGGCACGCTCAGCCCGCTCAGCTCGGACAGCGTGTCGACGACGCACCCGAGGCCGCCGTGGCCGTAGGCGGCGTTGAGCTGCTGCTTGCGCAGGGCGGGCGCGATCGTGCCGTCCTCGCTCGTGCACGACGGGATCGGCACCATGAGGTCGCGCGGAAACGACACCACGGTCACCCGCCGCGGAGCGTCCGAGATGTGCACCAGCAGGTTGACGTCGTTGAGCTTGCCCGCCGCATCGGCCCCCTTGCAGCGGCCGCCGAACGAATCGGCGATCTCCTCTTCGCACTCGTCGGTGCCCGTCACGACCATCGTGATGGGCCCCGGCAGCGGGCCGAGGCTCGGCGGCTCGGCCGGCTCGTCCTCGAGCGCGACGGAGTTGGCCGCGAAGTCCGTCACGAGCCCCACGGCCGCGTAGCCGACCACGCTCGCGGCGGAGACGACGACAACCCCCGCGATCACGCCGAGCACGGTCAGCACCTGCATCAGCGGGTGCGGTTGCCTCAGCACGCCGTGGCGGGCGACGGGAAGCCGCCGACCGCGGGTCGGGTCGCCGCGCCCAGTCATCCCCCCAGATTACCGTTTGAGCAGGTCTCCTGCGCGGCGGTCTGCCCGGGGATCGACGACGGCAGCGTCACACCGGGCGCGGGGGTCTCCCCGGGGGTGGCGGCGTCACCGGGCGCCGCGGGGTCGACCGGCGCCACATCCGGGTTCTCCGGATCCACGACGACGACACCGTCGCCCTGGCTGGCTTCGCCGCTCAGCGTGATCGGCTGGTTCGCCTCGAGCGCCGCCCACAGCGCCGCGGCGGCATCCTCGTCGGGCGCGACGCGGTTGGGATCGTACGGGTCTTCCACGACCGGGTACTGCACGAAGACGATCTCCTCGAAGGGCACGTTCTTCACCGCGAGGGCGATCTGCACGAGCGTCACCGGGTTGGTGAGGCTCTTGCTGGGGGTGACGTTGTCGACCGCGGTGGATGCCAGCGAATACAGCGTCGCCGGGTTCGAGAGCACCTCGTCGCTGACGAGCTTGCGCACCAGGCGCGACATGTACTGCTGCTGGTTCGAGATGCGGCCGAGGTCGCCGCCGTTGCCCACCCCGTGCCGCGTGCGCAGGAACTGCAGCGCCTCCACTCCCGAGATGGTGCGGTTTCCCGCCTCCCAGTCGATGCCGGTGTGGTGATCGCGGATGCCGTTGGCGATGCAGACCTCCACCCCGCCGATCGCGTTGGTGATCTCGATCACGCCGCCCCAGGTCACCTTGGCGGCGAACGGGATGTCCTGACCGGTCAGCTCCGAGATCGCCGCGGCGACGCACGCGAGCCCGTTCTCTCCGCCGTTGGTGTACGCCGAGTTGAGCGGCTGCCTGCTCGTGGCCGGGGTCACCGTGCCGTCGGAGTGCGTGCACGACGGGATCGGCATCATGAGGTCGCGGGGGAACGAGACCACGGTGACGCGGCGAGGAGCGTCGGAGATGTGCACGAGCATGTTGACGTCGTTCAGCTCGCCGGCGGCATCCGCCCCCGTGCACCGGTCGCCGAAGTATGCGGCGTACTCGGGCTCGCACGCGTCGGTGCCCGCCAGCAGCAGATTGACGCCGCCCTCGATGGCCCCGATGTCCGGGGGCACGGGGCTCTGGCCTTCCAGGTCGACCGACCCATCGGCGAAGTTCGAGGCGAGGTCGTAGGCGGTGTACGCCGCCACGCTGACACCCGACACCAGCACGACCGCCAGCGCCACCGCGAGCACCTTCATCAGCTGCGCGAAGGGACCGGGCGTGCGCTGCACGCCGTGGCGGGCCAGCGGCCGCCGACCGGACGAGGGCGCGCTCGCGCCGCTCGGGTCGGATGTGGCGATCACGGACGTCTCCTCGGGTGGGGCGGGCCGTGCTCGCCACACCCGAACGCCGTGGCGGAGGGTGTGGGATTCGAACCCACGGGACATTTCTGCCCACTGGTTTTCAAGACCAGGTCCATCGGCCGCTCGGACAACCCTCCCGGCGAACGCCCTAGGGCATCCGTCGACAGGCCCCGAGTCTAGTCGACGGCACTGCGCTCCATTGTCGCCGGGGCGCCTGGGCGGGCGCTGAACGACGCCCGAAGACCGCGGGCGGGGCCGCTGCCCAGGTCAGAGCGCGCGGAGGATGTCGGCGACGCCGCCGGCCTCGACCGAGCCGGTGGTCTCGCCCGCGACGGAGCGCACCTCGTCGGCGCCCTGCGCCATCGCCACGGCGCGACCGCCGTTGCGCCGCGCCCACCGGAACATGCCGACGTCGTTGCGGCCGTCGCCGATCACGATCACGTGCGCCGGGTCGACCCCGAGCCAGTCGCAGACGAGGGCGAGGGCGCTGGACTTGTCGACGCCGCGCGGCGCGATGTCGAGCCACGCCGTCCACCCCACCGCGTACGACACCTCGTTCAGCCCGATGCGGGCGACGAGGTCGACGAAGTCCTGCTCGGTCTCATCCGGCGACACCACCACGACGCGGCTCGCGGGCCGGGCGGACAGCTCGTCGAACGGAACCTGCTTGGCCCCCTGCAGATTCCAGTCGTCGAGATGCTCGGTGTAGAGGCGGCTGCCGTCGGGCAACTCCACCATGTACCGCGCGTCCGGCAGGTGCTCGCGCAGAAGCGTCAGCACCTCGGTCGGGTCGAAGGTCTCGGTGTGGAACCGCTCGTACCGCACCTCTTCGCCAGCGACGCGCTTCATGATCACGGCGCCGTTGGAGCAGACGACGTACTCCGGGGCGATCTCGAGCACGCGCAGGATGCCGCGGGTGCTCTCCCAACTGCGCCCCGTCGCCAGCATCACCTCGTGCCCGGCACGGTGCGCGTGGGCGACGGCCTCGACGATGCCGGGGCTGAGCGTCTCGTCCTGGAGGAGGATGGTGCCGTCGATGTCGAGCACGATGAGCAGCCGCTCGGTGGGGACGCGAGGGTTCTCGGCATCCTCGGCGATGTCCTCGACGAGCTCGGCGGCGTCGGCCTGGTCCGTGATCTCGACGCTGCCGGTGCGGGGAAGATGCGCGTGATTCATCCGATCGGCTCCAGGACCTCGAGGCCTCCCAGGAACGGGCGCAGCACCTCGGGCACCCACACCGAGCCGTCGGCGCGCTGGTGCGTCTCGAGGAGCGCAACGATCCAGCGGGTGGTGGCGAGCGTGCCGTTGAGGGTCGCGACGTGCGCGGTCTTGCCGCCGTCCGGCCGGTAGCGGATGTCCAGCCGCCGCGCCTGGTAGGTGGTGCAGTTGCTCGTGCTGGTGAGCTCGCGGTAGGCGCCCTGCGTGGGCACCCAGGCCTCGATGTCGTACTTGCGCGCCGCCGACGAGCCGAGATCGCCGGCAGCCACGTCGATCACGCGATAGCTGAGGCCGAGGTCGCGCAGCATCTGCTCCTGCAGCGCGACGAGGCGCTCGTGCTCCGCCTGCGCGTCATCGGGCGTCGTGTAGACGAACATCTCGAGCTTGTTGAACTGGTGGACGCGGATGATGCCGCGGGTGTCCTTGCCGTACGACCCCGCTTCGCTGCGGTAGCAGGTGGACCAGCCGGCATAGCGCTTGGGCCCGCGGGCCAGGTCGATGATCTCGTCCATGTGGTAGCCGGCGAGAGGCACCTCGCTGGTGCCGACGAGGTACAGGTCCTCATCGGCCAGGTGGTACACCTCGTCGGCGTGCTGGCCGAGGAAGCCGGTGCCGCGCATGACCTCCGGACGCACGAGCGTGGGCGGGATCATGGGCGTGAAGCCGGCCTGCAGCGCACGGTCGAGGCCCAGGTTCATGAGGGCCAGCTCGAGGCGGGCGCCGATGCCGGTGAGGAAGTAGAAACGCGCGCCCGACACCTTGGTGCCGCGCTCCATGTCGATCGCGCCGAGCTTCTCGCCGAGCGCGAGGTGGTCGAGGGGCTCGAAGTCGAACGACGGGGGCTCGCCGTGCGTGCGCAGCGTGACGAAGTTCTCCTCGCCGCCTGCGGGGACGCCGTCGAGGACGATGTTCTCCAGCTTGGCGAAGGCGGCCTCGGCGGCGGCCTCGGCCTCGGCGACCTGCCGCTGCGCGGCCTTGACCTTCTCGCTCAGCTCCTTGGCCTCGGCCACGAGCGCGGCCTTGTCCTCTTTGGGGGCCTGCGCGACGCGCTTGCCGTGGGCGTTCTGCGCCGCACGCAGCTCTTCGAACGCGGTGATGGCGGCACGACGGTCACGGTCGGCCGCGACGGCGTCGTCGACGGTCTGGGACGACTCACCGCGGGCCAGCTGCGAGCGCGTGACGAGGTCAGGCCGGTCGCGGAGAAGAGCGGGATCGATCATCCGTCAATCCTCGCACAGGCGCCACCTGCGGGCCCCGCTATCGTGAGGGCATGACCATGCCCGCCACCCCGCGCGCGGCCCTGGTTTACAACCCCATCAAGGTCGACGCCGCCGCCCTCACCGCGAGCGTGCAGCGGCTGTCCGCCGAGGCGGGCTGGCATGCGCCACTGTTGTTCGCCACGACCGTCGACGATCTCGGCGACGCCGCGACGCGCGAGGCGCTGGAGCGTGGCGTGGATGCCGTGCTCGTCGCGGGCGGCGACGGCACCGTTCGCGCGGTCGCCGGTGCCATGAGCGGCTCGGGCGTCGCGCTCACGATCGTGCCGAGCGGCACGGGCAACCTGCTCGCCCGAAACCTGCGGCTGCCGCTGGGCGACCCCGAGACGATGATCGCCGCCACCTTCTCGGGCGAGCGCCACGCGATCGACATCGGGTTCGCCGCTTTGCGGCGCCCCGGCGGCGACGTCGACGAGCACGCGTTCGTGGTGATGGGCGGCATAGGGCTGGATGCCGCGATGATCGCGAACACGAGCCCCCAGCTGAAGCGGAGTGTGGGATGGGTCGCCTACGTCGGGGGCGCAGCGCGCTCGCTCGTCGGGGCCCACCCGTTCCAGGTCGTCTACCAGGTGCAGGGACACCGCATGCACTCCGCGCGCGTGCACAGCGTGCTGTTCGCCAACTGCGGCTCGCTCCCGGCGGGCCTGGAACTCATCCCCGAGGCCTCGGTGGCCGACGGACTGCTGGACGTCGCGGTCTTCCAGCCGAAGGGACCGTTCGGCTGGCTGTTCGTCTGGCGCCGGGTGGCGTGGGACAACAGCGTGCTGCGCCGGTTCCGGGCGGGCCGCAGCGTGCTGGCGCTGCGCACGGAGGACACGGCGGTGCGCTACGCGCGGGGTCCCGCGCTGGATCTCGCCCCGGCCGGGCCCCAGCCGGTGCAGCTGGACGGCGACGAGTTCGGCGAGGCGGTGCACGTGCACACCCGCGTAGAGCCCGGTGCGCTCCTGGTCGCGGTGCCGGTGGGGCACACGCTGACACCCGCCGGCAGGCCGACGCTGTGGGCTGGGGCAGCGGGCCGCCGCTGAGACGCGCCACTGTCAACCCCGCGACGGCGCGGCATCCGTCGACCACCATGACGGCATGGGCGCCCCCTCGATCGTGTGGTTCCGCGATGATCTGAGATTGGCCGACAACCCGGCGCTGTGTGCGGCGATCGACCGGGCGGAGCCCGTCGTCGGCCTTTACGTGCTCGACGAGCAGTCCCCCGGCATCCGCCCGCTCGGCGGTGCGGCGAGGTGGTGGCTGCACCATTCGCTCGCCTCGCTGGGCGAGCGGCTCCGCGAGCGGGGCGGCGCGCTCGTGCTCCGTCGGGGCGCCGCGGCCGGGATCGTGCGCGAGACAGTGGCCGATGTCGGCGCCGGCGCGGTCTTCTGGAACCGCCGGTACGGGGGTGCGGCCTGGCAGGTCGACGCCGACCTCAAAGCGACGCTGCGCGCCGACGGCGCCGAGGTGGCATCGTTCGCGGCGTCGCTCCTGCACGAGCCCTGGACCGTCACGACCGGTGGCGGCACGCCCTTCTCGGTGTTCTCCCCGTTCTGGCGGGCCTGCCTGTCGCGGCCGGCACCGCGCGCTCCCCTGCCCGAGCCTCGCGCCGTCAGCGCACCATCGAGGGTGCCGGCATCCGACGACCTCGACGACTGGTCGCTGCTGCCGACGCGCCCGGACTGGACCGAGGGACTGCGCGAGACGTGGACGCCGGGCGAGCCCGCGGCACGGGAGCGCCTGCGCGCGTTCCTCACCGAGGACCTGGCCGGATACGACCGGGCGCGGGACGAGCCCGCCGCCGGGGCCACCTCCCGCCTGTCGCCGCGGCTGCGCTGGGGCGAGATCAGCCCCTTCACCGTGTGGCACGAAGCCGCTGGCAGCGACGGGTCCGGCCGTTTCCTCTCGGAGCTCGGGTGGCGGGAGTTCGCCTGGCACACGCTCTTCCACTTCCCCGACCTCGCGACGAAGAACCTGCGCCCGCAGTTCGACGCGTTCCCGTGGCCGCCGCTGGATGCGTCGCACCTCGACGCCTGGCAGCGCGGGCGCACCGGCATCCCTCTCGTCGACGCGGGGATGGCGGAGCTGTGGCGAACCGGGTACATGCACAACCGGGTGCGCATGGTGACGGCGTCATTTCTCGTCAAGAACCTGCTCATCGACTGGCGGCGCGGCGAGGAATGGTTCTGGGACACTCTGGTCGACGCGGACGAGGCGAACAATTCCTTCAACTGGCAGTGGGTGGCCGGATCCGGAGCCGACGCCGCGCCGTACTTCCGCATCTTCAACCCCGAGCTGCAGGCACAGAAGTTCGATCCACGGGGTGAGTACGTCGGGCGCTGGGCCGGTGCGGGCGAGGTCGACCCGATCGTGGATCTCGGCGAGACGCGCCGGGCCGCGCTCGCCGCCTACGAGGGGGTGAAGCAGGGGCCACGCGGATGAGTCGACGTGGCGCGGAATGCCGCGGAGCGGCTCGCGGTTGTCGTGTGGGATGACTGCCTCGACCTCCCCCGCCCTGTCCGTCCTCGATCTCGTGCCCGTGCGCAACGGCCAGACCAGCCCGCAGGCGGTCGCCGCCTCGCTCGCACTGGCCGAGCGCGCCGACGAGCTGGGATACCGCCGCTACTGGTTCGCCGAGCACCACAACATGGCGTCGGTGGGATCGACCACTCCCCCGGTGCTCATCGCCGCGGCGGCCGCGCGCACCTCGCGCATCCGCGTCGGCTCCGGCGGGGTGATGCTCCCCAACCACGCGCCCCTCATCGTGGCGGAGCAGTTCGCCGCACTCGAGGCCCTCGCGCCCGGGCGCATCGACCTCGGCATCGGGCGCGCACCGGGCAGCGACCCGGTGATCACCCAGCTGCTGCGGATGTCGGGCACCTCGAGCGACGTCGAGCGCTTCCCGCAGCACGTGCAGGACATCCTCACGCTGGTCTCCCCGGAGGGCGCGACGCTGCAGTTCACCTCCGGCGGCACCTACGACGTGCGCGCGACCCCGGCCGCCGTGACCACCCCCGAGGTATGGCTGCTCGGTTCCAGCGACTACTCCGCACAGCTGGCGGCGTCGATGGGCCTTCCCTACGTCTTCGCCAACCACTTCGCGGGCGAGGGTCTGGAGCGGGCGCTGGGGCTCTACCGCGGCCAGTACCGCCCGAGCGAGGCGCACCCGGAGCCGGTGACCTTCCTCACCGCGAACGTGGTCGCCGCCGACACCGCCGACGAGGCCGAGGCCCGCGCGCTGCCGCAGCTGCGGGCGATGGCCCGCCTGCGCCTGAACCGCCCGATGGCGGCGATGGAGACGGTCGAGGCCGCCCAGGCGGCCGACGTCGACGAGGCGATGACGCCGCTCATCGCGGCGATGCGGGAACGCTGGATCATCGGCACCGGCGAGCAGGCGGCATCCGCGCTGCGTGCACTGGCCGACAAGCACGGTGTCGAGGAGATCATGGTCTCGCCGGTCGCCGCAGCCCGCGAGTCGGAGCCGCTCGACGGCGCCGACGGACGCACCCGCACCCTCGAGCTGCTCGCCGCGGCTGCCGCCTGAGGCGCGTCAGTCCTCGGGTTCGCCCGACAGGAGCCCCCGCAGCCAATCCCGCGCCTCGACGAACACCTCGTCGGAGTACCGATCGGGGTACCGGACGATGGCGCGGTCGGCCCGGGGGTAGGACCCGAGGAACGTCACCCGGGGGCTGAAGCGACGCAGCCCCATCAACGCGTCGGCCATGCGCTCATTCTCGATGTGGCCGTCGGCGTCGATGACGAAGCGGTAGCGGCCGAGGGCGTCGCCGATGGGGCGGGACTCGATGAGCGACAGGTTGATCCCGCGCGTGGAGAACTGCTCCAGCAGCTCCAGCAGCGCGCCGGGGTGGTCTTCGGGGAGCTCCGCGATGAGCGAGGTCTTGTCGGCGCCCGTCGGAGCCGGCGGCGTGCCGGGTCGGCTCACGAGCACGAACCGGGTGACGGCGTTCGGGTTGTCGCCGATGGACCGGGCGAGCAGCTGCAGGTCGTGGTGCTCCAGGATGCCGGGGGGCGCGATGGCGGCGTCGGCCTGGCTCGACCCGTCGAGCATGTCGAGGGCCGCGGCGACGTTGCTGGGTGCCGGCAGGTGCGCGTGGGCGGGGAGCGTCTCGGACAGCCAGCCGAGGCACTGGGCGTAGGCGACAGGGTGCGCCGCGATGAGCGAGACGTCCTCGAGCGTCGTTCCGGGGCGCGCGACCAGGACGAAGTTCACCGGGACGAGGTACTCCCCGACGATCCGCAGGCCCGGCATGGTCGCCAGGGCGTCCTGAGCGGTGGAGACGCCGCCGTCGATCGAGTTCTCGATCGCGATCATCGCGGCATCCGACCGCCCCGACACCACGTCCGCGAGCGCCTCGCCGACGTTGCGCACCGGACGCCAGTTCTGGTCGCGGGCTTCGGGCACCTGAGCGAGGGCGGCCTCGGTGAAGGTGCCGGCCGGACCCAGGTAGCTGTAGGTGCGACGGGCGGGAACGGTGGGCTCGGGGGTCACGGGGAGCAAGCCTAGTCCGGTGGGTTTCGCCTCTCGCGGGGCGCGGCGTCCTCCTCCGCTCCCGGCCCTGCTGTGTCAAGCCTGCGTGCGCCCACCGGCGACAGGGGGCAGACTGGGAGGATGAGCCGAGCAGGACAGCCCGCCGAAGCATCCGATCTCGTCGACATCGACGAACTCGTCGCCGCCTATTACGACCGCAAGCCCGACCCGTCCGTCGCCGCCCAGCGCGTCGCGTTCGGCACCAGCGGCCACCGCGGATCGTCGCTGTCGACCAGCTTCAACGAGGACCACATCCTCGCGACGACGCAGGCGATCGTCGACTACCGCCGCGCGCAGGGCATCACGGGTCCGCTGTTCCTGGGGCGTGACACCCACGGGCTCTCGCGGCCGGCCGAGCGCAGCGCCATCGAGGTGCTCGTGGGCAACGGCATCGACGTGCGCGTGGACTCCCGCGACGCGTGGGTGCCGACGCCGGCGCTGAGCCTCGCGATCCTCGCGCACAACCGGGCGCTCGAGGCCACCGACCCGGCGCGGGCGGACGGCATCGTCGTCACCCCGTCGCACAACCCGCCCCGCGACGGCGGCTTCAAGTACAACCCGCCGCACGGCGGCCCCGCCGACACCGACGCGACCGGCTGGGTCGCCGACCGGGCCAACGCGCTCATCGCCGCGGGACTCGAGGGCGTCACCCGCACGCGGTTCGCCGATATCGACACCGCCCAGCTCGAAACGTACGACTTCCGCGAGGAGTACGTGCGCGAGCTGGCCTCGATCATCGACATCGACGCGATCCGCTCCGCGGGCGTGCGCATCGGCGCCGACCCCCTCGGGGGCGCCTCGGTGGAGTACTGGGCCCTCATCGCGGAGAAGTACGGCCTGGACCTCACGGTGGTGAACCCCGACGTCGACCCGACGTGGCGGTTCATGACGCTGGACTGGGACGAGAAGATCCGCATGGATCCGTCGTCGCCGTCGGCGATGGCGTCGCTGCTGGCCCGCCGCGACGAGTACGACATCCTCACCGGCAACGATGCCGACGCCGACCGGCACGGCATCGTCACGCCCGACGCGGGGCTGATGAACCCCAACCACTACCTCGCCGTCGCGATCGACTACCTGTTCCGGCACCGCGAGGGGTGGCCGGCGGATGCCGCGATCGGCAAGACCCTGGTGTCGTCGATGATCATCGACCGCGTCGCCGCCTCGCTCGGCCGCCCCCTGCTGGAGGTGCCGGTCGGGTTCAAGTGGTTCGTGCCCGGCCTGCTCGACGGCTCCGTCGCCTTCGGCGGCGAGGAGTCGGCGGGGGCGTCGTTCCTGCGCAAAGACGGAAGCGTCTGGACCACCGACAAGGACGGCATCCTGCTGTGCCTGCTGGCGGCGGAGATCCTCGCGGTCACGGGCAAGACGCCGTCGCAGCGCTATGCCGAGCTCGAGGCGGAGTTCGGCGCCTCGGCGTACGAGCGCGTCGACGCCCCGGCGACGCCCGAGCAGAAGGCGACGCTGGCCAAGCTCTCGCCCGAGGCCGTCACCGCCACGGAGCTGGCCGGCGAGCCCATCACCGCGAAGCTGTCGCACGCGCCCGGCAACGGCGCGCCGATCGGCGGACTGAAGGTGCAGACCGAGCACGCGTGGTTCGCCGCCCGCCCGTCCGGCACCGAGGACGTCTACAAGCTGTACGCCGAGTCGCTGCGCGGCCCGGAGCACCTGCGCGAGGTGCAGGCCGAGGCCCGCGCCGTGGTCGCCGCCGCGCTCGGCGGCTGACCCGCGGGGGGTTCACCAGAACCGTGAGACCGCATCTGGCGGCCGAGACAGTGGGAAACGACCAATGTCTCGGCCGCCAGATGCTGTTTCAGCGATCGAGGGCGGCGCGGCGCGGGGCTCCGGAGGGGGCAGACTGGCGGGATGCCTATCATCGACAACGCCGTGTATGTGGACGGGGAGCGGATCCGCAACCCCGCGACCCTCGAGCAGACCTTCGAGCACATGAAGGCCAACCACGGGATGGCGTGGATCGGCCTGCTGCGGCCGACGCCGGAGGAGCTTCAGCAGGTGGCGGCCGAGTTCTCGCTGCATCCGCTCGCCGTGGAAGACGCGCTCGCCGGCCACCAGCGCCCGAAGATCGAGCGTTACGGCGACATCCTCTTCACCGTGCTGCGCCCGGCCAGCTACAACGACGCGGCCGAGACGGTCGATTTCGGTGAGCTGCACGTGTTCGTCGGCCCGGACTTCGTCGTCACGATCCGCCACGCCGACGTCCCCGACCTCGCCGTCGTCCGGCGCCGCCTCGAGCAGCAGCCGGCGCTGCTAGCGAAGGGCCCGCAGGTCGTGCTCGCCGCGATCCTCGACGAAGTCGTCGACGAATACGCGCCGGTGACCGCAGGGCTGCAGAACGACGTCGACGAGATCGAGGACTCGCTGTTCAGCGACACCGGCTCCGAGCTGTCCCGTCGCATCTACGAGCTGTCTCGGGAGGTCATCCTCTTCCAGCGCGCCACGGAGCCGCTCAGCGAGATGCTCGAGGCGGTGCTGCGGGGCGCCGAGAAGTATCGGGTCGACATCGAGCTGCAGCGTGAGCTGCGCAACGTGGAGGACCACGTCATCCGCATCACCGAGAAGATCGCGGCGCTGCGAGCGATCCTCGAGAACGCGCTCACCGTCAACGCCACGCTCGTCACCCACCGCCAGACCGACACCGCGCTGGAGCAGAGCGAGCAGGTCAAGAAGATCTCGGGGTGGGCGGCGATCCTCTTCGGTCCGACGCTGGTCGGCACCGTCTACGGCATGAACTTCACCTACATGCCCGAGCTGCAATCGCCGTGGGGCTACCCGCTGGCGCTCCTCGGGATGCTGGCGACCTCGGTGGTGCTGTACCTGGTCTTCAAGGCCCGCCGCTGGATGTGAGCGGAGCGCGGGCCGTCAGGCGCGGGCGGCGAGCGCGGCTCCGGCGGCCCGCAGCCACCGCGCCGGCTCGGCGAGCGATGCGGCGGGGCTTCCGGCGAGGTCGGTGAGCGAGACGGATGCCACGAAGGCGGCCGTGTCGGCATCCGCCGCGATGCGGCCCGCGACGAGCGCGACGGGCACCCCGGCGTCGGCGGCCAGCCGCGCGACGAAGGACGGGACCTTCCCTGCCGCGGATTGGCCGTCGTACGCCCCCTCGCCGGTGACGACGACGGAAGCCGACGCCACCGCCTCGCGCAATCCGATGAGGTCGGCGACCTCGGGCGCGCCGGGCACGAGCGCGGCGCCCCAGGCGAGCAGGGCGAACCCGGTGCCACCGGCAGCCCCGGTGCCGGGCTCCTGCGGATCTGCGCCGATGAGCGCGGCGAGGCGCGCCAGCGCCGCGTCGGCGCGGGCGACCCCCGCGGCATCCACCCCCTTCTGCGGCCCGAAGACGGCGGCGGCGCCGGTCGCGCCGAGCAGCGGGTTGGTCACATCGGTGAGCACGACCGCGCCCGCGGGGGGCAGCGGTCGCAGGGCCGACAGGTCGACCCGGTCGAGCGCCTCGAGGCCCCGAACGCCGGGGGCCACGTCGACGTCCGTCGCATCGGTGAACCGCGCCCCGAGCGCCCGAAGCATCCCGACCCCGCCGTCCGTGGAGGCGCTGGACCCGATGCCCAGCACGAGCCGCGAGACGCCGTGGTCGAGCGCCGCCGCGATGGCCTGACCGAACCCGGTCGTGTCGGCGTCCCACGGCAGGCGCCGGTCGCCGAGCAGCTCGATCCCCGAGGTGGATGCCAGCTCCACCACCCCGGTCCCGGTCGGGGCGTCGGGGGTCGGCGGCAGGAGCAGCCACGACGCATCGACGGTGGCACCGTCGGGCCCGGTCACCCGCACCGGCATCCTCTCGGCTCCCGCGACCGCGGCGGCGAACGCGTCGAGCGTGCCCTCACCGCCGTCGGCCATGGGCCGCAGCAGCACCAGGGCGTCGGCGCGGATGTCGAGCCAGCCGTCGGCGAGGGCCCGGGCCGCGTCTGCGGCGGCGATCGAGCCCTTGAAGCTGTCGATCGCGACGACGACCGTCACGGCCGCGGTGGCGTGCTGTCGCGCAGCGTCACCTCGAGGCGCAGCGGCTGGGGCGTCCAATCGGGGTCGGTCGCGGCGCGGAAGGTCTCGAGCCCGACCTCGGCGAGCGGCACCGCCACGGTCGACAGCGGCGGGGTCACATCGCGGGACGTGGGGATGTCATCGAAGCCGGCGAACGCGATGTCGGTGCCCGGCTCCCGGCCCGCCTCCCGCACCGCCGACATGGCTCCGATCGCGACGACGTCGCTGACGCCGAAGACGACGGTGCCCGGCTCCACGCCGTCGGCGAGGACCTGGGTCATGAGATCCGCCCCCGATGCCCGGCTGAAGGCCCCCCGGTACACGCGCGGCGCGTTGCCGCCGCCGGCCGTGAAGCCCTCGCTGAAACCGGCGACACGGCTGTCGCTCGTGAGCACGCCCTCCGCGGCCCCGAGGACCACGGCCGATCGGTAGCCGCGTTCGGCCAGTGCCGCGCCGAGCGCGCGGGCGCCCTCGCGGTTGTCGATGGTGACCGCGCGCACGCTGTCGGTGCCCGCACCGAGGGCGACGACCCGGCCGCCCGCGGCCACCACGTGGTCGAGCTCGGCCAGCAGCTCCGGGGCGATCTCGGGCGACGTGCGGGAGGCGGCGAGGATCAGCCCGCGCGGCCGCTGCCCGCGCAGGGCCCGCACGAGACGCACCTCGCGCTCGGCGTCGCGCTCGGTGATGGCGACCGTGACGACCAGGCCCGCCTCGTCGGCGCCCTGGGCGACCCCCGAGGCGATCTCGCCGAAATAGGGGTCGGCGATGTCGGCGACGAGCAGGGCGATGATCGCCGAGGTGCCGCGGGCCGTCGCCTGCGCCGACAGGTTCGCGCTGTAGCCGAGGCGCGCGGCGGCCGTCTCCACACGCTCCCGGTACGAATCGGCCACCTTGCGGGTCGACCCGTTGAGCACGCGGGAAGCGGTCGCCAACGACACCCCCGCCTCACGCGCCACGTCGTGGAGCGTGGCGGAGCCGGACCGCAGACGTTCGGTGGCTTCGGTCACGATCGAGATTCTATGGTGACGCCCAGATGCGGCGAGACCACGTCACCGAATGCCGCGGCGGTGCGCTGCACCGCCAGCAGCGGATCGGTGGCCCACACATCGGCGTTGAAGATCTCCACCTCGATGTCGCGGTCGTACCCGGTGGCCTCGACCGCCCGGGTGAGCGCGGCGAAGTCGATGACCCCGTCGCCCGGGTAATGACGACCCAGCAGCACGTCCGCCGGCAGCGGCGTCTTCCAGTCGCACACCTGGTAGGTCGCGATGCGCCCCTCGGCTCCGGCGCGGGCGATGGATGCCTCGACATCGGGGTCCCAGAAGATGTGGAACGTGTCGACGGTAGCCCCGACGACGGCCGGGTCGAAGTCCCGCGCGATGTCGAGCGCCTGGCCGAGCGTCGACACGACGCACCTGTCGCTGGCGAACATCGGATGCAGCGGCTCGATCGCGAGGGTCACGCCGGCGGCCGCCGCGTGCGGCACCAGCTCCCCGATCGCGTCCCGCACGCGCTCCCGGGCCCCGGCGATGTCGCGCGAGCCCTCGGGGAGCCCTCCGGCCACAAGCACGAGGATGGCGGTGGAGCCCTCGGCGCCGGCCGCGGCGAGGGCGGCGGTCTCGTCGATCGCGACCCGGTTGTCGTCGATCGAGGCGCGGCGGGCGGGCCCCTCGGGCATGGTGAAGAACCCGCCGCGGCAGTGGGTCGTGAAGCGCAGCCCCGAGTCGGCGAGCATCTGCGCGGCGGTCGCGAGCCCCACCTCGTTCACCGGCTCGCGCCACAGGCCGATCGCCTGCACGCCCGCTTCGGCCGTGACCCGCAGTGCCGTTGCGAGGTCGGCGTGCTTGATCGTCGCCTGGTTGATCGACAGGCGGGCGTCGGGCGCGGTCATGCCGACACCCCGTTCATGCGCAGCATCCCGTGCCAGCGCTCCTGCGCCAGCTCCGGCTGCTCCAGCGCGTGCGCGGCGTTGGCGAGCTCGACGATGCGCGACAGGTGCGGGAGGCTCCGGGCGGAGTGCAGGCCCCCGACCATCTGGAACGCGCTCTGGTGGCCGTTGAGCCACGACAGGAAGGCGACGCCGGTCTTGTAGTAGAAGGTCGGCGCGGCGAACACCTGCCGGCTCAGGGCCTCGGTGGGTGCCAGGATCTCGAGGTAGCGGGCCGGATCGTCGGCGTCGAGCGCCTGGATGGCGGCGGATGCCACCGGCGTGAGCGCGGCGAAGGCGCCCAGCAGCGCGTCGGAGTGCTGCCGCGGGCTCGCCGGGTCGCGCTGCGGCTGCGGTGCCTCGGGCACGTCCGCGCCGCCGATGAGGCCGACGTAGTTGAAGTCGTCGCCGGTGAACATGCGCACGCCCTCGGGCAGGCGCTCGCGCACCGACACCTCGGAGGCGGCATCCAGCAGGCTCATCTTCACGCCCGCGACCTTGTCGGCGTTCTCTCCGATGATCTGCAGCAGCACCTCGGATGCCGCGCGCCAGTCGGTCGAGCCGAAGTAGCCGGCCAGCTGCGGGTCGAACGCCGTGCCCAGCCAGTGCAGCACCACCGGAGTCGTCGCCGCCTGCAGCACCGCGCCGTACACGCGGCGATAGTCCTCGGCCGACTCGGCCGCCCGCGCGAGGTGGCGGCTGGCCATGAGCACGGGTCCTGCGCCCTGCTCCTCGGTGAAGTGCAACTGCTCGAGGTAGGCGGCGGTGACCTCGTCCAGCGAGAGGCCGCCGGCGTCGGTGTTGTCGGTGTTGACGCCGACGACGACCGACCCGCCCTCTTCACGGGCGACCTCGGCGGAGCGGGTGATGAGCTCCCGGGTGGCCGCGGCATCCAGTCCCATGTTGCGCTGGGCGGTGTCCATGGCATCGGCGACGCCGAGGCCCCAGGAGTACACGCTGCGACGGAAGTCCAGCGTGGCATCCCAGTCGATCTGCGCCGGCTGCCCGGGGGTGTTGTCGCCCCAGGTGACGGGCACGACGTGTGCGGCGGCGTACGCGACGCGGCTCTGCAGCGGCCCCGTGGGCTTGGCGTGGCCGGGAGCGGCGTTGAGGTCCGCGGTGGTCGTGACGCCGTCGGCGCCGAAGAGAGTGAGCCCCATCGTCAGTCCAGCGTCAGGGCGGGCAGCTCGACCTTGCAGCCTTCGCGGCTCGAGCGCAGGCCCGCCTCGGCCAGCAGCACGCCACGGGCGCCGGAGAGCAGATCGAAGGGGTACTCGGTGCCGGTCGCGTAGGAGACGAGGAACTCCTCCCACTGCTGCTTGAAGCCGTTCTGGAAGACGTCGTTGGTGGGGACGGCGGCCCAGTCGGCGTCGTAGTCGTGGTCGTCCGCCAGGTCGGGATTCCACACCGGCTTGGGCGTGCCGTTGCGGTGCTGGATCTTGGCACCGAACAGGCCTACGACCGCAGAACCGTGCGTGCCGTCGACGTGGAACTCGACCAGCTCGTCGCGGTTGACGCGAGTGGTCCAGCTCGAGTTGATCTGGGCGACGACTCCGCCGTCGAGCTCGAAGACGCCGTACGCGGCGTCCTCCGCCGTGGCGGTGTAGTGCTCGCCGTTCTCGTCCCAGCGGTCGGCGATGTGCACCGCGGCCTGGGCATAGACGCTCTTGACCTCGCCGAAGAGGTTCTCCAGCACGTAGTTCCAGTGCGGGAACATGTCGACGATGATGCCGCCGCCGTCTTCGGTGCGGTAGTTCCAGCTGGGGCGCTGCGCGGGCTGCCAGTCGCCCTCGAACACCCAGTAGCCGAACTCGCCGCGCACCGACAGGATGCGGCCGAAGAACCCGGAGTCGATGAGGCGCTTGAGCTTCTGCAGCCCGGGCAGGTAGAGCTTGTCGTGCACGACGCCGGTCTTGACCCCGGCCTCTGCGGCGAGCTTCGCCAGCTCCAGCGCCTCGTCGACCGACTCGGCCGTGGGCTTTTCGGTGTAGATCGTCTTGCCCGCGGCGATCGCCCTGCGCAGGGCCGATGCGCGCGCCTTCGTGACGAGGAAGTCGGCGTAGATCTCCCAGCGGGAATCGGCGAGAGCGGCATCCAGATCGGTCGTGTAGTCCTCGATGCCGTGGCGGGCGGCGAGCTCGGCGAGCTTGGCCTCGCTGCGGCCGACCAGCAGCGGCTTGACGGTGACCTTCGAGCCGTCGGGCAGCTCGATGCCGCCCTGCTCGCGGATCGCGAGGATCGACCGCACGAGGTGCTGGCGGTATCCCATGCGGCCCGAGACGCCGTTCATGATGATGCCGATCTCACGCACCTGAGGGGTCGTCGCGGCGGGGGCGTCCAGGGTGGTCGTCTCTGACACTGTGGGTTCCTTCTGCTCGGCGCTTCTCGCGCTTCTCGGCGCTCCCGTCTCGGTAAGCGCTTTCCGTTCTTTCATCCTGACAGCGGAAGACGCTTTCCGCAAGCGTCTGCGGCTACGGCCGCGTCACGCCCTCCGCTCGCCTCACGCCAGGCGCACGGCGGCCCACGACACCGGCGGGAGGGTCGCGGTGAGGGCGTCCCCGTCGAGCGCAAGGCCGTCCAGGGGCCGCACGCCAACGCGCTCCGGGTCTTCGAGGGTGTTGGCGGCGTACATGTCGTCCTCGTGAAGCAGGTGCGACTCGGTCACGTGCAGGTGACGGCCGAACTGCGCGGCGACGGCTGCGAGATCCAGCCGCAGGTCCGCCGCATCGGTGGTCGACCGGTTGACGACGAACAGGCTCACGCCGTCGTCGTCGACGGTGGCCACCGCGTTGACCGCCGCGACCTCGCCGAAGCGCTCGCTCGTGAACGTGCCCGCCGTCACCGGCACACGCACCACACGGTCGCCCGTCAAGCGCGACGTGATCGAGAACGGGAAGAACGTCGTCTGCCGCCAGGCGATGCCCCCGGGCTCTGTCATGATCGGGGCGATCACGTTCACGAGCTGCGCGAGGGATGCCGAGCGCACCCGGTCGGCGTGCTGCAGCAGCGTGATCATGAGGTCGCCGAAGACGACGGCATCCAGTGCGTGGTACTGGTCCTCGAGCAGCCGCGGGGCGACCGGCCAGCCGGTCTCCTTCGGCTTGTCGTTCTGCCCGCCGCCCTCGGCGTGGAGGTACCAGACGTTCCACTCGTCGAACGAGATCATGATGCGCTTGTCGCTCTTCTTCGTCGCCGCGACCGCGTCGGCGATCGAGACGACCGACTCGATGAACCGCGCCATGTCGACGCCCGAGGCGAGGAACTCCTGCGCGTTGCCGCCCATCTCCTGGTAGTAGGAGTGGCACGAGATGAAGTCGACGTCGTCGAAGGTGTGCTCGAGCACGGTGCGCTCCCACGAGCCGAAGGTCGGCATGCCGCTGCCGGACGAGCCGCAGACGACCAGCTCGATGCCCGGGTCGACCATGCGCATGCCCTTGGCCGTGCGCGAGGCGAGCTTGCCGTAGTCGTCGGCGTTGCGGTGCCCCAGCTGCCACGGGCCGTCCATCTCGTTGCCCAGGCACCACATCTTCACGGCGAGCGGCTCGTCGCGACCGTTCGCGCGGCGCTGACGGGTCCAGTCGGTCTCGGCGTCGACGTTGGCGTACTCGAGCAGGTCGATGGCCTCCTGCGTCCCGCGCGTGCCGAGGTTGACGGCGAGCATGAGGTCGCTGCCGACCTTCTCGAGCCAGTCCGAGAACTCGTGAAGTCCCACCTCGTTCGTCTCGGTGGAGTGCCACGCGAGGTCGAGGCGCCGGGGGCGCTGGTCTACGGGGCCGATGCCGTCTTCCCACCGGTAGCCCGAGACGAAGTTGCCACCGGGGTAGCGGATCGTCGAGACGCCCAGCTCCTTGACGAGCTCGATCACGTCGGTGCGGAAGCCGTCGGCGTCGGCGGAGGGATGGGCGGGCTCGTGGATGCCGTCGTAGATATGGCGGCCGAGGTGCTCGACGAAACCGCCGAACAGGCGGCGGTCGACGTCGGAGATCGCAAGGCGGGGGTCGACGGATCCGTGGGCAGAGGTCACGGTCTTCCTTCCGGTCTGGCCCGCCGACGGTGGCGGGTCGGGGGTGGCGTCAGGCGCGTCCGCGCCGGCGCGTGGGGATGGCGACGACCGCCAGGGCGGCGCAGCCGATGGCGGGGATGAACAGGGGCACGAGCGCCCAGGTGGAGACGACGACGAACACTGCTGTCGCCGCGAGGTACAGCGCGCCGGCCGGGTCTGCGGCGATCGCGGCGGGCACGCAGCGCAGCGCGCCCCGCCAGCCGAGAGCGGGGGTCCAGGCGCCGGCGCACGCGAGCAGCGCCACCGACACGACGGCCAGCCCCACCCAGCCGACGATCTCGATGACGGCGCCGCCGGGGAGGAACCCCGAGCGGGCCAGGTCGATGTCCAGCAGCAGCACCAGGGTGGCCACGAGCGCCACCGCGCCGACGACGGCGCCCGGGAGCACGGCGCGGCGGACGTCTGCCCAGAAGAACTGCAGCCGCGAGTCCTCGGCCGCCACATGGCGACGCAGGTGCCGGATGCCGGCGGCCAGGGCCGCGGGCAGGGTGATGACCGGCAGCGCGACGAGGGTCATGAGCAGGCCCGTCTGCAGCACCTCGCCGAAGAGTGCGAACCGGCCCGACGCACCGGGGAACCGCGGCGGCGGCCCCTCGGTGCGCACCGGGCCGGCGCCGGAGCGCTCGGCGCGCAGGGCGGCCTTGTGCTCGCGGCGGCTGGTCATCGTCGGCATCCTACTCAGCCCTTGAGGCCCTGCGTGGCGACGCCGTCGACGAGGAAGCGCTGGAAGACGATGAAGAACAGCAGGATCGGCAGCAGTGCGACGAACGACGCGGTGACCGTCGCGCCGTAGTCGCTCGACGACGTCTGGTCGTTGTAGAGGCGCAGCGCGATGGGGAGCGGATAGTTCTCGGGGCTGGTGAGGTAGAGCAGGGGCCCGAGGAAGTCGTTCCACGCCCAGATGAACGAGAAGATCGCGCAGGTGATGAGCGCGGGGCGGATGAGCGGCAGGATGATCGACCAGAACACCCGGAAGTGGCCGGCGCCGTCGATCTTGGCGGCCTCGTCCATGTCGCGCGGCATCTGCCGGATGAACTGCACCAGCAGGAAGACGAAGAACGCCTCGGTGGCGAGGAACTTCGGCAGCAGCAGGGGCACGAAGGTGTCCACCAGGCCGAGATTGTTGAACAGGATGTACTGCGGGATGATCACGACGTGGAACGGCAGCAGCAGCGTGCCGATCATCGCTGCGAAGAGCACCCCGAGTCCCTTGAACTGCAGTCGGGCGAACGCATAGGCGGCCAGGGCAGACGAGATCACGGTGCCGACGACCGACAGCGCCGCCAGCACGAAGGAGTTCCAGAAGAACTGGCCCATCGGCACGCCCGCGATGCCCTCCATCACCTTGGCGTAGTTGTCCAGGGTCGGGCTGTTCGGGATGAGCCCCTGGTTCTGACCGAACTCCGAGTTCGGCTTGAACGTCGAGACGAAGAGCCAGACGAGCGGGTACAGCACGACGGCGGTGATCGTGATCAGCGCGATGAACCAGACCACCGTCTGCCAGGTCTTGCGCTTGACGCGGCGGCGGGGCGACGTCTTCGGGTCGGGGTCGACCTGGTTCTCGAGCTGCACCAGCGCGTTCGGGGAGGAGGAGGAAATGGTCATCGGTTGTCTCCCGAGTAGTGCACCCACGACTTCTGAGTGCGGAAGAGGATGAAGGCGATGATCGCGACGACGACCAGCAGCACCCACGCGATCGCGGCGGCGTAGCCCATGCGACCGTCGGCGAAGCCCGTCTTGTAGAGGTAGACGGTGATGAAGTTCGTCATGCCGGCGGGGCCGCCCGTGCCGTTGGAGATGATGTAGGCGGAGGCGAAGACCTGGAACGCGCCGATGAGTCCCAGCAGCAGGTTGAAGAAGATGACCGGGGACAGCAGGGGAACCGTCACCGCGCGGAAGCGGCGCCAGGCGTTCGCGCCGTCCATCTCGGCCGCCTCGTACAGCTCCTTCGGAACCTGCTTGAGGCCGGCGAGGAAGATGACCATCGTCGAGCCGAACTGCCAGACCGACAGCAGGATCATCATGGGGAGGATGAGGCCGGGCTGCCCGATCCAGCCGCCCAGGTCGATTCCCAGCACGTTCAGGCCGTTGTCGACGGGGCCGTCGGTGTTGAACATGGCGCGCCACACGATGGCCACCGACACCGAGCCGCCGATGAGCGACGGCGCGTAGAAGGCCGAGCGGAAGAAGGCGGCACCCTTGTCGCGGTAGTTCAGCAGCATCGCGACGGCGAGCGCCGCCAGCAGCGAGATCGGCGTGCCCACGAGCACGTAGATGAGCGTGATCTGCGCCGACTGCATGAAGTTGGGGTCCGCGGTGAAGAGCCGGACGTAGTTGTCCAGGCCGATCCACTTGGGCGGGGAGAAGATGTTGTAGCTCGTGAACGACAGGTACAGCGAGTACGCCATCGGCACGAGGGTGAGCCCGAAGAATCCGACGAGCCACGGGACGAGGAACGCGTATCCGGCGGCGGTCTCGCGGCGTGCCCGCTGACGCTGACCCGGCCGGGAGACGAGTTCTGGGCGCTGCTTGCGCAGCAGGCGCCGCTTGGACGACGAATCGTCGGTGACGATGACCCTGGTCGCAGTCGTGCTCACGGGTGCTCCTGAGGTGGTGAGGGAGTGTGGATGCAACGGGGGCCCGGACGTGACCGTCCAGGCCCCCGGCAGCCGCTGCTTACTGGTTGAGGACGATGTCCATCTCGCTGAAGAACTGCGTGACGGCATCGTCGACGGTCATCGTGCCGAAGTTCAGCTCGGTGCCGAGCTGGCGGAACTTCTCCTCCAGCGTGCCGTAGCCCACGATCGGAACCGGCGGGGCGTCGCCCAGTCGATCGGAGATCGACGCCTCGTAGTCGACGACCTGCTGGCTCAGCGGGTCGAGCTCGGCGGCCTCGAGCGCGGTCTCCGAGGCGGGGATGCCGCGGTTGGCGCCGAAGATCTCACCGGACTGCGGGGAGTTGATGAGGAAGTTCACGAGGGTCGCGGATGCCTCGGGGTGCTCGGTCTTGGCCGAGATGGCGTGCAGCATCGACGGCTTCAGGTACAGGTCCTGCGTGCCTTCCTCGGTGACGGGGGGCTCGATGAGGTTCAGCTCGGTGTAGCCCTCGCCCAGGTTGCCGAGGTAGCCGGGGCCGAAGTTGTCCCAGGTGAGCTCGCTGGCAGCGCGCGCGGTGTCGAACGGGCCGAGCGGGGTGAGCTCCTCGACGAGCTGCTGCGGGAACGCGATGCCGTCGCGCATCGCGGTGCCCTCTTCCCAGAACTCGGTGAGGCGCTCCTCATCGAAGCCGGGCTCGCCGTCCTCGCTGAAGAGGTGCGAACCCTCCGAGCGCAGCTGCAGCTCGAAGTTCTGGATGCGACCGGTGTAGTCGCCGCCGCCGTAGATCTCGCCGCCACCGGCTTCGGTGACCTGGCCCATCCACTCGGCGTAGTCCTCCCACGACCCGCCGGCGAAGTTCTCGACGCCGACGCGCTCGAGCACGACAGGGTTCGTGAACAGGCCCCACGCGTTGGTGGAGGTCGGGATGGCGTAGGTGGTGTCGTTCACGACGCCGATGTCCAGGATGTTCTGGGGAAGCGGCTCCGTCTCGATGATCTCCCCGAGGTACGGGTCGAGGTCGAGCAGCAGGTTGTTCTCCGAGTACTGGCGCAGGTACGAGTAGTCGAACTGCATGACGTCGGGCAGGCCGCCGCCGGCGGCCTCGGTCTGGCGCTTCTCCCAGAACTCGGGGAAGCCCAGGAACGTCGCGTTGACCGTGATGTTGGGGTATTCCTCGTTGAACGCGTCGATCGCCTCGTTGTAGAGCTCGGCGCGCACGTCGTTGCCCCAGAACGCGAGGTCGATCGTGACCTCTTCGTTGGGGTCGAATTCGGCCGCCGGCTCGTTTTCGCCGCCGCCGGCACAGCCGGCGAGTGCGAGGGCCGCGCCGGTCGCGATGGCGACGGCGCTGAGGGCCCGCTTGGTGCTGAACATCCTTGTCCTTCCTGGAACGTCCGTGTCCGTGGTGCTCCGCGGGACGTTCGTTGTCCATGTGGTTGTGCGGTGTGGGCGCAGGCCCGCCCCCGGGTACGACAGTGGGAAAGCGCTTGCCGGCCACGGTACTACGTGGGGAATCGATTGGCAAGGGAGCGGGAAGACGCTTTCCGATCCGTTTCCGGATTGTGACCTGTTACCGGTCCCAGCCCGCCCATCGTACGGGCGCGGCGAGCCCGGCAGGCGGTGGTCAAGGAAAAGCGGGCGGTCGTCGCGGAGATTTCCGTCGCGAGACCGCATGCCCACGCCCGGCGCGGGCGCACCGCGCAGTAAAACGATTCATCCCAAGATTGACAGCTTTGCCGCTGTGCGGTTAGTCTCCCCGGAAAACGCATTCCCAATCTTGGGCGGCGATCGACGGAGATTCCACCATGACGACAACGGCGGCCGGCCCCGGTTGGGCCCTGCGCGTCCACGCGGCCTGCGACTGGGTCATGTGGGCGATGGCGCTCAACGCCCTGTGGATCGTCTTCACGCTCGCGGGAGGCGTCGTTCTCGGCGCCGCCCCGGCGACGGTCGCCGCCGCCCACGTCACCCGGCGACGGCTGCGGGGCGAGGCCTTCCCCGCCCTGCGCACCTTCGCCCGGGCGTGGCGCTCGGAGTTCTTCCGCTCCCACCTCGTGCTGACCCCCGCGCTCACGGTCACGGCACTGCTTTTGATCCAGGTCGTGCCGGCCGTGCCCGCGGGTACCCTCGGCGAGCCGATCACGATGATCACCGCCGTGGCCGCCGTGCTCGCTGTCGTCCTCACCGCCCTCCTCGCCCCGCTCTACGTCCACTACGACCTGCCCCTGCGCCGCTATCTGCCGACCGCGTCGCGCTGGATGCTGCGCAACCTCGCTCCCTCGGCCCTGCTCGCCGTGGCCGCCGTGGCCGTGACGACGGCGAGCCTCATGGTCCCCGGTCTCATCCCCTTCGTCTCGGTCGGCGCCTGGCTGGCGATCAGCACCGCGCTGTGCCTCGGGTTCTTCGCCGCCAACGACCGTCTCGTGGCCGAACAATCGGCCCCCGCCCACTCCAGACCTTCCCCCCAGCCGGCCTGACGGTCGGCATCCACCAGCCCTGCACCCCGCAGAACGAAGGAGTTCACCATGCAACACCGCAGACGCCTCGCCGCGTTCGCCCTGCTCACCGCCGGAGCCGTCGCCCTCACCGCCTGCTCCGGCGGCGGCGGCGGCGACGACGAGTCGGCCGAGCTCGACACCCTGTCGCTCATGGTCCCGTACCTGGTCACCAACGCACCGAGCGACGACAACGAGGTCCACGACGCCCTCGAAGAGATCGCGGGTGTCGACCTCGACATCACCTGGGTGCCGAACTCGTCTTACGGCGACAAGACCAACATCACCCTCGCCGGCGACGACATCCCGCATGTCATGGTCATCCAGGGCAAGGATCCCGGGTTCGTCCGCAACGCCGAGGCCGGCGCGTTCTGGGATCTCACCGAGCACCTCGGCGACTACCCGAACCTCGCCACCACGTTCCCCGAAGTGCAGCAGGCGTCGAGCGTCAACGGCAAGGTGTACGGCATCTTCCGCTCGCGCGACGTGATGCGCGCGGCGGTCATCGTGCGCAAGGACTGGCTCACGAACCTGGGCCTCGAGCTGCCCGAGACCACCGATGACCTCTACGAGGTGGCCAAGGCGTTCTCCGAGCAGGACCCCGACGGCAACGGCGTCGACGACACGTACGGCATCATCATCCCCAAGTGGCCCGGCGCCATCGGCACCAGCAGCCCCTACGACGTCATCGAGACGTGGCACGGGGCGGGCAACCGCTGGACCGAGCGCGACGGCGAACTGGCGCCGAACTTCACCACGGACGAGTGGCTCGAGGCCGTCGACTACGAGAAGCGCCTGATCGACGAGGGCCTGGTGAACCCCGACTACGCCACCTTCGACTCGGCGAACTGGAACGAGCCGTTCCTCAACGGCAAGGGCGGCATGATCATCGACGTGCACTCCCGCGCCGGCGTGCTCATGAACCTGTTCAAGGAATCCGACCCGGAGAACTTCCAGAACTACGTCGACGTCGCCGGCAACCTCGTCGGCCCCGACGGCGAGCTGTACGCCCACCCCACCACCGGCTACAGCGGGTTCCTGGCGATCCCGAAGGACAAGGTGCGCACCGAGGAGCAGCTGCACGCCGTGCTCGAGGTGCTCGACAAGCTCAACTCCCCCGAGGCTGGTCCGATCCTCAACAACGGCATCGAGGGCGTCACGTACACCCTCGACGGCGACCTGGCCGTGCCCGTCGACGACGCGTCGCAGGCGCTGAAGGATGCCGTGCTCAGCTACTCCCAGCTGGGGATGAACGTCACCGGCTTCCAGGGATACCTGCCCAAGCAGGCGACCGAGTACGAGCAGGAGATGTACGACAAGCGCAAGGCGATCGAGGCATCCGACCTCGAGTCCGCCGTGTACGACCCTGCGGCCGCCTACGTGTCTGAGACGTACATCTCCAAGGGCGCGCAGCTGGACACCATCGTCTCCGACGCGCGCATCCAGTACATCGCGGGACAGATCGACCGGAAGGGCCTGACCGACGCGGTCGCCCTGTGGCGCTCGAGCGGCGGCGACGACATCATCGCCGAGATCAACGAGTTGGCCGCTCAGAACGACTGAGTCCGACAGGGGCGGATGCCACGGCATCCGCCCCTGCTTCCCAGACAGGACCTGCCATGGTTACTCTCGACCGCACGGTGGCCGCCACCGAGGCGCTCACCGTGCCCCCGCGCAAGCGCCGCAAGGGTGCGCGCGTGCACTTCAGCCAGTTCAAGTGGCTCTATCTGCTGCTGCTGCCCGGCATCGTGTACTTCGCGCTGTTCCGCTACGGCCCCATGGGCGGGGCGATCATCGCCTTCAAGGACTACGTCCCCTTCCTCGGCATCACAGACAGCCCGTGGGTGGGCTTCGAGCACTTCGAGGACTTCTTCGCCAGCCCTGACTTCCCACGGCTGCTGGCCAACACGCTGATCCTGGCGCTGCTGAGCCTCGTGATCGCGTTCCCCCTGACGATCGTCATGGCGCTGCTGCTCAACGAGCTGCGTCTGAACATCGTCAAGCGCTCGGTGCAGACGCTCATCTACATCCCCCACTTCCTGTCGTGGACGGTCGTGGCGTCGCTGACCTACCTGCTGTTCGCCCTCGACATCGGGCCGCTGTTCCAGCTCATCAACGGAGTGCTGGGCACCGACATCAACTTCCTCACGGACCCGGCGTGGTTCCGACCGATCATCGTGCTGCAGGACATCTGGAAGAACACCGGCTGGGGAACGATCATCTTCCTCGCCGCGCTCGCGAGCGTCGACCAGGAGCAGTACGAGGCCGCGATCATCGACGGCGCCGGGCGCTTCCAGCGGGTGTGGCACATCACGCTGCCGTCGATCATGCCGACCGTCGTGGTCATGCTGGTGCTGCAGATGGGCCAGGTGCTCAACACCGGCTTCGAGCAGATCTACCTCATGACCAACTCGCTCAACCGCGAGGTCGCCGACGTCTTCGACACGTATGTCTACTTCATGGGCATCACCCAGGGCAGCTACAGCTACAGCACCGCCGTGGGCCTGTTCAAGGCCGTCGTCGGCGTCGTGCTGATCTTCGGCGCGAACTGGCTCGCCCGCCGCTTCAACCAGACGGGGATCTTCTGATGGCACGCGAGAAGTACCGCTTCAACACCCCCGCCGGCCGGGTCTTCGACGTCGTCAACGTCGCGATGCTGGTGGGGCTGGGCCTCATCGCTCTGCTGCCGTTCGTCTACGTCACGGCGGGATCGTTCGCGACGGAGTCCGAGCTGGCGACCCGGCCGTTCTTCCTGTGGCCCGAGACGTTCAGCCTGCGGGCGTACGAGGCGATCCTCTCCAGCCCGGCCTTCGTCCGGGCGATGATCACGACCATCGCGGTCACCGCGGTGGGCACCGTCGTGCAGCTGCTGCTGACCGCGTCGATGGCGTACCCGCTGTCGAAGGACAACCTTCCCGGCCGCCGGATCATGCTCTCCCTCATCGTGTTCACGATGGTGTTCTCCGGCGGCATGATCCCCACGTTCCTCATGGTGAAGGAGCTGGGGCTGCTGGACACCTACTGGGCACTGATCCTGCCGCTGGCGATCAACCCGTTCAGCCTGATCATCATCAAGAACTTCTTCCAGCAGCTGCCCAACGAGCTGGAGGAGTCGGCCAAGATCGACGGCGCGAACGAGCTGCAGACGCTCTGGAACGTCATCCTGCCGCTGTCCAAGCCCGTGCTGGCGACGTTCGCGCTGTTCTACGCCGTCGGCATCTGGAACGACTTCATGTCGCCGCTGCTGTACCTCAACGACAACTCGATGTGGACGCTGCAGATGTTCCTGCGACAGGTGACGGTCGCGACCGACCTGTCGATCATCGAGGCCGACCCCAGCCAGCTCCCCCCAGCGCAGGGAATCAAGTTCGCGGTGATCGTCGTCGCGACCCTGCCGATTCTGCTCTTCTACCCGTTCCTGCAGAAGCACTTCGCCAAGGGCATGCTGATCGGCTCGGTCAAGGGGTGAGTACGGGTCTCCTCTACCGCAACGCGCTGTCGGGTCCCGCGGACATCGCGGACTGGATCGCCGAGGGGCCGGTGTCGGCGACGGCGGATGCCGATGGGCTGCTGCTGGCGTCGTCCGGCGGGCCCGACGACCACTGGACCCTGTGGTGCCCCGAGGAGTTCGCGGACCGGGTGCGCATCTCGTGGGACTTCTCGCCGCGGGCGGAGCCCGGGCTCGCGATGCTCTTCTTCGGGGCGGCGGCAGCCGGCGGCGGCGGGATCTTCGACGACGGCCTCGCGCCGCGATCGGGGGCGTACCCGCAGTATCACTCGGGAGACATCCGCACCCTGCACGTGTCGTACTTCCGGCGGCGCTGGGAGGACGAACGCGCCTTCCACACCTGCAATCTGCGGAAGTCGCCCGGTTTCCACCTCGTGGCCCAGGGCGCCGACCCCCTCCCGCCCGTGGCCGACGCCCGCGACGCGTTCTACCGCATCGAGGTCGTCAAGGATGCCGGACAGGTGACCTTCTCGATCGACGGCCTGTCGCTGTTCACCTGGACCGATGACGAGTCCACCGGCCCACGGGTCGGCGGGGGGCGCCTCGGGTTCCGTCAGATGTCACCGCTCGTCGCCTGCTACCGCAACCTGGAGGTCCACTCGCTATGACCGGTTCCCCCGCCGCCATCGTTCCGCTGCGCTGGCTCGATGAGCTGCCGCCCGAGCGGCTCCCCGGCGGCTCCGTGTGGGGGGCGCCGTTGCCGCGCGGCACCGCGGGTTCGCCCGACGCGCTGCGTCTGCGCGGAGCGGACGGCGAGACGGTGCCGGCGCAGTTCTGGCCGCTGGCCACGTGGCCGGACGGCTCCGTGAAGTGGGCGGGCGCCGCGCTCGGGGCCACCGACCACCCGGGTGAGTACGAGGTCGTGGTCGATCCTTCCGCCGCCTGCCCCGTACCCGAACACCCGGTGGAGGTGCGCGAGGGCGACGGCACCGTCACCGTCGGCAACGGGGTGATCACCCTCGAGATCCAGGCGCCGCGTGCCGCGGATGCCACGCCTGTCGACACGCTCTTCCGCCGGCTCCGGCGCGGCGATGTCGTCGTGGCCGAGAACGCGCACCTCGTGAGCCTGCTGCAGCAGGACGTCCCCGAAGACGGGGGCGCCGGTCCGCGGCATCCGTTCCGCTCGCGCGTCGCGTCCGTCGTCGTGGAGCAGCGCGGACCGGTGCGCGCCGTCGTGCGGGTGGAAGGGACGCACCGCGCTCTCGACGGATCGCGGGAATGGCTGCCCTTCACCGTGCGCCTGGTCGTTCTCGCGGGAAGCGAGCGCATCCGCGTCGTGCACACGGTGATCTGGGACGGCGATGCGGCCACCGATTTCGTCGCAGGGCTCGGCGTGCGCGCGGACGTGCCGCTGCGCGCCGACCTGCACGACCGTCACGTGCGCATCGCCGGCGCCGACGGCGGGTTCTTCGCCGAAGCGGTGCGCGGCATCACCGGTCTGCGGCGCGACCCCGGCGCCGAGGTGCGCGATGCGCAGATCGCGGGCAGGCGTACGCCGCCGCTGTCGGAGTGGAACCCGCAGGTCTCCGAGCGGCTGCATCTCGTGCCGACATGGGGGGATGTCACCCTCACACAGCTGAGCGCCGACGGGTTCGGCATCCGAAAGCGCACCGCGCCGGGGCACGGGTGGATCGACGCCGGCGCCGGAACCCGCGCCGAGGGCTTCGTCTCGGTGAGCGACCCGGACGGCGGGTTCGGCGTGGGGGTGCGCTCGTTCTGGCAGTCCCACCCCGGGCAGCTCGACGTCCGCGGCATGGCCGGCAACCGGGCGACCGTGACCGCGTGGCTGCACGCCCCCGAGGCGCAGCCGATGGATCTGCGGTTCTACCACGATGGGCTCGGACAGGACGACTACGCCAGCCAGCTCGACGCGCTCGAGATCACCTACGAGGACTACGAGCCCGGCTTCGGCGATGCGCACGGCATCGCCCGCACCCACGAGCTGACCCTCTTCGCCTACGCGGCGACGCCGCCGATCGAGCACCTGGCCCTCGACGTCGCGCAGGTGCAGCAGCCGCCGCTCCTGCAGCCGACGCCCGAGGCGCTGCACGCGGCCGTCGTCTTCGGCGACTGGGCGCCGGTGGACCGCAGCACGCCGGTGCGCGCCGAGATCGAGGACAGCATCGACTTCCTGCTGTCGTTCTATCTGGAGCAGATCGATCAGCGTCGCTGGTACGGGTTCTGGCACTACGGCGACGTGATGCACGCCTACGACCACGACCGGCACGTCTGGCGCTACGACGTCGGCGGCTACGCGTGGGACAACAGCGAGCTCTCGCCCGACCTGTGGCTCTGGTACTCCTACCTGCGCACCGGCCGGGCCGACGTCTTCCGCCTCGCCGAGGCGATGACCCGGCACACCGGTGAGGTCGACGTCTACCACCTGGGCAGGTGGAAAGGCCTGGGCTCCCGCCACAACGTGCAGCACTGGGGGTGCAGCGCCAAGCAGCTGCGCATCAGCAGCCCGGTGTACCGCCGGTTCTACCACTACCTCACCGCCGACGAGCGTGTGGGCGATCTGCTGACCGAGCTGCGCGACAGCGACCAGCGCTTCCTCGACACCGACCCGACCCGCAAGGTCCGGACGGATGCCGCGACCTACCGGCCCGACCGCGCGGCGCTCGCGGTGGGTCTCGGCACGGACTGGGGCGCGCTGGCGGCGACGTGGCTGGCGGACTGGGAGCGCACCGGCAACGAGCGCTCGCGCGACCGGCTGCTGGGGACGATGGCCGACATCGCCGCGATGCCGCGGGGCTTTCTCACCGGCGAAGCGCTGTACGACCTCGACGCGGGGCGGTTCGACACGACGCGCGACCGCGTGTCGGTGTCGCACCTGAGCGCCGTGTTCGGTCTGGTCGAGGTGTGCAGCGAGCTGATCTCGCTCGTCGACGTTCCCGGCTTCGCCGACGCCTGGCAGGAGTACTGCCGGCTGTACCTCGCCTCACCCGAGGAACAGGAGCGCGCGGTCGGTGCGCCCTTCACCGGCGTGCACCTCGAGCAGGCTCACAGCCGGCTGGCGGCGTGGGCGGCGCGGCACGCGGACGACGACGAGCTGGCCGAGCTGGCGTGGCGCGCCTTCGAGGGCATGGGCGAGTGGCTCGTGCACCGCCGTGACTTCGCGCTGCGGCGGATCGACCCGCCCTACGTGCTGCAGCCGGTGGATGAGGTGCCGACCGTCTCGACCAACGACGCCGCGCAGTACGGCCTGGCGGCGATCCAGAACCTCGCGCTCATCGGCGACCGGCTGCCGCGGGGGTAGGGGCTGTGGGCGAGCGCCCGTCCACAGCCGGACGCGGCGCCTTCTCCACAGCTGGGGGGTGCGCAAAGTTATCCACAATGCGGGCCTGGCCTGGGATTTGTGGTGCTCTCAATGTCGGAGGGGGCCGGCAGAATCGGGGGTATGAACAGCTCCTCTGCCGCCGGCTCGATCGCCGGCTCGATCGCCACCGGCTCGATCGCCACCGCCTCGCACGGCGCGGTGATCAGCGGGGTCGAGCACACCCGCCAGGCGATCGCCGCGTTGCAGGCGGAAGAGCTGCAGTGGTTCGCTCGGGCTGAAGCTCTCGCGGCCGAGGAGACCGCACGTATCCCGTCGAGTGAGGGGCGGGAACGGGAGATGCCGCCTCGCGGCATGGCCGCCGAACTCGCCGCGGTGCTGCGCCGGTCGGATCGGGGCATGCAGGAACGCATGCGCGACGCCGCCGTGCTGGTGGACGGGTTCCCCGCGACGCTGGCCGCCCTCGAGTCCGGCCGGATCGACGTGGCGCACGTGCGGGTGATCCAGGATGCCGGGGCCCGCATCACCGACCCCGACGCGCGGGCACGGTTCGAACAGGCCGCGCTGGTGGTCGCGGAGCGGGAGACGCCGGGCCGGGCCAAGCCGATCATCCTGATGCTCGCGCAGCGCCTGGACCCCGTGCCGCTGGAAGAGCGGCACACCGAAGCCGCGGCCGGTCGGCGGGTGTGGGTGCGGGACCTCGACGACGGCATGGCCGAACTCGCAGCGATCCTGCCGGCGCCGCTGGCGTACGCGATCAAGGAGCGACTCACCGCGCACGCGCGGGAGATCGTCGCGGCGGCCAAGGCCGCACGCTCTGGGTCTTCGACGGGCACGGCCCCGAGCGAGAACCGCGTTGGCGCCGGTGGTGCCGGCGTCGGAGCAGATCGTGTCGCGGGCGATGACGTCGCCGAGACAGATGCCATCGCGACCGACCGGCGGACGACCGATCAGGTCCGCGCCGATGTGCTCACCGATCTCCTCTTGACCGGCCACGCGAGCGCACCGGTGTCATCGGGCAGCATCCCCGCGACCGCCGCGATCACCGCGCACGTGCAGATCACCATCCCCGCGGCCACCCTCACCGGGGAAAGCACCGAACCCGCCGAACTCGTCGGCTACGGACCCATCGACCCCGCCACCGCCCGGCACCTCGCCGCCACCACCCCAGTCTGGGAGCGACTGTTCACCTCCCCCACCACCGGGGCGGTGCTGCAGGTCGACACCTACCGGCCGAGCATGCAGATGCGACGGCTCCTCGACGCGAGGGACGAGCACTGCCGGTTCCCCGGCTGCCGACGACCCGCCCGACACTGCGACGGCGACCACACCATCGACGCCGCCCACGGCGGACCCACCCGCGTCACCAACCTCGCCAACCTCTGCCCCGGCCGACATCACCCCGTGAAACACAAGACCGCGTGGAGTGTGGTGCAGAAACCCGACGGCATCCTGGAATGGACCAGTCCCACCGGGAGGGTCTATGTCGACATCCCCCGGCGGGTGCTGGAGTTCAGGGCCAACGCCGCGGCCGACCAGCCCGCGCCGTTCTAGAAGCGATCACTCGGCCCGGCCGTGCACCGGTCTGGCGTTCGCGGGAGGTTCTCCGACCTCCTCGACGGTGTGGCCGCTGCAGGCCGTCTGGGTCACGCTGGCCCGCTCGATGCGCGACAGCATGAACCAGCGCATCGCGTCACGCAGTCGACACCACGCGACGAGGTACCACTGACCGTTCGTGGAGGCGAAGAGCACGGGTTCGACGTCACGGGTGGTCGTCGTCCCATCCCGGGCTGTATAGCGAAGACGAACGACTCGTTGCTCGGCCATCGCCTCCTCCAGGGCCGACCGGACTGCGCGCGGAGAAGGGGGAACCGCGTTGACCCAGACGCGGCCGGCCAGCTCGTCGGCTCGTGCTCGCGTTCGGGGATCGAGGACGTCCAGGATCTTCTGGACCCCGGCCCTTGCCAGGTCGGCGTAGGGGGCATCAGGCGCGGCAGACACGGCCGCCATGAGCGCCACGGCCTGCGTCGGCGAGAGGCTGACGGGTGGCAGCGAGGCACCCACCGCCAAGCCGTAGCCACCACCGGGTCCCGGCCGCGACCAGATGGGAGCGCCACTGTTCTCGAGCGCATCCAGGTCTCTCTTGACCGTGCGCACGGAGACCCCGAACTCCCTCGCCAGGCGCTCGGCGGAGCAGCCACGCGATCCGCTGCGGCGCAGCATCTCGGACAGAGCATGGAGCCGTTCCGCCCGCTTCACCGGTCACCCCGTACCGAATTCATGCCATAAACAGTGACACACAGCTGTCTTCAGCGCATGCGAAAGTCGTGACATGACGACGCAGACGAGCCGCCCGCCCATCATCCTCATCGCCGGCCACTGGTTGGGCGCGTGGGCGTGGGATGAGGTCCTCGACCACCTCGACACCGACCACTCTCGTGCCATCGCGATGACCCTGCCCGGTCTCGACGCGGCCGATCCGGAGCGTGCGTCCAGGACTCTCGACGACCAGGCGGCGGCGGTCCTGGACGTCATCGCTCAGCTCGGCGTCTCCAAGGATCAGCCCGCGACGATCGTCGCGCACAGTGGCGCGAACGCCCCCGTCAGCCTGGTGCTCGACCGGCATCCCGAGCTCGTCCACCGTGTGGTGTGGGTCGACTCCGGCCCGGCGGCTGCCGGGAGCGTCTTCGCGCCGGATCTCCCGGAGGGGGTGACGGAGCTTCCGTTGCCGCCCTTCGACGTGCTTGCGCAGCAGGCGAGCCTCGAGGGCCTGAGCGCAGCGGCGCTCGAGCGCTTCCGCGCTCGGGCCGTGCCCGAGCCCGGACCCGTGCTCCGTCAGCCCGTCGACGTCACCGACGATGCCCGCCGCCGGGTCCCCACCACCCTGGTGTGCTGCTCGATCCCCAGCGCGCAGGTGCTCGAGCTGGCGCGAGCGGGCCATCCCATGTTCGCCGACGTCGCGCACCTCGAGCACCTCGACGTCATCGACCTCCCGACGGGGCATTGGCCCATGTGGAGCCGCCCCCGCGAGCTCGCCGAGGTCATTCAGTCGGCAGCGTCTCGGACCGTCTGAAGCACGCCGTCCCGCACCTGCAGCCGCACGCGGTACACCGCGCACCGGCGGTCGTCGACGCTCTCACGCTCGGGATCGGGCTCGGCCGCGCGGGCCGGGTGCCCGAAGTAGTAGAACCACACGTCGTCACCGTCGCGCACGGCGGCCCCGTGATGACCGAACCCGGGCCCTGCGACCGTGCCGGCGCCGAGGATGACGGCATCCGGCCCGCCTTGACGCTCCCACGCGACGGCGTCGGCGGAGCGGTACACGCCCATCCCCCGCCACTCGTCGACGATCATCCACCACGAGCCGTCGAGCTCGAACACGTACGGACCCTCGTGCGGCCTGCCGCCGATGGCGGTGCCCTCGTCACGCCACGTCGACAGGTCGCCGGATGCCGCGACCTTCGTGACACTGTCGGCGGCTTCATCCTTGTACCAGAGGCGCCACCGGCCGTCGGGGGTGCGGGCGACGGCAGCGTCGATCACGCGGTCGCTCGCGAGCGGGATCGGGCCGCGGCATTCCCACCGCGCGAGGTCGTCGGAGACGTACTCGACGATCGAGCGCGCGAACCCCGGCCACCGGTCGGGAACGCCGTCGATCTCGGTGAGGTACATCCGCCACCGCTCCCCGTCGTGCACGACCTCCGGCGCCCAGTGGGTCACGTCCACGTCCGCCGGGGGCGGCCCCGGTTCCAGCGCGAGGCCGGCGGCATCGGGCTCGAGCGTGCCGGCGTACGTCCAGGCCAGACCGTCGCGCGAGCGCGCGACGCCGATGCGGCTGCCGTGCACCCACGCGACGCCGGGGCCCGGCTCGGGGTGGGTGGCGCGGCGCTGCGTGTAGAACATCCACCAGGTGCCGTCCGCGATCACCACGGTGGGGTCGGTCGCACCGTCGTAGATCGGGTCCCGATACAGCTCGGCGGGCACGGAGTGCACCGTCGGCACGCTCACGCGCCCACCCCGCGCATGTCGGCGACCGGGCTGGCGAACCCGTTGCGGTGCGTGGGGTGCACCGCGAGGTCGGCAGGGGTGATGACCGCGCCGTCTGCGGCGGCCGAGGCATAGATCGCGGCGACAAGCTCCAGCGACCGCGCGGGCGCGTCCGCGGTGGGCGGCAGCGGCGTGCCCTCGCGGAAGGCGTCGAAGACATCGCGCAGCAGCGGAGCATGGGCGCTGCGCTCCTCCACCTCGGGAAGCGCCCAGCCCGCCGCCTCGTCCTCGAACCCCGGCGCCGGGGTGATGCGCCAGTTCTCGTGACCATGGCCGTAGACGTGGTCGACGGTCACGGTGGCCTTCTGCGTGTCGATCCGGATGGAGCTGACCTCACGCGGCGACACCGCACTGGTGACCAGCTGCGCCACCGCGCCGCCGGCGAAGGTCACGGTGGCCGTCGAGGCATCCTCGGTCTGCGTCTCGCGGTCCAGCCGCCACAGCCGACCCTGCACGCTCGTCCAGTCGCCGAGGAGGAACGCGAGCAGATCGATCTGGTGGATGCCGTGCCCGAGCGTCGTCCCACCGCCCTCGGTCTCCCACGACCCGCGCCAGGGAACGGCGAAGTACGCGGGGTCCCGGAACCACAGGGTCTGGCACACCGCGACCAGCGGCCGGCCCAGCGCGCCGCTGCCCAGAAGCTCCCGCACGTGAGCCGCGGCGGTGCCGGTGCGCTGCTGGAACACCACCGCCAGCTGTCGGCCCGCGGCGTCTGCCGCCCGCCGCATCTCGTCGAGCTCCGCCAGCGACGGCGCCGGCGGCTTCTCGACGACGACGTGCGCGCCGGCGGCGAAGGCGGCGAGGGTCTGAGCGGCGTGGGCGCCGGGAGGCGTGCAGATCAGCACGACGTCGGGGCGCTCGGACTCGAGCATCTCGTCGAGGGTGTCGTACACGCTCGCCGCGTCCCAGCGGGCGGCGAAGGCGTCTGCGGCGGCACGGCTCATGTCGCTCACCGCGACCAGCTCGGCGTGGGGGTAGGCCTGCACGGCCTCGGCGTGGAAGTGCGCGACGGCGCCGGTGCCGACGATCACGCAGCGAAGGGAGGAAGTCACGCATCCAGACTAGAAGCGGCGAGCGGAAAGCGCTATCCGAGATCTGGACGCCGACCCCCTGGACACCCGATGCCACGTGGTTAGCCTGAGGCCTATGGACCCCCTTCTGCTCGTCCTGCTGCTGGCGGCCGTCACCTCGGCGGCGTGCTGGATCCTGTCCCTCATCACGAAGGACACCTCGTGGGTCGACCGGATCTGGTCGATCGTCCCGATCGCCTACGCCTGGATCTTCGCGGTCGCCGCGTTCACCGATGGCGCCGACGCCACCCGATCGGTGCTGATGGCAGCGCTCGTCACCGCGTGGGGCGCGCGGCTGACCTTCAACTTCGCCCGCAAGGGCGGCTACTCGGGCATGGAGGACTACCGCTGGGCGATCCTGCGAAAGCGCATGACGCCGATGCAGTTCCAGCTCTTCAACCTCTTGTTCATCGTGCTCTACCAGAACGCCCTCCTCGTACTCATCTCACTGCCCGCGCTCGTGGCCTGGCAGCACCCGACACCGCTCACCGGCTGGGACATCGCCCTGGCCGCGCTGTTCGTGGCGTTCCTCGTCGGCGAGACCGTCGCCGACCAGGAGCAGTGGGACTTCCACCAGGCCAAGAAGCGCGCCGGCGGCACGCTGGAGCCCGGGTTCGCCACCACCGGGCTCTTCCGGCTCAGCCGGCACCCGAACTTCTTCTTCGAGCAGGCGCAGTGGTGGGTCTTCTACCTCATCGGCGCGGTCGCCGCCGTCTCGGCGGGCCTGGGCGTCTGGGGAGGCCTGCTCAACCCCACGATCGTCGGCCCCGTGCTGCTGACGGTGCTGTTCATCGGCTCGACGATCTTCACCGAGTCGATCACCGCCTCGAAGTACCCGGCCTACGCCGACTATCAGCGGCGCACATCGATGCTCGTGCCGCTGCCGCCGCGACGGGCGGCAGCGACGACCCATGCCTGAGAATCAGGCGGAGGGCCACTGCCAGGTCTGCAGGCGCCCGCACATGCCGTAGCCGCGCTCGCCCGGCGTGCGTTCACCGCGCACGACGGCTGCCGCGGCCATGAGTCCCGGCTCCCCCGCGGCGAGCGCGTCGAGCTGCGCGCGGGTGCGCTCGGTCTCGGCGGCGACGGTCCGATCCCACCGCTCCTGCCACTGACCCACCCGGCCCCGCACGAGGCCGACAGCCGCCGCGTGCAGATCGGCGAGGGCCGCCGCCCCGTCCCGCTGCACCGCCTCGCGCAGCGCCAGGTAGCCGGCGATGGCGAGATCTCGGCGCTCGCGGGCGGCAGCGGCGCGCCCCTCCCCGTCGGGCAGCGTCGCCGCCGCGGCGTAGGCAGCCGGGTCGGCGAGCACGTCGGGCGGGAAGGTCATCACCGCATCACCCGCCTCGGGGAGGCCGGCGTTGGACATCACGACCAGCAGCCGCAGCCCGCCGTCGTTGACGAGACGGTGCACCGTGCCGGGCGAGAACCAGAGCACATCGCCCGGTGCGAGCGGATGCACCTCGGCACCGGCGGCCGAAAGGGTCTCGACCGAGCCGGTGCCGCCGACGACGATGTAGCCCTCGCTCGAGGCGGTGTGCAGGTGCGGCGACCCGCCACACCTGCCGTCGACGGCCTCGGCGTCGTAGACCATCAGATCGCTGACGGCCACCCCTCCGGGAAAAAGCGGCGTGGTCATGCGCCGCTCGCGATCACGTCGCGAACGGCTCCCGCGAGCCCGGCGGCATCGTCCGCGCCGCCGTCGGCGATGCCCACGCCGTACCGGAACGCCGCCGTCTCACCGGGTTCCACCACCAGCTCCTCGCTGAAGAAGGGCGCGGGGTTCAGGCACGCGAACTCCTCGGAACGGGCGAACCACTGCGGCGGGTGCTGCGGGTTGTCCGCGGCATCCACCATCACGATGAGCGACTCCGCGTCGACCTCGTCGTGCCGTCCGACGAACGCCATCCATTCGTGCCGCTGGCCGCGCACATCGTTGCCGGAGCCGGTGCCCGAAGCCGTCACGAGCGTGCCGCCGGTGAACGACCTCGGACCGCGCCAGAACAGACCCCCGTACCCGGCGTTCTCACGCCCCCGGGTGGTGGGCGAGCCGATCGGGATGGGCGCGTCGGTCACGTTCGTCATCGCGGTGTCGACGGTCAGCGCCCAGGCGCCGCCCTCGAGCGTGCGTGCGGTGATCGCGCGCCGCTCGGTGAAGAGGTGGATGCCGCCCTCGCTCGCCCAGTCCAGGTCGTGGGCGAAGCGCACGACGCCGTCGGCGTCGACGTCGAGCCGCTCGATGCGGCGATGCGCCTGCGTGCCGTCGTTGGGCAGCTGCACGTACGACTGGCCCTGCACGTAGGTGGGGCCGCCCCAGAAGTTCTCGTCGCCGACGACCGGGAGCGACCAGGCGATGCCCTTGTGCCACACGTGGTCCCACGGGCGGTAGAGGCTCATGAGCCGCCCCGAGCGGGTGCGCAGCGGATGCAGGTAGGGCTTGGGCGACTCCAGCTGGGGCGAATCGGGCACGTACGTGTAGCGCAGCAGCTCGACATCGCCGTCGCGGACGGTGAAGGCGGTGGCGTCGTCGTGGTCGATCTCGAGGCTCATCGGGTGGTCTCCATCGCGGGCTTGACGGGCGGCCACGGCACGGCGCCGCCGGCCATGGACTGCAGGAACGGGTCGTCGCCGGCGATCTCGCCGGCACGCACCGGCACCCCGCGGAAGGCCGATGCGTACGTGGCGGCGGCGAACTCGAGGGTGCGGCGGGCATCGTCGGCGTCCACCCCGGGCGTCGCCCCGGCGGCGAGCGCGTCGACGATCGCGGCGATCTGCGCCCGGTGGCCGCTGGCGCTGCCCTCGGGCGCGCTCTCCCACAGCTCGGCGAGGTGCTCGTGCCCGGGGGCGGGGGTGAAGGTCCAGTCGGCGTCGGTGTAGCCGTACAGGTGCTCCAGCTCGACGGTGGCGTGTGCGAAGTCGAACCGCAGCCGCGACGTCTCCCGCGGCGAGACGATGGAGTTGACCACCGTCGCGAGCGCGCCGTTGTCGAACTCGACGAGCGCCATCGACACGTCCTCGGTGTCGGTGGGCAGCTGCTGGCGGGCGGCGAACGCGGTGAGGCGCGACCAGGGGCCGAGTACGGCCAGCAGCAGGTCGAACTGGTGGATGCCGTGACCCATCGTCGGCCCACCGCCCTCGATCTCCCAGCGGCCGCGCCAGGGGAGATCGAAGTACCCGGGGCCCCGGTGCCACAGCGTCTCGCACGTCGCGACGAGCGGGCGGCCGAGCGTGCCGTCTGCGACGAGGCGCATCAGGCGCTGCGCGCCCCCGCCGAAGCGGTGCTGGTACACCGTGAGCGCCGGCACCTTCGTCTCGCGCGAGACCGCGACCAGCTCGTCCATCTCGGCGAGGCTCAGTGCCGTCGGTTTCTCGATGAGCGCCGGCACGCCGGCGCGTAGCGCCGCGATCGCCAGCGGCACGTGCGTCTGCGGCGGGGTGCAGATGTGCACGAGGTCGAGCTGCTCGGATGCGAGCAGAGCGTCGGCGTCCGGGTAGACCGCGGCGGCTCCGAAGCGCTCGGCGAACTCCCCCGCCCGGTCGGCGTCGAGGTCGACGACGGCGGCGAGCACGATGCGCGGCGCCAGGTCGGTCACCGCCTGCGCGTGCGCGTGCGCGATGCCCCCCGTTCCGATGATCGCCGTCCGCAGGGGTGGGGGTGTGGCATCCGTCATGTTCGCTCCTTCGCGTGGTGATCGTCGGTCGCCGCGGGGGCGCGGTGTCAGGCGAGCCCGGTCTGGGTCATGTGCAGGCGGGCGTAGCGTCCGTCGGCGGCGAGCAGGTCGTCGTGCGTCCCCTGTTCGACGATGCGGCCCTGCTCGAGCACGACGATGCGGTCGGCCATGCGCACGGTCGAGAGCCGGTGGGCGACGACGAGCGTCGTCCGGCCGCGCATGAGGCGTCCGAGCGCCTCCTTGACCAGCTCCTCGGACTCCGGGTCGAGCGCGCTGGTGGCCTCGTCGAGCAGCAGGATGCGCGGGTCCCGCACGAGCGCGCGGGCGATGGCCAGGCGCTGGCGCTGACCGCCCGACAGCCGCGCGCCGCGCTCGCCCACGACGGCGTCCCAGCCACGCGGCTGCGCGCTGACGAACTCCCAGGCGTTGGCGTCGCGCAGCGCCTGCTCGATGCGCTCGTCGCTCACATCGGGCAGGCCGTAGGCGATGTTCTCGCGGATGGTGCCCTCGAACAGCACCGACTCCTGCGGCACGACCGACACCGACCGCCGCACCGTGCGCAGGTCCAGCTGCTGCATGTCGGCGCCGTCGAGCAGGATGCGCCCCGTCGTCGGCCGCAGGAAGCCCAGCACCATGTTCAGCAGCGTGGACTTGCCCGACCCGGAGGATCCGACGAAGGCGAACGTGCGACCGGCGGGGATGTGCAGGTCGATGTCGTGCAGGGCGTCGTCGTCGGCGCCGGAGTAGCGGTGCGAGGCGCGTTCGAGCACGATGTCGCCCGTCACGGCCGACACGGCCCGCTTGCCCTCGTTCTGCTCGAGGTCGGGCTCCTGCAGCACCTCGGCGATGGAGCGCACCGACTCGAGGCCTCGGGCTCCCACGGGGATCAGCATCAGCAGCTGGGTGAGCCCTTGGGTGAGCAGCGTGAAGTACGTCGAGAGCAGCACGACTTCGCCCGGCGAGATGGGAAGGATGCCGGTGAGCGAGAACACCGCCGCGAGCACGAGGCATCCGACCCCGAGCAGCTGCATGGCCACCCACGAGATCGAGGCGACGTGGCCGTTGAGCATGTCGAGGTGCAGGCCCGCGCGACGCACCCCCTCGGCGCCGGAGCTGACGCGGGTGACGGCGGTTTCCTCCAGGCCGTGCGCGCGGGTGACGGGGATGAGTGAGGCCATCTCGCCGACCCGTGCCGACAGCGTCTCGACCTCGCGGCGGAAGACCTCGTTGCGAGTGCGGGAGCGGTTGCGCATGCCCCAGCGGATGCCGATGGCGATCGGCACCGCGAGCGCATAGACCGGAAGGAACTGGGGCACGGCGATCGCCGTCATCGACAGTGCGCCGATCATGACCATCGTGGCCGACAGCAGCGGATGGGTCACCTGCTGCAGCATCAGCTCGACGTTCTCGACGTCGCGCACCACCTTGGTCTGCACGATCGCGGCGCTCATGCGCGTGTGGTAGCCGATCGACAGGCTCTGCAGGCGCGCCGCGAGGGCGTTGCGCAGGTCCGCGCCGGTGTCGCGGACGACCGTCATGAAACTGCGCGTGTAGAGGATGTGGTTCGGGTAGTTCTGCAGCAGCAGCACCACCGCCAGCGCGAACCACCAGAGCACCGCGGTGACCTCGCCCCCGCCCGCGACGATGTCGATGATGGCGGCGGTGATGACCGGGAGGAACCACATCGGGATCTCTTTGACCGCGAACGCGCTCACCGCCAGCGCGATGCGTCCGGGCCGGCGCGCGAGCAGCCGCAGCACCGATCGGGCCGGATGAGCGCCGTCGATCAGGTCCAGTGAGCTGGAAAGCGGTTTCCGTGGCACGATGTCCATCGTAGTGACGGCACCTCGCCCGTGGCACGCCCCCGGACGGATTCCTTCGGAGACACCATGAACTATCACCTCGCCGGCGATTCGACGGTCGCCCCGATGAAGCCCGGAGAAGAGCCCATGGCGGGCTGGGGCGAAGCGCTCGGCGAGGCGATCGGGCAGTCGGTGCGCAATCACGCGTTCGGCGGCGCCACCACGGAATCCTTCGTCGCCTCGGGGTCTTGGGCGGCACTCCTTTCCGAGGTCGGCCCCGGCGACACGGTCGTGATCCAGTTCGGTCACAACGACCAGAAGGACCCGCAGCTGGCCGCCCGCGGCGGCTACGCCGACAGGCTGCGCGGATTCGTCGACGATGTGCGGGCGCGCGAGGCCGTCGCGGTGCTGTGCACGCCGTGCGAGCGCCGCTGGTTCGACGGGGAGCGGGTCACCCCGACCCACGGCGACTACCCCAACGCGGTGCGCGACCTCGCCGCGGACCTCGGGGCGCCGCTGATCGATCTGACCGTCTTCACGACGTGGCTCTACGAGGATCTCGGGGATGCGGCATCCACCCGCCTGCTGTCGCACTATGCCCCGGGCGAGACGGCCGCCTGGCCGGAGGGCCTCGCCGACGACACGCACTTCCGCCTCGAGGGGGCACGGCGCATCGCCGCGTTCGTCGCCCGCTCGCTGCGCGCGATCGAGCGCCGGGACGGCGACGCGCCCGCTCGCGGCTCCCAGTTGGTCAGCTGAAGGGCAGCGCCGTGGGCCGCGCCCGTCCGGCATGCGTCACCGTCGGCCATCGCGGGTCGGCCGTGAGCACCTCGATACCGTCATCGCCGATCAGCACCGTGTCCTCGACCTTCGCGCCGGGGGCACTGGGATTCCACGCGAACGCCTGGTCGGCCACGATCGGGTCCAGGGTCTGGGCTGTGGCCCGCGGGTCGCGGCCCGCGTACCCGGTGGGACCGCCCTGGTGGTGGCGGGTCCACTCCTCGTCGTCGAATCCGTGAGCGGCGTAAGCGGCACAGCCCCGCGCGAACGCATCGGAGAGGACGGCGCCCGGCCGCGTGGCCGCGAGGAAGTCCGCCTCCACCGCGAGGATGCGCTCGTCGTCGGGCCCAGCCGCACCTACCCACCGGGTGGCGTTCGCGATGAGGCCGTGCCGCCGACCGCACACCACGAGCATCGCCCGGTCGCCCAGGGGCGCGTCGGTCGGCAGCGGGTGACGGTGCCCCAGCCGCGAGCGGCCCGCCACGAGGATCACGAGCGGGTCGATGCCGCGCGCGACGAGCGCGGCGGCCAGCGCCGACGCCGCGGTGCGCTCGGTGCTCCCCGGTGTGAGTGTGCGCGCGGCATCCGTCATCGCCTCGGCCGTCTGCCGGCCGAGCGCGCGGTACCGGTCACGCTCGCCCGGAAGCAGGCTCGCGCGCGCGGCGCGCAGCGGGCCGGCGAGGACGGCTTCGGTCATCGCCGGGCCGACGGCGGTCGCGGCGTCGGTGGGAGGGGTCTGCCACGGCACGCGCACGATGCGCGCCGCGTCGTCCGGGAGCAGCTCCTCCTCGGCGAGGCGGTCGGCCTCGTTCGCCGCGACGAACAGGTGGTCTCCGTCGTCGTCGACCCGCACCGCGAGCACCGGCGGACCCGCGAGCGACACGTGGGTGCGTACGCCGTCGAGGTACCACGACACCGCCTCGTGCGAGGTGAGCACCAGCGCACCCGCGCCGGCGTCGGAGCGCACCCGGGCGAGGCGCTGCTGCTTGACTCGTCGATCTGCGGGGGAGGGCATGCGGCATCCGTTCGGGGAAACGATTTCTCGACATAGTATGGCCTGGGGACACCAGATCGGAACGGAGCGCGTCATGCGCAGGACGTCGAGCAAGGCCACCATCACCGACGTGGCCCGCCAAGCGGGCGTCTCGCTGTCGACGGTGTCGCGCGTCATGAACGGCAATGCCACGGTGGACGCCGAGCTGGCCGAGCGAGTGAGAGCCGCCGCTGTGGACCTCGGCTACATCGCCAGCCCGCTCGCCCGCAGCCTCGTGCTCGGCCGCACCCAGACCATCGCCGTCGTCGTGCCGGACCTCGCCAACCCGACGTTCCAGGAGATCCTGCGGGGGCTCAGCCGGGCGGCCGCGGGCGACGGCTATCACGTGCTCATCGCCGACTCGGCCGAGCAGGTCGACGAGGAGCGGGTGCTCGCCGCCGAGACGCGACGGCGCACCGACGGCGTGGTGCTGTGCGCCCCGCGCATGCCCGACGACGAGCTGGCCGCGCTCCTGCCCGCGCTCTCCCCCGCCGTCGTGATCAACCGACCGCCGCAGAGCGGCGTGCCCGTGGTGGCCGCCGACTATCGCTCCGCCTTCGCCGACCTGATCGACCACCTGTACGGGCTCGGCCATCGCCGGCTGGTCTACCTCGCCGGTCTCGCCCGCAGCGCCTCCAACGCGGCGCGGCTGGCCGCGCTGGCCGACGCCCGGTCGGCCCACGCGGACCTCGAGATCGCCGAGCTCCCCTGCGGCGTCGACTTCGACAGCGGCGCCGCCGCTGCGGGGGCCGTCCGCCGCAGCGGGGCCACGGGCGTGCTCGCCTTCAACGACCTCGTCGCGATGGGCCTGATGTCGGCCCTCGCCGATCGGGGCGTGCGGGTGCCCGAGGACCTCTCGGTCGCGGGCTTCGACGACATCCCCTTCGCGCAGTACACGACGCCGCCCCTGACGACGGCCGCCGTGCCGGCGTCCGACCTCGGCGGCCGCGCCTGGCAGGCGATGCACGCCCTGCTCACCGGCGACCATGCCGAGGAGGCGGTCTCGCTCACCCCGCGCCTGATCGTGCGCGGGAGCACCGGGCGCGCTCCGGAGTGACGCCGACGGCCGCCCGCCGGCGCCACGCACGATGACCGTGCTACCCTCAGAAAACGTTTCCTGACCATCCCACACGAGGGCTCCCGATGACGAAGACCCGCTACGCGCTCCTGGGCGCCGGACACCGCTCCCAGATGTACGTCGACGCGATCACGGGCGACTACGCCGACCGCGCCGACCTCGTCGCCGTGTGCGAGCCGAACCCGGCGCGCGCGGCCCACGCCGTCGATCGGGCCGTCTCTCGGGGTGCCGCCGCCCCCACGGTGTGGCAGCCGGATCGGCTCGAGGAGATGATCGCCGCCGAGCGCATCGACCGGGTCATCATCTGCGCACGCGACGACCTGCACGCCGAACTGATCGTGCGCTCCCTCGATGCCGGCGCCGACGTCGTCGTCGAGAAGCCCCTCACGATCGACGCCGCCAGCGCCGCCGCCATCGAGGATGCCGTCGCCCGCACCGGCCGCGCCGTGGTGCTCACCTTCAACTACCGGTATTCGCCCCGCAACAGCGCGCTGCGCCAGGTCATCCAGGACGGCCTCATCGGCGAGGTGACCTCGATCGACTTCTCGTGGATGCTCGACACCAAGCACGGCGCGGACTACTTCCGCCGGTGGCACCGCGAGAAGGAGCACTCCGGCGGGCTGCTGGTGCACAAATCCAGCCACCACTTCGACCTCGTGAACTGGTGGATCCGCCAGCAGCCGCGTCGTGTCTACGCCTCCGGTGGGCTGCGGTTCTACGGTGCCGACAACGCCGCCCGGCGCGGGCTCGGCGATCGGCCCGAGCGGGGCACGCACGAGGGTGACCACGACCCGTTCGAACTCGACCTGCGGGACGACCCTCGGCTGCAGGCGCTGTACCTCGACGCCGAGCAGCACGACGGCTACCTGCGCGACCGCGACGTCTTCGGCCCGGGCATCACGATCGAGGACAACCTCGCCCTGGTCGTCGACTACTCCGGCGGCGCGACGCTGTCGTACTCCCTCAACGCCCACGCACCGTGGGAGGGCTACCAGGTGGCCGTCAACGGCACCCTCGGCCGCGCCGAGCTCGAGGTCGTCGAGCGGGGCGCCGTGCTCGTCGACGAGGGCCTGCACCCGGTCATCGACCCGAGCGCCGTGGATGCCGCAGGCTCGGCATCCCTCCGCCCTCAGGGCGAGCGCCTGCTGGTGCAGCGCCACTGGGAAGAGGCCGTCGAGATGCCGATCGTGAACGCCGCCGGCGGGCACGGCGGCGGCGACGCGCTGCTGCTGTCGGACGTCTTCGTCGGCCCCGGCGACGACCCGCTGGCGCGCCCCGCGGACTGGACCGACGGCCTGCGCTCGATCGCGGTCGGGATCGCCGGCAACCGCTCGCTCGAGACCGGACTGCCGGTGCGTATCGACGAGCTCGGCATCGCCCTCCTCACGGAGACGGGGCGATGAGCCGCATCGTCGTCACCGGCGGCGCGGGCCGCCTCGGCCGCAGCCTCGCCGCGGGCCTGGCCACGGCCGGGCACGACGTGCTGTCGCTGGACCGCGACACCTCACCCGCCCTCACCGGGGCCGGCGTCGAGCAGCTCACGATCGACCTCACCGACGCGCGCGCCACCCACGACGCCCTCGAAAGCGCCCGCGCCGACGCCGTGGTGCATCTCGCGGCGATCGCGGTGCCCTTCAGCGCGCCGGAGGACGTGATCCTGCGCACCAACGCCGCCCTCGCCGTCTCGGTGCTCGGCGGCGCGGTGGCCGCAGGGGTGGGCAAGGTGGTCGCGGCATCCAGCCCGACCGTGCTCGGCTACAACGCGCCGACGGGGTGGGTGCCCGACCGGTTTCCGCTGGACGAAGAGACCCCGGCCCGCCCGTGGAACGCGTACGCGCTGTCGAAGCTCCTCATCGAGCAGACGATCGACATGCTGCGGCGTCAGACGGGCGATGCGGTGCGGTTCGCCTCGTTCCGGCCCTGCTACGTGCTGACGCCCGAGGAGTGGGCCGGCGCACCGACGCAGCAGGGGCACACCGTGCGGGAGCGCCTGGACGACCCCGCCCTGTCGGCGCCGGCGCTGTTCAACTACGTCGACGCGCGCGACGTCGCCCGCTTCACCGACACGCTGCTGGCCGCCCTCCCCGACATCCCCAACGGCGAGACCTTCTTCGTCGGCGCCGACGACGCCCTCGCCCGGGAGCCCCTCGCCGAGCTCATGCCGCAGTTCCACCCCGGCACCGAGGCGGCCGCCGCGGTGCTCACCGGCACCGCGCCCGCCTTCTCGACCGCGAAGGCCCGCCGACTGCTGGGCTGGACGCCGCAGCACCACTGGCGCGACGAACTCGCCGAGACCCCCGCTGACCGAAAGGACGTGCCCGCGTGAACTTCGACGGCATCCTCTTCTTCCCCGTCACCCCCTTCGACACCGCGGGGCGGGTGGACACCGAGCTGCTGGCCACACACGTCGCCACCGGCCTCTCCCACTCCCCGGGCGGGATCTTCCCCGCCTGCGGCACGGGCGAGTTCCACGCGCTGAGCGCCACCGAAGCGGCTGCGGTCGTCCGCACCGCCGTGGACACCGTGGCCGGCGCCGTGCCGGTCGTCGCGGGAGCAGGCGGACCGCTCGGGCACGCGCTCGAGGTCGCCCGCGGTGCGGCCGACGCCGGCGCCGACGCGCTGCTGGTGCTGCCGCCCTACCTCGTCGGCGGGCCGCAGGCCGGTCTCGTCGCCTACGTCGAGGCGGTCGCCGCGGCATCCGACCTGCCGGTCGTCGTGTACCACCGCGGCAACGCCCAGTTCACCCCCGCGTCGGTGCGACGCCTGCTCGAGAACCCGAAGGTCGTCGGATTCAAGGACGGCGTCGGCGACATCGGCACCGCGCAGCTGATCGTGCGGGCGGTCGCCGAATCGGGCCGCGACGATTTCGCGCTGTTCAACGGCCTGCTCACCGCCGAGCTGACTCAGGGCGCCTACCGCGGCATCGGCATGCCGCTGTACTCGTCCGCGGCCTTCGCGATGATCCCCGAGGTGGCGAACGCCCACTACCGCGCGTACGTCGACGGCGACGAGGCTCGGCGCCTGGCGCTCGTCGACGGCTTCTATGCTCCCCTCGCGGCCCTCCGCGACGAGACCCCCGGCTTCGGCGTCTCGCTCATCAAGGCGGGCCTGCGCCTGAGCGGCCTGCCCGTCGGCGGCGTCCGGCCGCCGCTGGTGGACCCGACGCCCGAGCAGGAGGCGCGGCTCGCCGAGATCCTCGACGCCGGGAGGGCGCTGCTGTGACGACCATCGCCTCGCTCGACGCGCGCCTCGTGCGCGTGCCGCTGACGCGCCCGTGGGGCGCGGACGTGACGAGCGTCGGCGTGATCGCAACCCACCTGGTGCGCGCGGACGGCGCCGAGGGCTGGGGATTCGCGTGGACGCCGCAGATCGGCGCCGAGGCGGTGCTCGCGCTGCTGCAGCACGACATCGCCCCCGCCGCCGTGGGCGGCTCGGCAGAGCCGGGCGAGGCGTGGCAGGGCCTGTGGGAGCACCTGCACGAGGCGGGCGGCGGCGGCGTGACGACCATCGCGCTGGCCGGGCTCGATCTGGCGGTGTGGGATGCCGCGGCGCGCGTGGCCGACGGCACGGTCTCCGACCTGCTGGGGCGGCATCGCGCGTCGGCGGGCGTCTACGGCAGCGGCGTGAACCTGCACTACCCCCTCGACGACCTGGTCGCCCAGGCCGAGCGGTGGGTCGCCGCCGGCTTCGACGCGGTGAAGGTCAAGGTAGGAAAGGCCGATGCGGCCGAGGACCTCGAGCGTCTCCGCGCCGTCCGCGAGGTCATCGGCCCCGATCGCGCCCTCATGATCGACGCCAACCAGCGCTGGGACCTCGACCAGGCGACCCTCACGCTCGAGGTGCTCGCCGAGGTGCGCCCGGCGTGGATCGAGGAGCCGCTGCGCGCCGACGACCTCGCCGGTCACGCCGAGCTCGCCCGGCGCCTGGATGCCTCGTCCCGCCTTCCCATCGCGGTCGGCGAGAACCTGCACACCGCCCACCGGTTCGGGGATTTCCTGCGCGCAGGTGCCGCGCAGATCGTGCAGCCGAACGTCGTGCGCGTGGGTGGCATCACGCCATTCCTGCGCATCGCCGCCGTCGCCGCCGACCACGGCGCGGCGCTGCATCCGCACCTGCTGCCGGAGCTCTCCGGCCAGCTCGCCCTCTGCCTCCCGCCCGCCGAGGGCCTACCGGCGCCACTGGTCGAAGACGTCGAAGACGCCGGCTTCGGCACGCTCGGTGCCCTCGCCGATCCCTCGCCCGTCGCGATCGCCGACGGACGGCTGACCGAGACCCCGCACGCAGGCCTGGGCCTGCGCTTCGCGTGACACCCTCGTTCCCGCCACGAAAGGAACTGCCATGACCACCACCACCGAGCAGCTCGACGTCTTCGCGGCCGCGGCCGCCGCCGCCGCACCCGTGTGGCGCACCGCGCCCGCCTCCGACCGCGCCGCGTGGCTGCGTGCCCTCGCCGATGCGCTGGACGCGGCATCCGACGAGGTCGTCGAGATCGCCGACCGCGAGACCCGCCTGGGCGCCGGTCGCCTGCGCGGCGAAGTCGCCCGCACCACCGGGCAGCTGCGCCTGTTCGCCGGCGTCGTCGAGCAGGGCTCGTACCTCGAGCTGACCGTCGACGACGCGGATGCCGCGGCCACCCCGCCGCGACCGGAGCTGCGCCGCATGCTCACCGGCGTCGGCCCGGTGGCGGTCTTCTCGGCTTCGAACTTCCCCTTCGCGTTCTCGGTGCTCGGCGGCGACACCGCCTCGGCCCTCGCCGCCGGCAACCCGGTCATCGTGAAGGCCCACTCCGGGCACCCCGAGCTGTCGCGTCGCACCGCCGAGATCGCCGCGGCGGCGCTCGAGGCCGCGGGGGCTCCTGCCGGGTCTCTCGCCCTCGTCGAGGGGCGCGAGGCCGGCAACGCGCTGGTGCGGCATCCGGTCATTCAGGCCGCCGGCTTCACCGGGTCGCTCTCGGGAGGGCGGGCGCTGTTCGACCTCGCCGCTTCGCGCCCCGACCCCATCCCCTTCTATGGGGAGCTCGGCAGCATCAATCCCGTGGTCATCACGGCCGCGGCCATCGACGCGCGGGGCGCGCAGCTGGCCGAGGGCCTCGCGGCGTCGTTCACGCTCGGCGTGGGACAGTTCTGCACGAAGCCGGGTGTCGTGTTCGTGCCGCGCGGCACCGGCTTCGAACAGGCGGTCGCGGACGCCGTGACGGGGATCGCCGGCGGGCCACTGTTGACCGACCGCATCACCGAGGCGTTCCCCGCCGGCGTCGACGCCCTCACCGCCGACCCGTCGGTCACCGTCGTCGCCCACGGGGCCGAGACGGCCGAAGGCGCGCGACCGGTCGTGCTCGCGACCGACGCCGCGGCTGTCGCCGACCGGGCAGACACCCTCCTCGAGGAGTGCTTCGGCCCGGTGACGCTGCTCATCCGCTACGACGGCGAGGAGGACCTTCACCGGGCACTCCGGGCGGTGCAGGGGTGCCTGACGGCGACGCTCCACGCCGAGGACACCGACGACGTCTCGGCGACCCTGGCGCTGCTGCAGGACCGCGCCGGCCGCGTGCTCTTCGCCGGGTGGCCCACCGGCGTCGCCGTCACCTGGTCGCAGCACCACGGCGGGCCGTGGCCGGCGACGACGTCGCTGCACACGTCGGTCGGGGCGACCGCGATCCGACGCTTCCTGCGGCCGATCGTCTTCCAGGACGCCCCGGAGCGGCTGCTCCCCCCGGTGCTGCGCGACGAGGCGCTGGCGACGCTGCCGCACCGTCGCAACGGCGTACTGACGCTGCCGTAGCCCGGCGCCGCGCGCACAACGTCGCCGATTCGCAGCGCAAGAGACTGGGACGCCCAGCCCGACGGAGGAGGAAGTCGGATTGGCGACGTTGTGCACGTCCCCGGCGTGCGCCCTGGTACCCCCGGGACTGGAAAACGCTTGCCGGGTAGGCTGGGGGCATGACTTCGCGCTTTGAGATCGGCGAGACCGACTTCCTGCTCGACGGCGAGCCCCACCGCATCATCTCGGGTGCCCTGCACTACTTCCGCGTGCACCCCGATCTGTGGCGCGACCGGCTGCGCAAGGCCCGGCTCATGGGGCTGAACGCGATCGAGACCTACGTCGCGTGGAACGCCCACGAGCCGGTGGAGGGACAGTGGAATGCCGCGGGCGGCCTCGACCTCGGCCGGTTCCTCGACCTCGTCGCCGAGGAGGGCATGCACGCCATCGTGCGCCCGGGCCCCTACATCTGCGCCGAGTGGCACAACGGCGGGCTTCCCACCTGGCTCACCGCCGACACCGACATGAAGCTGCGCAGCTCCGACCCGCGCTACCTCGCGGCCGTCACGAGCTTCCTCGACCGCATCAACGCGATCGTCGCGCCGCGCCAGATCGACCGGGACGGCAGCGTCATCCTGGTGCAGATCGAGAACGAGTACGGCGCGTACGGCGCCGACAAGGCGTACCTGGCCGAACTCATCCGCGTGACGCGCGCCGCGGGCATCACGGTGCCGCTGACCCAGGTCGACCAGCCGATCCCGCACATGCTCGAAGGCGGCGCGCACGAGGGCCTGCACAAGACCGGGTCGTTCGGCTCCCGCATCGCGGAGCGCCTCGCCACCCTGCGCGAGCACCAGCCCACCGGCCCGCTCATGTGCATGGAGTTCTGGTGCGGCTGGTTCGATCACTGGGGCGAGAAGCACCACACCACGACGTTCGCCGACGCGGCCCGCGACCTCGATGAGCTGCTCGCGGCCGGGGCGTCGGTCAACATCTACATGGTGCACGGCGGCACGAACTTCGGCCTCACCAACGGCGCCAACGACTCCGGGCGCTACCTGCCGATGGTGACGTCGTACGACTACGACTCCCCCATCACCGAGTCCGGCGACATCACGGAGAAGTTCCGCGCCTTCCGCGACGTGATCGCCAAGCACGCCCCGGTGCCCGACGAGCCCCTGCCCGAACCCGTCGACGCGCCCGTGCTGTCGGTGCCGCTGCAGCCGGTCGGCGACCCGCTGCCGCTCGTCGCGACCGACCGCGGCACGTTCGACACTCCGCCGACGCTCGACGAGCTGGGCCCGGACCTCGTGCTCGCCGAGTATGCGGCATCCGTCGACACCGACCGCACCCGCGTGCTCGACGCCGACGTGCGCGACTACGCCTGGGTGTCGGTGGACGATCGCCCCGCCGGCATCCTGCAGCGCACGGTCGGCGACCTGGCCATGCCGCTTCCCGCCGGCCGCGAGCTGCGGCTGCTCGTCGAAGAGACCGGCCGCGTCAACTACGACACGAAGATCGGCGAGCCCAAGGGCCTCGTCGGCGACGTGCGCCTCGACGGCGAGCCGATCGCTGGCCCCTGGCACGTGCGCACGTTCGACGTGCCGGCCCTCGGCGCGGCGGTCGCCGGCGCCGCACCCGCCGAGGCCGTGGGCGCCGGACGCGCCGCCGGTCCGGTGGGCTTGCGCGCGTCCTTCAAGCTCGCGGCATCCGCGGACCTCTTCCTCGACACCGCCGGCTGGGGCAAGGGGTATGCCTGGGTCAACGGGTTCTTCCTCGGCCGCTACTGGCGCCGCGGCCCGCAGCGCACTCTCTACGTGCCGGGCCCGGTCACCCGGGAGGGCGCGAACGAGATCGTCGTCGTCGAGCTCGAGGCGATGACGGATGCCACCGCCCGCTTCGTCGCACGCCCGGATCTCGGCCACGAGGTCGAGTAGCGCCGTCGGCGCACGCCGCACGATCAGGCAGGATGGAAGCATGTCCTGGCTTGTCACCGGCGGTGCCGGCTACATCGGTGCCCACGTCGTCCGCGCGCTCGCTTCGGCGGGGCTTGCTCCGGTCGTCATCGACGACCTCTCCAGCGGCCACGCGTCGTTCGTGCCCGAGGGGGTGCCCTTCGTCCGCGGCACGATCCTCGACCGCGCGCTCATGGAGCAGACGCTGCGCGAGCACGACGTCGAGGGCGTCATCCACGTCGCCGGGTTCAAGTACGCCGGTGTCTCGGTGAAGCGCCCGCTGCACACGTACGAGCAGAACGTCGAGGGCACCCGCGTCGTGCTGCAGGCGATGGCCGATGCCGGCGTCGACAAGCTCGTCTTCTCCTCGTCCGCCGCCGTGTACGGCACCCCCGACGTCGAGCTCGTGACCGAGGACCTCCCCAAGCGCCCGGCGTCGCCCTACGGCGAGTCGAAGCTGATCGGCGAGTGGCTGATCCGCGACCAGGCCGTCGCGACCGCCGACGACGCGGCGCCGCTGCGCCACACGTCGCTGCGGTACTTCAACGTCGTGGGGTCCGGCGACCTCGCCGTCTACGACACCAGCCCGCACAACCTGTTCCCGCTGGTGTTCGAGGCGCTCATCGAGGGCCGCACCCCGCGCATCAACGGCGACGACTACGACACCCCCGACGGCAGCAACGTGCGCGACTACGTGCACGTCGCCGACATCGCCGCCGCCCACGTCGTGGCCGCGCAGCGCCTGGCCGCCGGCGAGCCGATCGAGGCCGCATACAACCTGGGGTCCCGCAACGGCCTGTCGGTGCGCCAGATCATGGATGCCATGGCCCGCGTCACCGGCATCGACTTCACGCCCGAGATCGCGCCGCGTCGTGCGGGGGACCCCGACCGCATCGTCGCCACCGGCGAACTCGCCGCCCGCGATCTGCAGTGGGAGAACCGGTACTCCGTCGACGAGATGGTCCGCACCGGCTGGGAGGCCCGCCGCGCGGCGGACGCCTAGCCGCTCGGCGGGGCGGTGCTGGCCCGCACGACCAGCGTCGCGGGCAGCAGCACCACCGGCTGGTCGCCGCCCTCGATCGCCGCGACGAGCGCGGCAAGGGCCTCGGCCCCGAGGGCGTCGAAGTCCTGGCGCACGGTGGTCAGCGGCGGCCGGTAGTCCGCGGCATCCGTCACGTCGTCGAAGCCCACGACGCTGACGTCCTCGGGCACGCGCCGCCCGGCCTCGGTGAGCGCGCGCAGCGCGCCGAGGGCCATCTGGTCATTCGCGGCGAACACCGCCGTGACATCGACGGGAAGCTCAGCGGCCGCGGCGAAGCCGGATGCCGCGGTCCAGTCGCCGCGCACGGGTGGCGGTACCTCGATGCCGGCGTCGACCAGCGCCGCACGCCATCCCCGCTCGCGCTCGGCCGCAGCGTACGACGTCTCGGGTCCGGCGAGGTGCCAGACGGTCGCGTGACCGAGGCCGAGCAGGTGCTCCGTCGCCGCGCGCGCGCCGGCGGCGTGGTCGGTCTGGACGGCGGCGAACCGGTCATCGACGGGCGAGTCCACGACCACGAGCGCGAGGCCCGCCGGCGCCACGGCGTCACGCACGACGGCGGTCGCCTCGTTCAGCACGATGGCCCCGTCCACCCCCTGGTCGCGCAGCCGCGCGAAGGCGTCGGCGATGCCGGATGCCGCATCCAGCGTCACGACCACGACGGCGTAGCCCCGGCCGGTCGCGGCATCCACCACCGCTTGCAGCATGCGGGAGTTCCCGACGGTGGCGAGGGTCGTCGCGACGAGTCCGACGGTGTGGGTGCGGCCGGTGCGCAGCGCCCGGGCGGCGCGATGCGGACGGTAGCCGAGCCGTTCCATCGCCTCTTCGACGCGCGCCCGCGTGGCCGGGTCGACTCGCGGGCTGCCGTTGACCACCCGCGAGACCGTCTGCCCCGAGACGCCCGCCCGTGCGGCGACGTCCAGCATCGACACCCGCTTCGCCGCGCCCGTGGCATCCGCCCGCGCCGCAGGGGCGCGCTCGAGCCGGTCCAGGTCGTTCATCGGGTCGCGAGCCATCCGCGTTCTCCTCACCCCACGGTCGTGTTGACGATAACACAGGCCTCGACATAGCCTGTTGACGTGAACATTGCTGAGTTCGGCACACCCGAAACCCCCGAACCCGTCACGCTGGCAGCCGGGGTGGTCAAGCGGGCCACCCGCATGGCCGACGGCCGCGACCTCTTCTACTACGACGACCCCGACACGACGCTCGGCCCCGAGCGCGCCGTGGACACCCGCGAGCTCGACCCGCGGCCGGCCACGGCGACGATGCGCCAGGACATCCTCACCGGCGACTGGATCTCCATCGCCGCCGCGCGGCAGAACCGCGCGTTCCTGCCGCCGGCCGAGCTCGACCCGCTCTCGCCGCAGTCGCCGACCAACCCGTCGGAGATCCCCTCGCGCTACGACGTCGCGGTGTTCGAGAACAAGTCGCCGTCGTTCGGTCCCGCGCTCGCCGAAGCGCACGGCGACGCCCCCGCCGCGAGCGACCCGCCGCGCGGCATCGAGGACCTCGCGCACCTCGGCCTCGGCCGCACCCGCACGTCGGTCGGTCGGTGCGAGGTCGTCTGCTTCAGCCCCGAGCACTCCGGCTCGTTCGGCACGCAGTCCGTCACCCGCGCCCGCACGGTGATCGAGGCCTGGGCCGACCGCACCGCCGCCCTGTCGGAGCTTCCCGGCATCGAGCAGGTCTTCCCCTTCGAGAATCGCGGTGAGGCGATCGGCGTGACCCTCCCCCACCCCCACGGCCAGATCTACGCCTACCCGTACATCACCCCCCGCACGACCCGGCTGCTGGACTCGATCGACCGCACCGCGCCCGACCTCTTCCAGCGCATCCTCGACTTCGAGCGCACCGGGCCCCGTGTCATCCTCGCCGGCGAGCACTGGACCGCCTTCGTGCCGTTCGCGGCGCGCTGGCCGCTGGAAGTGCACCTGCTGCCGCACCGCCACGTCGCCGACTTCGCCGAGACGACCGATGCCGAACGCGACGAGCTCGCGCCGCTCTACCTGCGGCTGCTGCGCGGCGTCGACGCCCTCTACGACTCCCCCACGCCCTACATCGCCGCCTGGCACCAGGCGCCGGTGCACCACGGCCGCGACACCGTGCGCCTGAACCTGCAGCTCACGAGCCCCCGCCGCGCCGCCGACAAGCTCAAGTTCCTCGCCGGCAGCGAGGCGGCCATGGGCGCCTGGATCGGCGATGTTCCCCCCGAAACCGCAGCGGAGCGCCTGCGCGCCGCCATCGAAGGAGTGTCCCTGTGACCGAGACCGCCAGCACCCGGGATGCCGCACGCGACCTCTTCGCCACGCTCACGGGCCACGAGCCGATCGGCACCTGGTCGGCGCCGGGCCGGGTGAACCTCATCGGCGAGCACACCGATTACAACGACGGCTTCGTCTTCCCGTTCGCCACGCCCCACCGCACGCACGTCGCGCTCGGGACCCGCACCGACGGCCGCATCCGCGTCGTGTCGACCTTCGACCCCGTGCCCGTCGAGGTTCCGCTGACCGACCTCGACGCGCTGTTCCCGAGCGAGGGCGCCCCGCGCGTCCCCGAGTGGTCGGCGTATCCGCTCGGCGTCGCCTGGGCGCTGCTGCACGCCGCCGGCCTCTCCGCCGACGCCGTGACCGGCGTCGACCTCGCGTTCGCCTCCGACGTGCCGGTCGGAGCCGGCCTGTCGTCGTCGGCGGCCATCGAGGGCGCTGCCGCGACGGCGCTGGCCGACACCTGGGGCGTGAGCGCCGACCGCGTCACCCTCGCCCAGGTGGGCCGCCGCGCCGAGAACGAGGCGGTGGGGGCGCCCACCGGCATCATGGACCAGATGGCGTCGATGCTCGGGCAGACGGATGCCGCGATCTTCCTGGACTGCCGCACGCTCGAGGCCCAGGTGGTGGACCTCGGCTTCGCCGCCGCGGGCCTGGAGCTGCTCGTCATCGACACGCACGTCAAGCACGCGCACGCCACCGGCGGGTACGGCGAGCGCCGGGCGTCGTGCGAGAAGGGCGCCGAGATCATGGACGTGCCGTCGCTGCGCGATGTGTCGGTCGCCGACCTCGACCGGGCGCAGGAGCTCATGGACGACGTCACCTTCCGGCGCGTCCGCCACGTCGTGACCGAGAACCAGCGCGTGCTCGACACCGTCGAGGCCCTGCGCGCAGAAGGCCCCCGCGCGATCGGCGCACTGCTCGACGCCTCGCACGTGTCGATGCGCGACGACTTCGAGATCTCGGTGCCCGAGCTCGACACCGCCGTCGAGGCGGCGGTGGCCGCGGGTGCGGTCGGCGCCCGCATGACCGGCGGCGGCTTCGGCGGCTCCGCCATCGCGCTCGTGGCACACGACCGGGTCGCGGCCGTCTCGGATGCCGTCACGCGCGCGTTCGCCGATGCCGGCTTCGCCGCACCGCACCTGTTCACCGTCACCCCGTCGGCGGGCGCCGGTCGCGACGCCTGACGGTGGTAGCAGAGCCGGGGCACCGCAACCTCTGGCGCCCACGAGCGGCGGCCCTCTAGCTTCGAGGGGAGTCGAGGCATCCGACCCCCTCGGCGCGAGGAGAGACCATGGCCTACATCACCGTCGCGACCGAGAACTCGGCCGACATCGAGCTGTACTACACCGACCAGGGCACCGGGCGGCCGGTCGTGCTGATCCACGGCTTCCCGCTCAACGGTGAGTCGTGGGGCAAGCAGCAGGCCGCCCTGCTCGACGCCGGTTTCCGCGTCATCGCCTACGACCGCCGCGGGTTCGGGGCGTCGACGAAGGCGGGGTCCGGCTACGACTACGACACCTTCGCCGCCGACCTTCACGCCCTGATGGAGGAGCTCGACCTGCAGGATGCCGCGCTCGTCGGCTTCTCGATGGGCACCGGCGAAGTGGTGCGCTACCTCTCCCGCTACGGATCCGGCCGGGTGTCGCAGGCGGCGCTGCTGGGCCCGCTGCAGCCGTACCTCGCGATCACGAAGGACAACCCCGAGGGCGCCGCGCCGGAGGAGTACTTCCGGGAGACCTCGGGCGCCGTGCGCACCGACCGGTACGCCTTCCTCACCGGGTTCTTCCACGACTTCTACAACCTCGATGACACGCTCGGCGAGCGCATCTCGCAGGAGGCCGTCGACGCGAGTGTGGCCGTGGCGAACCTCGCCGGCAACACCGCCATCATCGCCGCGCCGCTGACGTGGCCGACCGACTTCCGCGCCGACATCGCGGAACTCTCGGTGCCGACCCTCGTGCTGCAGGGCAGCGCCGACCGCATCCTGCCGATCGACGCCACCGGCCGGCGACTGCGGGAACTGCTGCCGGATGCCACTTACGTCGAGCTCGAGGGCGCGCCGCACGGACTGCTGTGGACCCACGGCGACGAGGTCAACGAGACGCTGCTGGCGTTCCTCAACACCTGAGCCGGGCGCAGTCAGTCCTGGACCGCGCCCCGGTCCGCCCGGCGGCGCCGGACGACGCGCGCGGCGAGGTAGAGCACGGCGCCCACCGCCAGCAGGACGATGCCGAACATCCACACCTGTGCGCTCTGCTGACTGAGCAGCAGGATGCAGGATGCCGCTCCCAGCACCGGTACGAACGACCACACCCGGAAGTGATCGTGGTCGACCGTCTCGCGCCGGAGCACGAGCACCGCGATGTTGGTGCTGAGGAAGACGAACAGCAGCAGCAGCACGACCGTTTCGGCCAAAGTCGCGAGGTCGCCGATGAGCGCGAGGACCATCGCGACCGCGGTCGTGGCGACGATGGCGACCCATGGCGTGCGACGCTTCGGGAGCACCTTGCCCAGCACCGAGGGCAGCAGCCCCTGCTCGGCCATCCCGAAGGCGAGGCGGCTGGCCATGATCATCGTCAGCAGCGCGCCGTTGGCGACGGCGATGAGCGCGATGAGGCTGAAGAGGATCTCGGGGATCGGAACGCCGGTGGCCGCGACGACGTCCAGCAGCGGCCCGCTGGAATTCTGCAGGTCCTCGGCGGGAAGGGCGATGGCACTGGCGAGGCCCACCAGCACGTACACGATGCCCGCGACGATGAGCGAGCCGAACAGCGCCCGCGGGTAGACGCGCGAGGGGGCGGTGACCTCTTCGATGATGTTCGCCGACGTCTCGAACCCGACGAAGGAGTAGTAGGCGATGATCGCACCGCCGAGCACGGCGATCGCGGGCGAGGTGTCGGTCGGGAACTGACCGATGCGCGAGACGTCTCCCCCGCCGGAGCCCATCATGATCGCCACGGCGACGATCACGATCACGAGGCCGCTGAGCTCGATGCACGTCATCACCATGTTCGTGCGCATCGATTCGCGGATGCCGCGCGCGTTCAGCGCCGCGACGAGGGCGAGGAAGACCAGGGCGGCGAGCGTGGGGGGCACGTCGATGAACGACGTGAGGTAGTCGCCCGCGAAGGCCAGCGCCAGTCCCGCCGCACTCACGACGCCCGCAGCGAGCATGCTGAAGCCGACCAGGAACGACAGCCATTTCACCTTGAACGCGCGCTCCGCGAACACCGCCGCCCCGCCCGCACGGGGGTATTTGGTGACCAGTTCCGCGTAGGAGCCCGCCGTCAGCAGGGCGAGGGCCAGCGCGACCAGCAACGGCGCCCACAGCGCGTCGCCGACCTCAGCCGACAGCACACCCATGAGCGCGTAGATTCCCGCGCCCAGCACATCCCCCAGGATGAAGACGAACAGCAGCGGTCCGGTTATGCCCCGCTTGAGCTTGTCGTGAGCCTGGTGTGCTTCACGGATGTCTGCCACTTTTCGTTCTCCACTCGTCGCGCCGGGCGGGCCGGTCGGGCCGGGCCTCAGGCAGTGTAAGACGCGGCCGTGATCTGGTTTCTCAGCTTGCGAAAGCCCGCCGGAACTGCTTTCGCGCGCGCGTCGCGACGGCAGCGCGGTCGGCCTCGTCGGTGCGGGCGAGCTCACCGGCGAGCATGCCGACGGCGAGCATGATGTCGGCGGTGTCGACGTGGGCGCCGACGTGACCGGCCTGCAGCTCACGAGCCAGCAGGCGGTCGACGACCTGGCGGAAGCGATCACCGAGGGCCACCACGTGCGCGTCGTGGCGGTTGCGCACCATGAGGTCGATGAGCGCGGTGGAGACCACCGCCTGATCCACGATGACGTCGAAGAGGTCCTCGAGCGTGCGGTCATCGGGCGCGGTGTGCGCCTCGATCGCCGCGACGTTCTCCTCGAAGAGCGCCGCGGCGAGCGCGGTGCGGTCGGGGAAATGGCGGTAGAGGCTGCCCTGCCCGACGCCGGCGCGCTTGGCGACGGCCGAGAACGGCGCCGACAGGCCGTACTCGGCGAACACCTCCCGGGCGGCACGGAGGAGCGCGCGACGGTTCTCGGGCCCCGCCGCGCGGCCGCGGTTGACCTTGCGAGAAACCTCCTCGTCGTTGTCCACGGGTATAACCTAATACCGGACACTCTTGTCCGGTAGAAAGGACTACACCATGGGCACCACCCCGCTCACCGGCGACTCTGCGATCGCCGATTGGCTGGCCGACCCGGCCGGCAACGCCATTCTCACCGACATGCTCGCGCAGAGCGGCCAGACGCCCGAGGTCTTCAAGCCGGTCAAGCGCCTGGCCATCAAGCGTCTCGTCAAGCTGAGCCGCGGCTCGTTCACCCAGGAGATGCTCGACGAGCTCGTCCGTCGCGTCGCCGCCGGTGAGGTGCCCGAGGGCGTCGTCCCCGCACCCGCCGTCGCGGATGAGGCAGACGCCGACACGACCCCGGCCGTGCCGCTGCGCGAGTGGACCGAGCGCCTCGACCAGGGCCGCTTCACCGGCCAGACCGTGATCGTCACCGGCGCGGGCTCCGGCATCGGCCGCGCCACGGCGTCGCGCGTCGCCCGTGAGGGCGGCCGTGTGGTCGCCGTCGACGTCAGCGAGGAGCGCCTGGCGGAGTTCACGGCCGAGCACCCCGGCGCCGACATCGTCACCGTCGTCGCCGACATCACCGACGACGGCGGCATCGCCCGCATCGTCGAGGCCGCCGGCGACACGATCGACGGCCTCGCCAACGTCGCGGGCATCATGGACGACATGACGCCCATCGGCGACGTCACCGACGCCGTCTGGGACCGCGTCATGGCCATCAACGTCACCGGCACGATGAAGCTCACCCGCGCGGTCATCCCGACCATGCTCGCGCAGGGCGGCGGCTCCATCGTCAACACCGCCTCCGAGGCGGCGCTGCGCGGCTCGGCCGCGGGCGCGGCCTACACCGCGTCGAAGCACGCCGTGGTGGGACTCACCAAGTCCACCGCGTTCATGTACGGTCCGAGCGGCATCCGCTGCAACGCCGTGGCCCCGGGCGCGACCATCACCAACATCGAGGCGAAATTCGCCTCGCCGCTGGGTGCTGAGCGCGTGCGTGCGGCGATGGCGATCCTCCCCGACCCCGCCGAGGCCGATGCCCTGGCGGCATCCATCACCTTCCTGCTGAGCGACGACGGCGTGAACATCAACGGCGTCACCCTCGCCAGCGACGGAGGATGGTCGGCAGCCTGACCCGAACCCGCTGCCGACCAGGGGCCCCGAGAGCGCATCGCGCCCGGGGCCTCTGTCATGTCCCCGCGACTCCGTTCGCCACGGCGACCAGCTGCTCGAGCTGCTCGTACGAGACCGGCACTCCGGGAAAGCCCGCCAGCCGGCCGATCGGGAACGACGCGATCATCTTCTGCATCGCCTCGTCGGGCATGATCCCGCCGCCGGTGGAGCCTCCCAGCATCGCCCCCATCGCCTGCTGCACGAGGGGGCCGACGACCGGGTGGCCGAGCAGTTCGCCCACCGACGAGCCCATGGTCAGCGGCAGTCGCACCTCGTCTGCCGCGACGGGGACGGTCACCGTGCCGCGGATGTCGCGGCTCGACGCGGCCACGGCGACGAGGTAGTCCCCACCCTCGACCACCCACCGGTCGGCCCGCACGTCCCAGTACGCGAGGTCCGCGCGCGCGACGAGCAGCTCCACCTCGCGCGTCTCGCCCGCATCGAGCGCCACCGACGCGAACGCCTTCAGCTCCCGCGGCGGTCGGGCCACGGCCGAGCCCGGCAGCGACGTGTAGACCTGCACGACCTCTCGCCCCGCCCGGTCACCGGTGTTGGTCACGGTCAGCGCGACGCGCAGGTCACCGGCGTCGGTGACGGATGCCGCAGGCGCCCCGTACGCGAACGAGGTGTACGACAGCCCGTGGCCGAAGGGATACGCGATGTCCATCTGCCGGGCGTCGTACCAGCGGTACCCGACGAAAAGGCCCTCGCCGTAGCGCACGTGCCCGGCTTCGCCCGGGAAGTTGCCGTAGGCGGGGGTGTCGGCCAGGCGCAGCGGAATCGTCTCGGCGAGCTTGCCCGACGGGTTCACCTCGCCGAAGAGCACGTCGGCGGTCGCGCCGCCGCCGGCCTGCCCCAACAGCCACGCGTCGACGATCGCCGGCACCCGGTCGCGGAAGGGCAGCGCGACGACGCCGCCGTGCGAGAGCACGACGACCGTGCGCGGGTTGACCTCGAGCACCGCGTCCAGAAGTGCGAGCTGCTCCGCGGGAAGGTCGATGTGCTCGCGGTCGAAGCCCTCGGACTCCTCCGCGGCGGGCAGGCCCACAAAGACCACGGCGGTCTCGGCGTCGCGCGCGGCTGCGACGGCCTCGGCCACCAGCACGCCGGCATCCGGACGGTCGGCGTCGGCGGCATCCGCCCCGCCGGCGTCGAGCGCGAAGCCGGCGGCGAAGACGACGCCGCCGTCGGACAGGGCGCGGATCTCCTCCAGCGCCGTGTCGAGCCGGGTCGGGTTGATGAGCGATGAGCCCGCTCCCTGATAGCGCGGCACGGCGGCGAAGGCGCCGATGACGGCCACGCGCGCGTCCCGCCGCAGCGGCAGCAGGGCGCCGTCGTTCTTCAGCAGCACGATCGAGCGCCCTGCGGCCTCGCGCGCGAGGGCGTGATGCGCGTCGACGTCGAGCGACGCGGGAGCGTCGGGGCGTTCGCCGGCCCGCGCCACGAGGTCGATGACCCGCTGCGCCGCGGTCTCGAGCGCCCCCTCGGCGAGCCTGCCCCCCTCGACGGCGTCGACCAGCTGCGCATCGGTGCGCCCGCCGCTGGCCGGCATCTCCAGGTCGAGCCCTGCTGCCAGTGCCGCGACGCGGTCCTCGACGGCGCCCCAGTCCGACACGACGAGCCCGTCGAAGCCCCACTCGTCCCGCAGCACCTGCGTCAGCAGCCACGGATCCTCCGAGGCGTACACGCCGTTGATGCGGTTGTAGGCGCACATCACCGTCCAGGGGCGGGCCTCGGTCACCACCCGTTCGAAGCCGCGCAGGTAGATCTCGCGGAGCGGCCTCGGGTCGACGTCGGCGCTCACCCGCAGGCGGTCGGTCTCCTGGTTGTTGGCGGCGAAGTGCTTGAGCGACGCGCCCACGCCCTGGGACTGGATGCCGCGCACGGCCGCCGCACCGAGCACTCCCGCGACGATGGGGTCCTCGGAGTAGTACTCGAAGTTGCGGCCGCACAGCGGCGAGCGCTTGATGTTGATCCCGGGACCGAGCACCACCGCGACGTCCTCGATCGCCGCCTCCCGCCCGATGGCCGCGCCCACGCGCTCCACAAGGTCGGCGTCGAACGACGAGGCCAGGCCCGCCGCCGGTGGGAAGCACGTCGCCGGCACGCTCGACGCGAGCCCCAGGTGGTCGCCGGCGCCGGTCTGCTTGCGCAGGCCGTGCGGCCCATCGGTCATCATGATCGAGGGCACCCCGACACGTTCGACGGCCTTGGTGCTCCAGAAGTCGGCGCCGCTGGTGAGCGACGCCTGCTCGTGGACGGTGAGTTCGGATGCCGGGCGTGACCGCTGTGTCATGCGCACACGATAAGCCATCGGCCACCCCGGACGGGGCGAGCGGTCTACGCTCGATGCATGGCCGCGCCGACCCTGGTCACCACCGATGCGGGACGCGTCCGGGGGTTCTGGCGCACCCGCGGGGGGTTCCGCTCGGCGGCCTTCCTCGGCATCCCGTATGCCGCAGCTCCCGTGGGGGCCCTCCGCTACGCCGCGCCCGCACCCGTCGTGCCGTGGACGGGCGTGCGGGATGCCACCGCGTACGGCGCCACGCCGCACCGGTTCGACGACGGGCTCACCCTCATCCCGGAGCCGTCGATCCCCGGTGACGAGACGCTGAACGTCAACGTCTTCACCCCGAACCCCACCCACAGCGGGCCGGGGCTGCCGGTGCTCGTGTACATCCACGGCGGGGGCTTCACCTCGGGATCGCCGGCGAGCCCTTGGTATGACGGCGCCGCCTTCAACCGCGACGGCGTGGTGACGGTCACCGTCGCCTACCGGCTGGGATTCGACGGCTTCGGGGCGATCGAGGGGGCGCCGTCGAACCGCGGCGTCCGCGACTGGCTCGCGGCCCTGGAATGGGTGCAGCGCAACATCGCCGCGTTCGGCGGCGACCCGGCGCGCGTCACCCTGGCCGGCCAGTCCGCCGGCGGCGGGGCGGTGCTCACCCTCCTCGGCATGCCCGCCGCGCAGCATCTCTTCCACGCCGCGGTCTCGTTCTCAGGGGCCATCGCCGACGTGGCGCCCGATCGCGCGGCGCGCGCCTCTCGCCGCCTCGCGGCGCTGGCCGGCGTGGCGCCCACGCGGGAGGGGTTCACGTCGGTCCCCGAGGAAGAGCTCTGGAAGCTGCAGGAGGCGGCGGGCAGGCCCGAGGATGCCGGCGCCCTCACCGTCGTGCGCGAACTGCTGCACGAGGGACTCCCCTGGGGCCCCCTCGTCGACGGCGAGCTGGTGCCCCGGCCCACCGTCGATGCGCTCGCCGCCGGCATCGGCGCCGACAAGCCCCTGCTGCTCGGAACGACCGACGACGAGTTCACGATGGTCACCGACGGGCTGCGGAAGGTGCTGCGCCTGCTGCCCCCCTCCCTGCCGCTGTCGCTGTTCCTTCCCCGACGGTCGGTGCGGCGCGCGTACCTCGCGGCGAACCGGTCGCTGCGCCGACGCGGCACCGCGGCGACCGTGGGCCGTTACGTCACCGACCGGCTGTTCCGCTCGCTGGTGCTGCGCGTCGCCGACGCCCGCGTCGCCGCCGGCGGCCCGGCCGCGACCTGGGCGTACAGCTTCTCGTGGCCATCTCCCACCCGCCGGTGGGCGCTGCACTGCCTCGACGTGCCGTTCTGGTTCGACTGCCTCGATGCCGTGGGGGTCGCCGACGTCGCCGGGCCCCGGCCGCCGCGTGCGCTCACGGCGGCCCTGCACGGCACGGCGGTCGCGTTCGTGCGCGAGGGCGACCCCGGGTGGACCCCGTGGTCGGCGCAGCCGGGTGTCACGCGGGTCTTCGGCGCACCGGCATCCGCCCCCGACATCATCACCGACGGCTACGCCGGCGCCCGTCCCCTCGTCAGCTGAGGGCGGGGATGACCTCGGCCTCGAACAGCTCGACGCCGGAACGGTCGTAGGCCAGCTCCGGGAAGTAGTGGATCGCGTAGCCCATGCCTCGCTCGCGCATGGCCTGCAGGCGTTCGATCACCTGCTCCGGGGTGCCCACGAGACCGCGGCCGCCACGGTACTCGGCCATGAAGCCGTCCGTGCGCTCGCCGAGGTACGGGCGCACGCGCGCCTCGATCGCCTCGAGACGATCGGCCACCTCGGACTCGGTGGCCGCCACCACGGTGTTGAAGTTGGTCGAGAGAACGATCTCGCCCGGGTCGCGGCCGAGGTCGGCGCAGTGGCCTTCGAGGACCTGCTTCTTGTGGCTGAACTCGTCGGGGTCGCTCGACCAGTTCGTGTACGAGGCGTACTGCGCGGCGATGCGCAGCGTCTTCTTCTCGCCGCCGCCGGCGATCCACATCGGGATGCCGCCCTGCTGCACCGGCTGCGGCTGCACGATGGCCCCGTCCACCTGGTAGTGCGCGCCGTCGAGGGTCGCCTGGCCGGTCTCCCAGGCCTGCCGCATGATCTCGACACCCTCGGCGAGCATGCCCAGCCGGTCGCCGATGCGGGGGAAGCCGTAGCCGTAGGCGCGCCACTCGTGCTCGTACCAGCCGCCGCCGATGCCCATCTCCACCCGGCCCGCCGAGACGTGGTCGACGGTGGCGGCCACCTTCGCCAGGTACGCGGGATTGCGGTAGCCCATGCAGGTGCACATCTGGCCGAGCCGGATGCGGCTCGTCGACGCGGCGAACGCCGACATCAGGGTCCACGCCTCGTGCGTGGCCTCGTTGCTCGGCACCGGCACGGTGTGGAAGTGGTCGTAGACCCACAGCGACTCCCACGGGCCGGCATCGGCACGCTGGGCGAGGTCGCGCATGAGGGTCCACTGGTCGGCGGGCGGGATGTCGACGAGGTCGTGTCGCCATCCCTGGGGGATGAAGGTTCCGAAGCGCATGTGTTCACCCTACGGATGCCGCAGCGCCTGGTCACGCCTCAATCGCCGTGCACCGTGGCGTGCGGCATCCGCTGCCGCATGATTGCGATCGCCTCGGGGTTGGCGTCCACCAGCACCGCGTCGCGGCCGAGCGCCGAGGCGACGGCGCCGGTGGTGCCGCTGCCGGCGAAGAGGTCGAGCACCCGGTCGCCGGGGCGGCTGGAGGCCTGCACGATGCGACGGAGGATCCCCTCGGGCTTCTGGGTGGGGTAGCCGGTCTTCTCACGTCCCGAGGTCGGCACGATGGTGTGCCACCAGACGTCGGTGGGGAGCTTGCCGCGCGCCGCCTTCTCGGGGGTCACCAGGCCCGGCGCCATGTAGGGCTCCCGGTCCACCGCCGTGGAGTCGAAGTGGTAGCCGGCCGGATCCTTGACGTAGACGAGGATCGTGTCGTGCTTCGTCGGCCAGCGGCGGCGGCTCTTCGCCCCGTAGTCGTACGCCCAGATCAGCTCGTTGAGGAACCGCTCCCGGCCGACGAGGGCATCGAGCAGCACCTTGGCGTAGTGCGCCTCGCGGTAGTCCAGGTGCAGGTACAGCGTGCCGTCGTCGGCCAGCAGCCGCCACGCCTCGGCCAGGCGGGGCTCAAGGAAGTCCCAGTAGTCCTCGAACCGGTCGTCGTAGCGGCTGAGGTCGCCGCGCAGCCGGGCGTATTCGCGGCCGCGGAAGCCGGCCTTGACCGGGCCGGATGCCGAAGTCCTCAACAACCGACCGTCTTCGCGGGATTCGGCCGGTCCCCCCGCCTCGGCAAGCGGATCTTGAGGAGTTGCGGTCACGTCGACCGCGGATTCGACCGCCCGCTCGCGCCGACGCCCGGTGTTGAACGGCGGATCCAGGTAGATGAGCGTGAACGAGGCGTCGGGGAGGGTGCGCGCGACGGCGAGGTTGTCGCCGTGATGGATGTCGACGCGGCCGGGGGCGATCCCAGGCTCGCCGATCACGGAACGCGGTGCAGCCACGCGTCGGTGGCGAACTTCGACTGCACCAGGGCCTCGGCCTCGGCGTACTCCTCGTCGCTGATGGCACCCTCGGTCGCGCCGTAGAGGGTGGCGAAGGTGTCCTTGAACCGCTCGATGATCTCCTCGCGCGGCAGGCCCGTCTGGCTGCGGAGCGGGTCGACGCGCTTGGCGGCGGAGGTCGTGCCCTTGTCGCTGAGCTTCTCGCGACCGATGCGCAGCACCTCGGTGAGCACCTGGCCGTCCATGTCGTAGCTGAGGCTCGCGTGGTGCAGCACGCCGCCGTTGGCGAGGCGCTTCTGCGCGGCACCGCCGATCTTGCCCTCCGGGGAGGAGATGTCGTTGAGCGGCTTGTACGTCGCGTCGATGCCGAGGGACCGCAGCGCCTGCAGCGCCCAGTCGTCGAGGAACGCGTACGAATCGGCGAACGTCATCCCGGCGACGAGGGATGCCGGCACGTACAGCGAGTAGGTGATGATCCACTCCGCCGAGATGAGCATGGCCCCGCCGCCGGAGATGCGCCGCACCACCTCGAAGCCGTGGCGGGCCGCGCCCTCGGGGTCGACCTCGTTGCGGTACGACTGGAACGAGCCGATCACGACGGCCGATGAGTCCCACGTCCAGATGCGCATGGTGGGGTTGCGGCGGCCGTCGCCGACCCGCGCGGTCAGCACCTCATCCAGAGCCAGGTTCATGTTGGGCGACAGCGGCCGGTCGTGCACGATCTCCCAGTCGAACTCGCGCCAGCCGGGAGCGGTCACGAGCGCCCGGCGCACCGCGGTGCCGACCGATTCGGGGGTGAAGCCCAGCAGCTGCGCGCCCTCCGGCAGCGCTGCGCGCACGGCGGCGGCGATGGTGGCGACGTCGGACTCGATCGGCAGCCCCGTGACGGCGGCGTCGATGTCGGCGAGGGCGTCGTCGGGCTCCAGGAAGAAGTCTCCGGCCAGGTGGAAATCGGTGATCAGCCCCTCGTCGACCTCGAGGTCGACGACGACCAGTTTGCCGCCAGGAACCTTGTACTCACCGTGCATGGGTCAAGCCTACGGCGCGGCGCTGGTAGGGTGGTCAGGTGGCCTCAGTGCCACTACGTCGTCGTCACGACTCCCCGATCCCGATCGCGGCATCTTTTCGAACGGCGAACCGATGCGCGAATCCGCGCCGTCGCCTCCCCCGCACCGCGATCCACTTCATGATCTGCGTGTGCCTGCCCGAAAGCACACATGTCTACTTTCCTTTCCCTCGGCGTGCCCGAGAAGCTCGCCGCCGTCCTCGCAGCAGACGGCAAGACCGAGGCGTTCGCCATTCAGCGCGACACCCTCCCCGACTCCCTCGCCGGCCGCGACGTGCTCGGCCGTGGCCGCACCGGCAGCGGCAAGACCATCGCGTTCGCGCTGCCGATGGTGGCCCGCCTGTCCGGCGCCGCGGCATCCGGACGTCGCGCGGGTCGTCCCCGCGGCCTCGTGCTCGCCCCGACCCGTGAGCTCGCGACGCAGATCGCCGCGACCATCGCCCCGCTGGCGGATGCCGTCGGCCTCACCGTCACCACCATCTTCGGCGGCGTCAGCCAGCGCCCGCAGGAGCAGGCGCTCGCCCGCGGCGTCGACATCGTCGTGGCCTGCCCCGGCCGCCTCGAGGACCTCATGAAGCAGAAGGTCGTCGACCTCGGCGCGGTGGAGATCGCCGTGCTCGACGAGGCCGACCACATGGCCGACCTGGGCTTCCTCCCCGGCGTCACCCGCATCCTCGCCGCCACGCCCGCCGGTGGACAGCGCCTGCTGTTCAGCGCGACGCTGGACCGCGGCGTCGACTCGCTGGTGCGCAAGTTCCTGCGCGACGAGGTGCGCCACGAGGTCGACGAGTCCAGCGTCCCGCAGGGGCAGATGACCCACCGCGTGTTCGTGGTGCCCGGCACCGACGAGAAGACCGCGCTCGTGCGCCACCTCGCCTCGGGCCAGGGCCGCCGCATCCTCTTCACCCGCACCAAGCACCAGGCCAAGAAGCTCGCCAAGCAGCTGACGGCCTCCGGCATCCCCGCCGTCGACCTGCACGGCAACCTGTCGCAGGGTGCCCGTGACCGCAACCTCGCCTCGTTCGGCGCCGAGACCTCCAAGGGCGGCGTGCGCGTGCTCGTGGCCACCGACGTCGCGGCGCGCGGTGTGCACGTCGACGACGTCGAGCTGGTCGTGCACGTCGACCCGCCCATGGAGCACAAGGCGTACCTGCACCGCTCGGGCCGCACCGCCCGTGCCGGCGCCGAGGGCGTCGTGGTCACCGTGGCGCTCAACGCGCAGCGCAGCGAGGTCAAGGATCTGCTCCGCAAGGCCCAGGTCTCCGCGGCCCTCGAGCCCGTGGCCGCAGGCGGCTCCGAGGTGTCGGTGCTCGTCGGCGAGCCGGCCGCGCACGTCGTCCCCGCGCCGATCGTCGCCACCCCGCAGCGCTCCGGCGGCGGCAGCGGCGGCGGTCGCTCCGGCGGCTCCGGCCGTTCCGGCGCCGGTGGCGGTTCGCGTCGCGGCGGCGGCTCCGGTCGCGACGGCTCCGGCCGCACCGGCGAGACCCAGGCTGCACGCGGCGGCTCCGGCCGTTCGGGCGGCGGCGCCCGCTCGGCGAGCGGCCAGGCCCCGGCATCCGCTCGTCCGGCCCAGCGCCCCTCGCGTCCGACCACCGGCGCCACGGTCGCCGACATCCGCGCCAGCTCGGGTACCGGCCGCGGCCGCGGCTCGCGTCGCGCGCACGGCTGACCCGCGCCCCGGCGCTGCGGCGGCGCCCCGGCGCTGCCCCGGCGCTGAGACGACTACTGACGGCCGAGACCCTGGGTATCACCCGCGGTCTCGGCCGTCGGCATTCGTCTCACCGTTGAGGGCGGGGGCAGGGGCGCGGCCAGGGCGGGGCGGCGGGGGTCAGTCGGCGGCGGGGCGCAGCGGGTACCGCGCGCCGAGCCAGGCCAGCAGGTCGCCGCGCACCTGATCCTGGGCCACCTCGTTGTAGATCTCGTGCCTCGCCTCGGGGTAGACCAGCGTGGTCACATCGGTGAAGCCCGAGCGCCGGCGGTACGCGTCGGCCAGGCGATGCACGCTGCGCGGGCCGCCGACGGTGTCGTCGCGGCCCACCTGCAGCAGCACCGGCAGGTCCACACCCGGCGTCCGCCGCGGGAGCCCGTAGAGTCGCAGCCCCTCGCGCACGCCGAAGAGCTTCGCCAGCGGCACCGACGTCGTGAGCGGGTCGTCGAGGAAGGCACGACCCACCGCGGCATCCGAGGACAGCCATTCCGTCCCCAGCGCGCCGGCGGCCTCCCACGGCGCGTTGTAATTGCCGACCTTGAGCGAGTCCGGCCGGCGCAGTCCCGAGCCCGACAGCACGAGACCGTCGTAGGCGAAGGGATGCTCGTCCGCGAGTATCTGCGCGAGCAACGATCCCCACGAGTGGCCGAAGAGGATGAGCGGCAGGCCGGAGTCCTCTTCGTCGTGGATGATGCGGGTCAGCTGCCACACGGCATCCTTCGCCGCCCGCATCCCGCCGGGACCCAACCGCCCGAGCTTGTCGGCATCACCCCCGTGCTGACGGATGCCGGTGCGTCCGTGCCCGCGGTGGTCGTCCGCGTAAACGATGAACCCGGCATCCGTCAGCGCCTCGATGAGCGCGCCGTAGCGGCCGGCGTGCTCCCCCACCCCGTGGAGCACCTGCACGATTCCGCGCGGTTCGGAGCGGGCGGGATGCACGTCGTACACGATCGCGATGCCGTGTGCGTCGATGAACTCGGGCATGCGCACGAGTCTAGGCGTGCGCATGCCCGTCCGCTCAGCGGCGGCAGGCCGCGGCGGGGTAGCCCACCTCGTAGGTCGACCGGTACTCGACGCCGTCGACGACGGCGGATGCCGTGACCGTCGCGGTGCCGGCGGCGACCGAGCGCTCCCGCGTGTTCACGAGCTCGGTGACGATGCCGCCGCGGCGGACATCCGCCTTGTGCTTCTCGCTGCCGTGCACGGCGACCGTGATGTCGGCGCGCTGCGGCCCGGCGTTGAGCACGAGGACGCCCACGTAGACCGACCGGCCGACGCAGTGCGCATACGCGTCGGCCAGCAGTCGGGTCGGCTGTCCCTTGGTCACCGTCGCGGTGGCCGAGGGCTCGGAGGCATCCGACGATCCGACGGCGCTTCGGGCCACCACAGTCGCCGACCAGCGACCGGGGGCGACCGCGGCGAAGGTGACCGTGCGGACATCGCCCGCGACCTCCTGCACCAGTGGCTCGCCCTGCTCCGGCGTCAGCGTCACGACGTACCCGGTGACCTCGCCGGTGCCGGGCTCCGCCGGGGCCTCCCACGAGACCGAGACGTCGGTGCCGTCCACGACCAGGCCGGGAGCGGCGACCGGCTGCGGGGCCGCGCGCAGCGGCACGGCGGCGAAGTCCATGCCTGCGGCGAGGTGGAAGCCGGTGTACGCGGGCTGGTTGTACGCGGTCTGCTGCCGCGCGATCTCGGCCCGGTACTGCGGGTCGTGCATGAGCGTGTACAGCTTGTGGCCGGTCACCTCGGTGGAGGTGTAGACCCGCAGCGCGGCGGAGTCGGCGGTGCGCACGAGCAGCTCCTCGCGCCAGTCGCCGAACACATCGGCGACGAGCGACGGGTTGCCCTTCGTGCCGTTGTTGGTGCGGGTGTCGGGTGCCGTCAGCACTGTGCCCCGCGTCCAGTCGTCGATCGTCGGCGTGACGTCTGCGGCGCCGTTCACGATCTGCGTCGTCAGGTCGCCCGCCCAGCGGATGGACTGGTTGGTGCCCGGGTTGGTGGATGACAGCACGTCGCCGGTGGCGGAGAGCAGCCCCGAGGCCTCGGTGCCTGCCGGCATGCTCGACCAGACCTCGATGCCGGGGACGTCGGCGCGCACGTCGCCGATCATGCCTCGACCGGTGTCGCGGCCGGAGTAGGCGCCGAACAGCACCTCGCCGGTGGCGGCGTCGCGCAGCGCCGAGCCGTAGGGAGCCCACGCCCCGCCCTCGTGCACCGTGAAGATCTCGAGTCCCGGGCGGGCCGGGTCGATGTCGGTGACGTGCATGGCGTCGCCGTGCCCGAGCCGGGTGTTCTCGCCGGGGGCGCCGCTGCCTTCGGGCATGACGCCGAACGACGAGTACAGCAGCCCGCCGTCGTCGAGCGTCGCCGAGCCGTAGACGATCTCCTGCCGACCGTCAGCGTCGACGTCGGCGGCGCTCAGGCTGTGGAAGCCCTGCGTCGTCAGGGTGCCGTACTCGGGGTCGGTGCCGTCGCGCCCGTGCGGGCCGTCGTTGAAGGGGTTGGTCAGCGGAACGTGCCCGCTGTCGACGAACCAGCGCTGCGACAGGTTCTCGCCATCCCAGTCGTAGGTCGCCACCGTGGAGCGCGTGTAATAGCCGCGGGCGAACACCGCCGACGGCCGCTCGCCGTCGAGGTAGGCGACCCCGGAGAGGAAGCGGTCCACGCGGTTGCCCGGCTCGATGCGGCTCATCGCGTAGTCGCCCCACAGCAGCCCGTCGTCACCGCGACCGGGCTCGTAGTGCACGGTCTGCAGCTCCTGACCGGTGGCGCCGTCGAAGACGGTGAGGTACTCCGGGCCCTCGAGGATGAACCCCTCGAACGCGCGCAGCACGTTGCGCGCAGAGCGGCCCGGTGCGTAGACGTCGATGAAGTAGTCCACGAGCTCCTCGGCGCTCTCACGCGACAGCGGGTACTCGTGCGTCACCTCGGTGCCGAAGGCCTGCTCGAGGGTCGCGGGCCACTGCCCCGAGACGACCTCTTCGCGCTCCGACCAGCCCAGGAACATCTCGACGAGGTGCTCCTCGTAGTCGGCGGCGCTCATGCGGTAGTCGTCGTCGTGGGAGTAGCCCGCGGCGACGTCCTCTGCGGGCATGGTGATGAACGCCTCGCCTGTCACCGATCCGTCGGCGGCGTAGGTGATCGACTTCGTGCCGGGGGCGGTCTTGAGCATCGTCTCGGCACGGCCGTCGCCGTCGAAGTCATAGACGAGGAACTGCGTGTAATGGGCGCCCGCGCGGATGTTGTCCCCCAGCTCGATGCGGTTGAGCAGGGTGCCATCGAGCTCGTAGGTGTCGAGGAACACCGGTCCGGTGTATCCGACCTGCGAGACGTCCTTGGCGTTGGAGGGGTCCCACTTCACGACGTACTCGTATGCCCCATCGCCGTCGACGTCACCGACCGAGACGTCGTTGGCCGTGTACGTGTAGGCCTCGCCGGCGGGGGTCACCCCGTCGGCCGGGCGCGTGAGCGGGATGTCCAGGTGGTTCTGCGCGAGCGGGGATGCGGGGGCGCTGGGCTCCCCCTCGCGGCCGGCGAGCACCGGGGCGACCTGGTAGGTCGCGCCGGCTGAGCCGGCGGCGTCGAGCAGGTTGGTGCTGTCGGTGACCGTGGCGATCTTCTCCCCGTCGCGGTAGACGGCGAAGTCGGTGCCGGTGAGGCCGGTGGCATCCGCGCCGTACGCCTCCCCCTGCAGCAGCCGCCAGCTGACGAAGACACCGGAGCCGGTGTCGACCGCGACGACTCCGCGGTCGAGCGACTCCAGCTGAGGGCTTGCCGTGCCGGGGCCGGAGGTGGGGACGGATGCCGCGGCATCCGGTGCCAGCGCCGCGGCGGCCGACACGGGGAGGGCCAGGGCGGCGGCGGTCAATGTCGCCGTCGCGATCGCGGCCGCGCGCCGCCGTGGCGAGGTGCGGACGGGCCGCAGGGCAGGGTTTGTCATTCGGTTCACCTTCGAATCGGAATTGGAATGCGCTTTCCCCAGTCGCCGCCCCGAGCCTAGGGCCGACGGCGCGCCGGGTCAATGGATCGCGGCCCTGCATTTACTTAGCACGACTAATGAGCTATGCTAACTATTCGCATGACTACGACAGACCTCCCCGCCTCAACGCCCCCAGACCTCTCCGCCGCGGCATCCGAGCTGCGCATGGCCACCTTCCGCCTCGCCCGGCGCCTGCGCGCCCAGCGCGCGGTCGACGAGATGAGCGACGGGCAGTTCGCCGTACTCGCAGCGCTCACCATGCACGGTCCGCACACCCTCGGCGAGCTCGCCGACCGCGAGCGCGTGTCGGCCCCGTCGATGAACCGCACCGTGAACTGCCTCGAGGAGTCGGGCTACATCACACGCACCCCCGACGAGCAGGACCGGCGCAAGGTGAACGTGTCGCTCACCGACGCCGGCCGCGCCGTGGTCGAGGAGACCACCCGCCGTCGCGACTCGTGGCTCGAGGGGGCGATCGCGTCGCTGACCGACGACGAGCGCGACGTGCTCGCCCAGGCCGCCGCGATCATGCGGGAGGTGGCGTCGCGATGAGCGCCATGTTCCGCTCGTTCTCGATCTTCAACTACCGCGTGTGGTTCATCGGCGCGCTGGTGTCCAACATCGGCGCCTGGATGCAGGCCACCGCCCTCAGCTGGGTCGTCCTCACGCAGCTCACCGACAACGACGCCGGCGCGATGGGCGTGACGATGGCGCTGCAGTTCGCCCCGCCGCTGCTGCTCGTCGGCGTCACCGGATGGGTCGCCGACCGCTTCGACCGACGCAAGCTGCTCATGATCACGCAGAGCCTGCTGCTCGTGGTCGGCGTGGTCATCGGCTCGCTCCTGCTGGCCGGGGTCATGACGCTGCCGCTCATGTACGGCTTCGCGCTGCTGCTCGGCTTCATCGCCGCGTTCGACAACCCGTCGCGGCAGGCGTTCGTCTCGGACCTCGTCTCGCGTGAGAACGCCTCCAACGCCGTGGCGCTGAACGCGGCATCCTTCAACGGCGCCCGCATGATCGGCCCCGCCGTGGCGGGCGTCGTGATCGTCGCCGTCGGCACGGGCTGGGTGTTCTTCGTCAACGCCGTCACCTTCATCGCGATGATCGTGGCCCTCATGCTCATCCGCACCGATGAGCTGATCCCGCGGATCAAGCACTCCGGTGCCGCGCGACTGGCCGACGGCTTCCGCTACGTCGGCAAGCGCCCCGACCTCATGGTGGCGTTCGCGATGGTGTTCCTTCTCGGCGCCTTCGGCATGAACTTCCCGATCTTCGCCTCGACGATGGCGCTGGAATTCGGTCAGGAGGCCGACGGCTACGGCCTGCTGAGCTCGATCCTCGCCGTCGGGTCGCTCATCGGCGCGCTGATGGCCGCCCGCCGCGACCGCGCCCGCATCCGCCTGGTGATCCTCGGCACCCTGATGTTCGCCGTCGCCGCCACCGTCTCGGCGTTCATGCCGAACTACTGGCTGTACGCGCTCACCCTCATGCTCACCGGGTTCGCGGTCGTGACGACCCTCACCACGGCCAACGGGTACGTGCAGACCACCACCGACCCGGCCCTGCGCGGTCGGGTGCTGGCCCTGTACATGGCGATCCTCATGGGAGGCACGCCCCTCGGCGCGCCCATCGTGGGCTGGGTCGCCGATGAGTTCGGTCCGCGGTCGGCGATCCTGCTCGGCGCCGCGGCGGCGTTCGTCGCCTTCGCGATCGGGGCGACCTGGATGCTCGTCTCCGGCCGCGTGCAGCGCTCCGAGTCGCGGCGTTTCGGCGTCACGCTCGGCGAGACCCGGCCGGTGGCGATCGTGCCGCCCGAGGCCTTCTCCGACGAGATCGCCGGCACGACGCCCATCCGGCTGCCGGACGGCGACGCAGACGGCGAGGGCGACCGGGACGGTGCCCGCGCGCGCAAGCGGCTGACCCGCTAGCCGGGGCTGCGGGGTCGCGGGCTCAGCGGGGTCGCGGGCTCAGCGGGGTTCGCGCACCCCGACGCGCACGAGGTGGTCGTTGACGAATCGGCCGTCGGGGTCGAGACCTTCGAAGACTGCACGGGCGTCGGCCAGGCGCGGGTGGACCCGCTCCATGGCCGCGCGGTCGAACCGGTGCGCCTTGCCCCAGTGCGGGCGGGCGCGGAACGGCGCGAGGGCCTCCTCGATACCGGGCAGCAGCGCCGCGACCTCGTCGGGGTGGTTGTGCCAGGTGAAGTGGATGATCGCGACGTCCCGCTGATACGCCGGGCTCAGCCAGAGCTCGTCGGCGGCTGCCGTGCGCAGCTCGGTGACGATGAGGTGGGGGCGGATGCCATCGGCGAGCTCCCGCACCGCGGACAGGGCGGCGGCGGCATCCCGTCGGTCGACGAAGTACTCGCTCTGGATCTCGTCGCCGAAGGACGGCTGCATGTCGAGGCGGAAGTGGGGCAGGCGCAGCAGCCACGGACCGGGGACGCCCGCAAGCTCGGTGACGTTCGTCATTCCGCTGAGCGGCGATTCGTCGCCCAGCTGGCGCACGCCGTCGAGAAGCGTGTCGCTGACGGGGTCGTCATCGGCATCCAGTCGTGTCTTGACCCAGACGTGGCCGATGGTGTCGGGCTCCCAGAGCGAGAACACCGACACGCTGTAGCCGGCGGAGGTGAGCTCGTCGTAGTCGGCGAGCGCGGCATCCCAGGTGATGCCGGTGTAGATGTCCTGGCGCACGCGGAAGGTGGGCTGGATCTCGAGGGTGACCGAGACCGTGATGCCGTAGGCGCCGAGCCCCACGACGAACGCGGCGAAGTCGGGGTCGCCGCGGCGCACCTCGTGCAGGTCGCCGTCGGCGCCGACGTACCGCAGCGCCGTCACCGCGCCCGACAGCACGCCGTTGCGGTCGCCCGAGCCGTGCGTTCCGGTCGCGATGGCGCCGCCGACGTTGATGTGCGGGAGGGACCCCATGTTGCGCAGAGCCCAGCCGCGTTCCTCGAGCCACAGGGCGAGCTCGCCGTAGCGTGTGCCGGCGCCGACGGTGACGGTCCCCGCTTCGGCGTCGAGGGCGAAGGCGGGATCGATGCGGGTGACGTCGATGAGGGTGCCGTCGGTGTCGGGGAGGTCGGTGAAGGAGTGGCGCGTTCCGAGCGCGTGCACCCGGCCGCCGGCGGCGACGAGGCGGCGGACGTCGTCGATGGTCTCCGCGACCTCGATCCGGGGCGCCCGGTATTCGTACGTCCCTGCCCAGTTCTGCGCCATCGCCGCCCCCTCGCCTTTTCGCGTCCCCCACAACATAACCCCCCGAGTGAGTATTGGGCTCGCGAGTGAGTATTCGGGGTCGCGAGTGAGTATTCGGGGTGAATACTCACTCGGCGCTGCGAATACTCACTCGGCGGGGTGAATACTCACTCGAGGACGGCGGCGAGAGACGAGAGGGCGGCGACGGGGTCGCCGACCGGGATGAACACCGAGCTGTGCACGCCGGCGGCGGCCAGCTCGTCGATGCGGGCGCGAACCTCGGCGGCCGTGCCCGCGAGCGCCAGCTGCGCGACCCACTCGTCCGGCATCGCGCGGGCGAACTCCGCACCGTCGGCGCACCGCGCCCGCAGGGCCGCGAACTCGGCGGCGAACGGCAGCGGCGCGATGTGCGGCGCCCAGTCCGGCTCCCCGATCGCCGCGAGCGCCGGCCGCGCCGCCGCCCGCGCCGCGGCGCCGTCCGCCGCCACCACGCCGACGTTGTAGGCCACGACCCGGTGGTCGGATGCCGCGATCTGCCCGAGCGCCGCCCGCGCGTACTCCGGGGCCACCGGCTCCGCGAGCACGGTGCCGTCGGCGACGCGTCCTGACAGCGCCAGCGACTTCGGTCCCCGCACGCCCAGCAGCAGGGGCGGCGGGTCGGCCGGGACGCTCGTGGCATCCAGCCGCACGCCGCCCACCTCCCCACCCGCGAGCAGCGCGCGAACCGTCGTCACGTGCTCCTCGAGCGCCCGCAGCGGACGCTGCGGCCACGCACCCACGGACCGCATCCACTCCGGCATCCCGTGCCCGATCCCGGCGTCCACCCGTCCCGGGAACAGCTGCGCGAGCGTCGCCAGCTCCATCGCCGCGAAGGCGGCGTTGCGGGCGCCGGCGGGGAGGATACCGATCCCGACGCGGATCCGCTCGGTCAGCGCCAGCACCGCGGTCGCCTGCGCGATGCCGCCGCGGAAGCCGAGGTCCTCCACGACCCACAGCTCGTCGAAGCCGAGCTCCTCGGCGCGCACGGCGAACTCCGCCACACGCGTCGCCTCGATGTCGCGGGGCAGCATGACCCCGATCGCGCAGGTGGTCACAGCAGCGGCTGCGCGTCGGCGGCATCCTGCGCCGGCAGCGGACTCGGCGCCGCCCCGAGTGCGTCGATCTCGGCCCACAGCCCGTCAGGGATGACCGTGTCGCGCAGCTGCAGCAGCTGATCCAGGCGCCGGGCCGAGGCGATGCCGACGATCGTGGAATCCACGAGCTCCGAGCGCAGCGAGAAGTGCAGGGCCGCGGCGGCGAGGGGCACACCGTGGTCGGCGCACACCTGCTCGGCGCGCCCGATCCACGCCATGAGATCCGGCGACGCGTCGGTGTACGCGTAGCTGGCGCGCGACGCCGAGCCCTTGGCGAGGATGCCGGCTCCGAACGGCGCCGCGTTGAACACGCCCATGCCGCGCCGACGCGCCTCAGCGAACAGCGCCTCGGCGCTGCGGTCGACGAGGGTGTACCGGTTGTGCGAGAGCACCACGTCGAACAGCCCGGTCTCGACGTACCGCGTCATGAGCGGGATGGGTCCGGCGGCGATGCCGATCGCGTCCACCGCGCCGGAGTCGCGCAGCTCGCGCAGCCCTTCCAGCGCCCCGCCCGGGCCGGTGGCCTCGGCGAAGGTCACGCTGTAGGGGTCGTGGAAGTGGAGGATGCCGACGCGGTCGAGCCCGAGCCGCGCGAGGCTCTCCTCGTAGGAGCGCAGCACCCGGTCGCGGTCGAAGGCGCCCGTCTCGCCGTCACGGTCCACCTTGGTGGCGATGCGCGCGGTCGCCTGCGACCCCATCTCGGCGAGGGCGAGGCCGAGCACCGCCTCGGAGCGCCCGTTGCCGTAGTTGTTCGAGGTGTCGATCAGGGGAAAGGGACCCGCCAGGAGCGTCCGGGCGTCGGCGACCGCCTGCGCCTCCTCGGGCGACCCGGGCTCGGTCCCCTCGCCCAGGGCGGAGGTGCCGATCGTGATGTCCCCGACGGTGATGCCGGTGGCTCCGAGAGTCGTGTGCGTCATGGATGCGTCGCCTTTCTGGGTGCAGGGGCCGGAAACGCGGCTCAGACCCGCGTCGTGGATTCGCGGACCACCAGCTCGGGCTGGAACCGCACGTTGCGCTCGTGGCCGGAGCCGGCCGGCGAGCCCGCGTCGTCCAGCTCCTGCAGCAGCAGGTCCACCGCGGTGTATCCGATGAGCGACGCCGGCTGGCGGATGGAGCTCAGTGGCACGGTCGTCGACGCCGCGAAGTCGATGTCGTCGTAGCCGATCAGCGCGATGTCGTCGGGGATGCGCACGCCCGACATGATCGACAGCGCCTGGATCGCGCCGACGGCGAGCAGGTCGTTCGCCGCGAAGATGGCGTCCGGGCGCTGGTCCGCCGCGCGCCCGACGATCTCGAGCCCCGCCGCCCGCCCCTGCAGCACGGTGAGTGCCGGCGCCTCGACGACCTCGAGGGTCGCCCCCGCGACCTCGTCCACCGCCCGCCGCGCACCCTCCAGCCGGTCCGCCACCTGGCGGATCGACTGCGGCCCGCCGAGGAACAGCAGCCGTCGGCGTCCGCCCGACAGCAGGTGGGATGCCGCGAGGCGACCGCCCTCGACGTCGTCGACGGACACGGAGGAGAACCCGCCCCCCGGCATCTCGCGGTCGACCAGGACCACGGGCGTCCCGGCGTCGCGCAGGCGCGTCAGCCGGGCCACGTCCTCGGTCGTCGGGGTGATGAGCACGCCGTTGACCCGTTGCTCGAGGAAGAGGTCCAGGTAGCGCGCCTCACGGGGCGGGTCTTCGTCGGCGTTGCCCAGCAGCACCGTCATGCCGGCCTCGTCGGCGCGAGCCTCCGCTCCCCGCGCGACGTCGGTGAAGAAAGGGTTGGCGGCATCCAGCACGATCAGCCCGATGCTGCGGCTGCGACCGACGCGCAGCTGGCGCGCGGCATCGTTGCGAACGAAGCCGAGGTCCTCGATGGCGCGCTGCACGCGCTCGACCGTCGCGGGCGCGACCTTCGCGGGACGGTTGAGCACGTTGGACACCGTGCCGACCGAGACGGCGGCTGCTGCCGCGACGTCACGGATGCTGACGACCATCGGCGCCCCCTCATCTACTCCCGGCCGATCCTAGACCGGCCGGTTGCGGCGCGACGGTTTGTCCACTAATTTTGAAACGATTCACAGCCGCACACGTCAGGAGTCCTCGATGACGAGCCCGTCACAGCCGCAGCGCGTCTGCTTCCAGCTTCAGGTCAAACCCGAGATGCTCGACGAGTACCTGCGGCGACACTCCCCGGTCTGGCCCGAGATGCTCGCCGAGATCGCGGCATCCGGTCGGCGCAACTATTCCCTCTTCCTCGGCGAGGGCGGCCGCCTCACCGGCTACTACGAGACCGACGACGACGAGGCCGCCAAGGCGTACCTCGCGGCCTCGGAGGTCGCCTCCCGCTGGGAGGCCGAGATGGCCCCCTTCTTCGTCGGTCTCGAGGGCCGCCCGGATCAGGCCGCGCCGGCATTGCGCGAGGTCTTCAACCTGCACGACCAGCTGGCGGCATCCGCCACGCCCGACACGACAGAGAGCACCCACTGATGAGCATCCTCTCCCCCGCCATCCTCACCGAGCTCGAGGGCCAGGGCATCGAGCTGCCCAGCTGGGCGTTCGGCAACTCCGGCACCCGCTTCCGCGTGTGGACGACCGAAGGCACGCCCCGCGACCCCTTCGAGAAGATCGCCGACGCCGCCGAGGTCAACCGCCTCACCGGGCTCGCCCCCTCGGTCGCCCTCCACATCCCGTGGGACAAGGTCGACGACTACGGCGTGCTGCGCCGCCACGCCGAGGACCTCGGCGTGAAGCTCGGCACGATCAACTCCAACACGTTCCAGGACGAGGACTACAAGTTCGGCGCCCTCACGCACGAGAACGAGGCGATCCGCCGCAAGGCCATCGACCACCACATCGAGTGCATCGACGTGATGGATGCCACGGGCTCGCGCGACCTGAAGATCTGGCTCGCCGAAGGGTCGAACTACCCCGGCCAGACCGACATGCGCGCCCGCCAGGATCGCCTGCAGGACTCGCTGCAGCAGATCTACGCCCGCCTGTCCGGCGAACAGCGCCTGGTGCTGGAGTACAAGTTCTTCGAGCCGTCGTTCTACCACACCGACGTTCCCGACTGGGGGACGTCCTACGCCCAGGTCGCCGCGCTCGGCGAGCGCGCCATGGTGTGCCTCGACACCGGCCACCACGCCCCGGGCACGAACATCGAGTTCATCGTCATGCAGCTGCTGCGCCTCGGGAAGCTCGGCTCGTTCGACTTCAACTCGCGCTTCTACGCCGACGACGACCTGATCGTCGGCGCCGCCGACCCGTTCCAGCTGTTCCGCATCCTGTTCGAGGTCATCCGCGGCGGAGGGCTCAACAACCCCGACGTGGCGTTCATGCTCGACCAGTGCCACAACATCGAGGCGAAGATCCCCGGCCAGATCCGCTCCGTGCTGAACGTCCAGGAGATGACGGCCCGCGCGCTGCTCGTCGACCGCGACGCCCTGGCGGCGGCGCAGAGCGCGAACGATGTCCTCGGCGCCCAGGCCGTCTTCATGGATGCCTTCTACACCGACGTGCGCCCGGCGCTGGCCGAATGGCGCGAGTCGCGCGGCCTGCCGGCCGACCCGATGGCCGCCTACGCCGCCTCGGGCTACCAGCAGAAGATCGAGGCCGAGCGCGTCGGCGGCACGCAGGCCGGCTGGGGCGCCTGATGGCCCACGCCGTCCGGGACCGCACGCTCGACGGGCCGCATGGTCCGCTGGGCGTGCGGACCTACGCGCCCGCCGACGGGGCACGCGTGGGTCTCGTCTGGGCGCACGGCGGCGGATTCGCCGGCGGCGACCTCGACATGCCCGAAGCGCACTGGGTCGCCGGGCAGCTCGCCGACCGCGGCATCGCGGTGGTGTCGGTCGACTACGCCCTGGCGCCCGTGCCCGCAGGCTGGACCATGCCTCCCGCCGGGCACACGCGCGAACGCGTGCACTACCCGCTGGCATCCGAGGAGGTCGGCTTCGCGTTCGCGTGGGCCCTCTCCTCGGGCCTCGCCGACGGCCCGTGGGCCCTCGGCGGCGCGAGCGCCGGGGCGAACCTCGCCACCGGCGCGGCGCTGCGCCTCGTGCACACCGGCGGGCCGGTGCCCGCCCTGGTGGTGCTCGCCTACCCCACCCTGCAGGCCGTGCAGCCGCCGGCCGACGCCGAGCTGCGCGCGCTCCTGGCTGCCCAGCCCGACGCCGACCGCTTCGGGGCGGACGTCGTGCGCACCATGTACGAGAACTACCTCGGCGGCCCGCTCGACGCCGCCGACGCCTACGCCATCCCCGGGATCGCCACGACCGCACAGCTCATGGGCTTTCCCCCGGTGCTCATGATCAACGGCGAGGCCGACGAGCTGCGTATGTCGGGCGAGGCCTTCGCGCGCTCACTCGCCGCTGCCGGCGTCGCGGTGGATGCCGTCACCGAGCGCGGCACCCAGCACGGCCATCTCAACCGCCCCGCCGAGCCCGCGGCATCCCTCTCCATCGAGCGCATCGCCGCCCGCCTTCACACACTGTCCCCTGGCGATACCTCGATGCGGTGAGGCGCCGGCGGCGCCGGCCTTCCCTGGCTCAGCCGCTCGTGCCCGCGAGCGTCGCACGGCGCTCCCGGAAGTCCGGTCGATCGAAATAGCCGGCGATCGTCTCAGGGCTCAATGGCGCGACACCGCCCGCCGCGCGCGCACCGAGACGCACGCGGGCACTCTTGACCGCCATCAGCGAGATCGCCTCAGCGCCTGCCGCGGTATCCGAGATCGCGACGATCCCGTGGTTGCCCAGAAGCACGAGCGATGGCAGCTCGCCGTTGCGCTGCACGTACGAGTCGAGCTCGGCCAGGAACACCCGGCCCAGTTCCATGCCGGGCTGCGCGTAGGGCACGTACATGCTGCGCCCCAGGATCATGAACTCCTCCGAATAGACGGGTTCTGCGAACGCCTGCTCCGCTTCGGCGCTGGCCAGGAGTGCCACGACCTGCGTGGGATGGGTGTGCGCGACGAAGCGCGCCGTCCCGAATGCCCTCACCGCCGCGTGGACGAGCGACTCGATCGACGCGCGCACAGTGCGCCCGCCTGCCTTGCCCGCGGTGAGCGCAGTCGTCAGGGCATGCTGGTCGGCTTCGGGACTGCGCAGCAGCTCCAGCAGTCGCGGCACATCGACCGAGACGAAATCCTCGGGGCCGGCCTCGGCCATGGACGACCCTGATGCCTTGACCACCATGGTGGTCGGGTCCACAAGCTCGCTGGTGTTCCCCTCCGCCAAGATGACGAGGTCTCGCTCGGGCAACCCCAGACGGCGGGTGAGGCCCAGCAGCTCGGGCGTGACGGCGGCGGGGTCGATACGGGCGGTCATGGTGGTTTCCTCTCGGAGTGGGGACGGGGGCGGGGACGCGAGCCGTGTCAGCGCGGCTCGTACCGGACGAGATCGTGGGTGTGGCGGACCAGGGTCCGCAGATCGGCGAGCGTGCCGTGGAGGACTCCAACGGTGCGCGCCTGGACGAGGATGCTTCCCAGCGCGGTGGCCTCGACGGGGCCGGCGAGCACCGGAAGCCCGCTGAAGTCCGCCGTCCGCTGGCACAGCAGCGCGTTCTGCGCACCCCCGCCGACGATGTGCACGCAGTCGACGGGAGAGCCGGAGATCTCCCCGGCACGGCGCACGGCCTGCGCGAACGCGTGCGCCAGGGATTCCACGATGCAGCGCGCAACAGCAGGGATGCCGTGAGGTGGTTCGATCCCCCTGTCCAGACACCAGCGGGCGATGCGGGCGGGCATGTCACCCGGCGGGAGGAACTCGGGGTCGTCCACGTCGATGAGGGGCACAGCGCCCGTCACCTCGGCCGCCTGCGCGAGCAGCTCGGAGAGGCGGATGACCTCTCCCCGGCGCTCCCATTCCCGCACCGCCTCACTGAGGATCCACAACCCCATGACATTGCGCATCAGGAGGGTCTTGCCGTCCACGCCCGCCTCGTTCGTGAAGCCGGCTTCGCGAGCGGCGTCGCCCAGTTCCGGCGCGGGCCGCTCCACACCGACCAGACCCCAGGTGCCGCACGAGACGAAGGCCGAGCGTTCCGACGCCAGTGGTACCGCCACGACGGCCGACGCGGTGTCGTGCGACCCCGCCGCCACGACCTGCACAGCGTTGTGCAGCCCCGTCACACGGACGACGTCGGGGCGCAGCGCGCCCAGCGGCGTGCCGGGGTCGACCAGCTCGGGCAGCAGTCCCGGCGCCGTCCCGGACGCGGCCACCAGCGCCCGGTCCCACTGTCGGGTCCGCGCGTCCAGCATCCCGGTTGTCGAGGCCATCGTCCGCTCCGCGAAGCGGGCCCCACTCAGCCAGTACGTGAAAAGGTCGGGGACGAGCAGCACGCTCTCGGCGACTTCCAGCAGTCCGTCCTCGGCCTCGGCGGCCAACTGGTAGATCGTGTTGATCGGCATGTCCTGGATGCCGGCGACGCGGTACTGCTGCGCGGCAGGCATGCGCGACTGCACGGTGGCGACGACGCTGGCTGTGCGGCCGTCACGGTAGTGCACCGGGTTCGACAGCAGCCTCCCGCCGCGCAGTAGCGCGTAGTCCACGCCCCACGTGTCCACGGCGACGGCAGCCAGCCGCGGGTACTCCCGGCCCGCCTCCCGCAACCCCGTGATGGCGCCCTCGAACAGCGCCAGCACGTCCCAGTGCAACCGAGATCTGACCTGCACCGGCCGATTGGCGAAGCGCCCGAATGAGCGCAGCGCGAGGCTCTCCGGCGCGACCTCGCCCACGATGACCCGCCCGCTGCTGGCACCGAAGTCCAGCGCGGCGACCGCAGTGGGGGTCACCGCGGCGCCCTCACCGGCTCTCCCGGGCGAGCCAGGAGATGAGCTGCTGCCACATCGGCCCGTAGCCCTCCCACTGCAGGAAGGATTCGGGCAGCCAGTGCGGGCCCATGTCGCTCGCGAACGCCGCTGAGCGACCGGCGCCGACCTCTCCCACCGCCAGCAGCGGGCGGTCGCCGATCCGCGCGAGCACCTGGGACGCCTTCCGGGCTTGCAGCCGGTGATACCCGAGCACGGGGGGCCAGTTCCCTCCCAGTCCTTGCGTGACCGGGTGGTCGTCGACGGCCGTCGGCACAGCTCCCTCCGGCGTCTCCTCCCGGTCGTCACCGGCCTCCATGACAACCGGGAGGACCTCCGCGAGCGGAGTGTTCCGATAGTTCGCCTTGGCTTCGATGCCCTGGAAGCTCAGGTATCCCCCCACCATCAGCAGCGCTCCGCCCGACCGCGTCCACTCCGCCAGCATCTGGAGCCGGTTGGGGGCTGTGCGGCCCTGCGAGAACACCTTCGGCGGGAGCAGGAGGGTGTTGGCGCCGATGTCGCTGAGCACGACGACGTCCACCTCGGCCAGTCCCGACGCATCGAAGGGGAAGTCCGTGGCTGCAACGTGATTGGGCTGGAACGAGACGGCATGCCCTCCGGCCTGCACGGCCGCGATGAAGGAGTCCGCTCCCTCCTCGTACACCGATGTCACGAAGGAGTCGAATCCCTTGGTGTGGATGGAAGTGGTCGACCAGGACTCGCCGGCCAGCAGTATGCGCGCCATGTCGTAATGCCTTTCGCCGTGCCGGTCAGTATGCGAGGCCGCGCGGCTGCGCCCCCAGGGGCGCCTCCTGTGCGTCAGGCACCTGGAAGCCGTTGGCGCGGTAGGCCTCGTAGTCGAACCGCTCGCACTCCTCGTAGCCGATGCGGTGGTACTCCGCGAAACCGTCCCACTCCTCATAACCGTCACCGAAGGAGTGGTCCAGGAACGCGTCGGCCATCGCCATGCCCAGCCGCGGCCCCACATAGAAGGCGCCCATCGCGAGCAGGTTGCAGTTGTTCGCCGTCGCCGCTCGCTGAGCGGCGGGCGCGCTCTCAGCGACGGCAGCATGGACGTGAGGGACCTTGCTGGCTGCGACGTGGATACCCATCCCCGTGCCGCAGAACGCCAGCGCCTTCTCGTACTGGCCCTCGGCGATCTGCGCGCCCAGCATGAACCCGACCCGGTGATACATCGGCACACCGTCCAAGGAGGGCGTGAGGTCCTCGACCGTCCAGCCTCGCTCCTGGAGGTGAGCCTTCACGGCCTCCTTCAGCGGGAAGCCTGCGAAGTCCGCTCCCACCACGACGTGGCGGTCCTTGGTCAGTTTCATGCGTCTTTGCCTTTCCATCGGAAGAATCGATTGAGGTTGCCCTTGCGGTCCCATTGGTTGACGACGATCACCAACAGCAGCACTGCTCCCCAGATGAGGGGCCGGTAGAAGCTGCTGACCTGCGGGAATGTGTTCAGCAGGGAGGACAGCACCTGCAACACGACGACGGCCAGGACGACTCCGGACAGCCGGCCGGACCCACCATTGGGGTTGATGCCGCCCAGCACCACGATCAGGACGGCCAGCAGGGTGTACGTCGAGCCGTAGTCCGCCTTCGCGGAGTTGTAGTTCGCGAGCATCACGAGTCCCGCGGCCGAAGCGAGCACACCCGAGAGCATGTAGGTCCGGATCGTGAGGCTGGTGGTCTTCAGGCCGCTGAAGGATGCCGCAGTCTCGTTGGACCCGAGCATGTACAGCTTGGTTCCGAACGCCGTCTTGTACATCAGCAGCCCGACCAGCACTGTCGCGACGACGAAGATGATGAGCGGCATGGGGATCAGGCCGAAGAGCCTGCTGGCCATCACCTCCCCATACTGCGGCGGCAGGCCGCTGGTGGGCTTCCCCCCGCTGATGATGACCGCGATCCCGGTGAAGAGCTCGAAAGTACCGAGCGTCACCAGGATCGCAGGGATCCGGACCTTGGCCACCAGGAAGCCGTTGAGCGCGCCGGCGAGCGCGCCCACCAGCAGCGAGAGGCCGATCGCCGCGACCAGCGCGACGTAGCCCTGTCCGGCGTCGGAACCCACCGGCGCGATCCAGAGCATGAGAGTCGCGCTGCCGATGGCGGTCATGTTGGCCACGCCCACCACCGAGAGGTCGATGCCTCCGATGACCATGGCGAGCATGACTCCGAGGGCCATCAGACCGAATTCCGGGAACTGGATCGCCATGGACTGCCACGTGGGCAGGCTGAAGAAATTCTCCGTCTTGACCAGGGCGAAGAAGGCGAGCAGGACGACCAGCACGGCGGCCAGGCGCATCACATGAGGATCGCCCGTCACCCGCCGCTGGGGCCGGGATGTCATAGTGGCGGTCATTGCGGTCTTCCTCTCAGGCGAACGCGACGGTGCGCTTGCGCACACGGGTGAGCTGAATTGCGGAGATCGCGGTTCCCACGATGATCAGAACGCCGAGCGCGAAGCCCTGCCAGAACGTCGGGATGCCGACCAGAATCATGCTGTTCTGCACGATCACGATCAGCAGCGTGCCCAGCATCGCGCCGGTGAGCGTCCCCGTGCCTCCCGTGATCGCCGCGCCGCCCAGGACCACCGCGGCGATGACCATCAGCTCCATGCCGAGCAGATTGGTCGGATGCATCTGGTCCATCATGCTGGTGCGGACCAGTCCCGCCAGGCTGGCGATGACGCCGACGATGACGTACAGCCAGAACTTGGTGGCGCGCACGTTGAAGCCGGCCCGGGCAGCAGAACTCTCGTCGCCGCCGAGGGCATACACACCCCGACCGAATGTCGTGTAGCGCAGCAGCACGAACGCCGCGACGAGCACCCCCACCAGGATCAGGAATGCCACGGGCATGTTGGAGGTGAGCCCCGAATCGGGGTTGGTGGCTACGAACAGCGTCGCTCGACCGAACTCGCTCATACCGGCGGGGATGGTGGGGATCTGCACGGAGCCCAGCGCCCCCTGCATGAATCCTGAGAACACGTTCGCAGTGCCGAGGGTGATGATCAGGACGGGGACGGCGAATCGGGCGGTGAACAGGCCGTTGAACGCCCCGAGGAGTGCCCCGAACACCACCACGAGAGCCAGCGGCACCCAGATGCTCCCGCCGTAGCCGGCATCCACCAGGAGACGGGTGGTCGCGTACACCGACAGCGAAGCCAGCGCGGGAAAGGAGACGTCGATGCCTCCGGAGACGAGCACCATGAATGCGCCGACGGCGAAGATCCCGGGGACGATCATGGCGTTAGCGATGTCGACCAGGTTGTTCGCGGTGAAGAACTGACCGCTCCTGGCCTGGATGACGACGCTGAGCACGACGATCACCAGGAGCAGATAGAACTCGTTGGATTTCAGGAGTTTCCGGCTCGTTGCCTTCATCTCAGTGCTCCTCTTGCTGAAGGGTCGCGTCCTGGGTCATGAGCGCGGTGAGCTCCGCGTCATTGGTCGCGGCGGGGTCGATCTCGGCGACGATGCGGCCGGCGTTCATCACGAGCACACGGCTGCAGTTGTGGAGGACTTCCGGGATGTCGTCGGAGATGATGATGACGGCCAGCCCTTCCGCGGCCAGCTCTCGCAGCACTCGGTGGATGTCGTGCTTGGAGCCGATGTCCACCCCGACGGTCGGCCCGTTGAGGATGAGGACGCGCGGCTTCGTCGCCAGCCACTTCGCCAGCACGATGCGCTGCTGGTTCCCGCCCGAGAGGGTGCTCGCTGCGTTCTCCGGGTTGGGCGTGGCGATCCGCAGGTCCTCGATCCACCGCTGCGCCTCGGCTCGCGCTCGGCGCTGGTCGAAGACCCCCCACTTCGATACGAAAGCGTCGATCTCGGAGATGACGATGTTGGAGCCGATGGAGCGCTCGAGGAACAGCCCCTCCGTGAGGCGGTCCTCCGGGACGTACCCGATTCCGTGCCCGATCGCGTCGCGCACCCCATGGAGGTGCACTGGCGCGCCGTCGATGTGGATCGCACCGGCATCCGGTTGCAGCGCACCGAAGAGGGCCAGCGCGAGTTCGGTCCGCCCGGAGCCCAGCAGCCCCGTGATCCCGAGGATCTCTCCCGGGCGCAAGGTCAGGTCGACCCCGGTGAAGCCGCCCTCGAGAGTGAGGCCGATCGTCTCCAGCACGGGCTCTGCGGTCCGTGTCTCGGCGAGGAACCGGGTCTCCTCGAACTCGCGGCCGGTCATGTACGCCGAGAAGCTCCGGTGGTCCAGTTCCTCAGGCAGGCAGGTGATGACGTGCTTTCCGTTGCGGATGATGGTGAACCGCTCGCAGATCTCGAAAACCTCTTCCAGCTTGTGACTGACGAAGAGGGTGGCGATGCCGCGCGATTTGAGGTCGAGGATGATGCGGAACAGCGCCGCGACCTCGCGGCGCGTCAGAGCTGTCGTCGGCTCGTCCATGATGATCAGTCGCGCGTCGCTCATGAGGGCACGGGCGATCGCGATGAGCTGCTTCTGGGCGACCGGCAGCCGCTCCACCTTCTCGTCAAGATCGATCTGGACGTCGATCTTCGCCAGCGCGTCCGCGGCGATCCGCCGCATGCGCCGCCAGTTCACGAACGTGCGCCTTTCGGCCAGCTCGCTCGTCAGCGCGAGGTTCTCCATCACGGACAGGTTCGGGAACACCGAGAAGTCCTGGTAGATGACCTGCACGCCGTTGGCGATCGCGTCCATGGGGCTCAGCTGCGTGAACTCGCGGCCGTTGAGCTCGATCACGCCGGCATCGGGTGAGTGCACGCCGGAGATGACCTTGATGAGCGTCGACTTGCCGCTGCCGTTCTCCCCGGCGAGGCAGTGGATCTCCCCCGGCGCGATCTCGATCGAGATGTCGGTGAGGGCCTGCACTCCGGCGAAGGCCTTGCTGACGCCGCGTACCGCGATGACGTTGTCCACCATCGACGCGTCCTTTCGTTTGTCATGGGCAACCGGTGCCCGGTCCGGGGCAGGGTCGGACGCCCTGCCCCGGTGAGGGACGGCTCAGAATCCGTAGTCGTCCACGTTGTCCTGATTGATGACAACCCAGCCGTTGCCTTCGAGCACCTTGTCGCTGCCCTCGGCGAAGCGCATGTCTTCGTAACCGGCAACGCCGAGGTCGACCCCGTCGGCGATCTCCTCGCCGTCGAGGATCATCTTGGCGAGAGACGCCATTGCGTAGCCGGCATCGGCGGGGTCCCACAGCGTGAGGCTCTTGACCAGCCCTTTCTGGAGGATCGCCTTGTTGGCGGCGGGCATGCCGGTGCCGGTGACGAACACCTTGCCGGTAAGGCCGAGCTCCTCGATCGCGCGTGCGACGCCGGGGGCATCGAAGGAGGAGGTACCGACGAAGCCGGAGATCTCGGGGTACTTCTTGAGCATCTCCTTCGCCACCTGGTAGGCAACTTCTCCGTCGTCCTGCGACTCCACCCGCGGCTCGGCTTCGAGAAGGGTCATACCGGGGTACTCCGCGAGCTGCCGGGCCACTGCACCGTCCGCCCATTCGTTGTGGGAGGCGTTGGTGACGTGGCCCACCATCGTCGTGTAGACGCCTTCTTCGCCCATGGCCTCGGCAAGGTTGTCCATGATGAACCCGCCGTAGTCGCTGTTGTTGAACGCCTCGATGTCGTACATCGTGTTCTGCTGACTGGCGCCCTCGTGGGTGACGACGACGATGCCGGCGTCGATGGCCTGCTTGAGGACGGTCTCGAGCGCCCCAGGGTCGACCGGGACGACGCCGATCGCATCCACGCCCTGCGCGATGAGGTCCTGGATCACCTGCGCCTGCATCGTGGCATCGGTTTCTGCGGGGCCCTTCTGATAGACGTCGAGGCCCGTGTCCGCGGCGAATCGCTTGACACCCTCGTCCATGCGGACGAACCACGGGTTGGTCGCATCCTTGGGAACGATCGCGATCGTGTAGTCGCCGTCTCCCGCGTCTCCCGCACCCGCGTCGGGCGAGCCGCTGCCGCCCGGGGTGCACGCCGCCAGACCGAGTGTCAGGACTGCGGCCAAGCCGAGAGCCAGGCCGGCAAAGCGTCGTTGCTTCATGTTGTTCTCCTTGATGCCTCTGCGGGTCGCGTGAGCGCGCGGGGCCGGAGCCGGAGTGCGCCATTGCGTGTGTAAGGTTTGAAGCGCTTCATTCTCTGAAGCGCTTCAAAAGTACACAGACCGCCGAGCGCCCGCAACTCGCAACAGAAGGTCCCGCGACCTAGAGTGAGCGAGTCGAGGCTGAGGCCGGGAGGAACTCCACGTGAGCAAGGCAGACCTGCCGCCCCATGACCCCGTGCGCCTCCGGGACGTGGCCGAACGCGCAGCCGTGTCGACAGGGACGGTATCCAACACCATCAACCACCCCGAGCGCGTCCATCCCCGCACGCGCGCGGTCGTGCTCGATGCGATCGAGGCGCTCGGATTCGTGCCGAACCAGCAGGCTCGGGTGCTGACCGGTGCAGCCAGCAACATCATCGGGCTCGTGGTGCTCGACGTGGAGAGCCCCTTCTACATGGAGACGGCGCATGCGATTGAACGCGCCGTGCGCGAGTCCGGTCACGTCGTGATGCTGTGCAACTCCGAAGGAGAGCCGGTCCGGGAATCGGAACTGCTGACGATGCTCGCCGCCCAGCGGGTGCGTGGCGTGCTGCTGGCTCCGGCCGCGGCCGAGATCGGCGCGACCTGGCACCGGCGGCTTCCGCAGAACCTCCCCGTCGTGCTGCTGGACTTTCCCGGCGGGCCGAAGCAGTGCTCCGTGGCCGTCGACAACGTCGCCGGCGGAAGGCTGGGAGTACGCCATCTACTCGATCTCGGCCACGAGCGGATCGCGTTCGTCGGCGGATCCCCCTCGCTGCGTCAGTTCGCCCAACGGTCCAGCGGTGCGCGGGAAGAACTCGCCGCTGCAGGGCTGGACCCACGCAGGGCTCTCGTCGAGGTGAGCACGTCGGGGCTCGGTATCCGCGACGGGCAACGCGCCGTCGAGCTCCTTCTGCAGTCCGACCTGCCAGACGCGATCTTCTGCGGCAACGACATGCTGGCGTTCGGCGTGTACCGCGGGCTCGCCGCGGCCGGCATCCGCGTGCCAGAAGACATCGCACTGGTTGGCTACGACGACATTGATTTCGCGAAGGATTGGATCGTCCCCCTCACCTCTGTGCGACAGCCGATCGACGAGCTCGGTCGGCGGGCGGCACAGCTGCTGATCGAGCATTCGTCGCGAGACGAGGCGCACGAGCACCGCCAGCTGACCCTCCAGCCCGAGCTCGTCGTACGCAGATCAAGCGATCGGCGAGCAACGGACTGATCCCGCGCCACATGCCGTTAGCCTGGATCTAACATCAACGAACATCGAGCCAGCGAGGACGTGATGGCGAGAACGAGCACATTGCGGGGCGAGGAGCGCCGTCACGCCATCATCGAGCGGGTGAACCGGGACGGCTCAGCCGGTCTGGACGAGTTGGCGGACGAGCTGCGAGTGTCGTCGATGACGGTGCGACGCGACCTCGACGATCTCGAGGCCGACGGACTGCTGCGGCGGGTCCGCGGTGGCGCCGTCGCGCTGAACGGCCCGCGTCAGTTCGGCGAGCGCCGGGCGGTCCGCACGCGCGCGAAGCAGGTCATCGCAGCGAAGGCCGCGGCCTTTCTCCCCACGTCGGGCGCCATCGCCCTGGACGCCTCCAGCACCGTCGGCACGCTCGCCGCGATGCTCGCGGCACACGCCGGACTCGTCGTTGCAACCAACTCTTACGAGAATTTCACGACTGCCAATGCGAGCGATGTCAGAGCGGTGCTGATCGGCGGGGAGCTGGATGACGCCACGGGCAGCTTCGTCGGCAAGGTCGCCTGCGACGCGGCGTCGTCGATGCTCTATCGGAGATTCTTCACCTCCGCCGCCGCCTTGGATCCTCGCCAGGGCAGCTCCGAGGCGTCGCTGGCAGAGAGCCAGGTCAAGCGCGCCTTTGCCGAACGCAGCCAGCACGTCGTGCTCTGCGTGGATTCCTCCAAGCTCGGCGGCGTCGCAGTGTCCGCAGCCTTCCGACTGCACGAGGTGGAAGCACTCATCACGGAGCTCAGCCCAGAGGACCCGCGCTTAGACGCCTACCGCGAGGCGACCGACGTCCGCTGAGGCCGTCGCTTGTGCTTGAAGTTATTTCTTGTCAAAATCACAGAAACGAACATGAACCAGGAAGCCCTATGACGAACCCCGCAGCCGCAGACCTCATCGCCCGCAGCAACCGCCTCGGCGCCGACCCGAAGAACACCAACTACGCCGGGGGCAACACCTCCGCCAAGGGCACCGAGACCGACCCGGTGACGGGCGAGCCGGTCGAGCTGCTGTGGGTCAAGGGCTCCGGCGGCGACCTCGGCACCCTCACCGAGAAGGGCCTGGCCGTGCTGCGCCTGGACCGCATGCGGGCACTCGTGAACGTCTACCCTGGCGTCGACCGCGAAGACGAGATGGTCGCGGCCTTCGACTACTGCCTGCACGGCAAGGGCGGCGCCGCCCCGTCGATCGACACCGCCATGCACGGCCTGGTGGATGCCGCGCACGTCGACCACCTGCACCCGGACTCGGGCATCGCGATCGCGACCGCCGCCGACGGCGAGAAGCTCACCTCCGAGATCTTCGGCGACAAGGTCGTCTGGGTGCCGTGGCGGCGCCCCGGCTTCCAGCTGGGCCTGGACATCGCCGAGATCAAGGCGCAGAACCCGCAGGCGATCGGCTGCATCCTCGGCGGCCACGGCATCACCGCGTGGGGCGACACGTCGGAGGAATCCGAGCGCAACAGCCTGTGGGTCATCGACACCGCCGCCGCCTACATCGCCAGCAACGGCAAGGCCGACCCGTTCGGCGGCGTGCGCGCCGGCTTCGAGGCGCTGCCCGAGGCCGAGCGGCGCGCCCGCGCTGCCGCCCTCGCGCCGACGATCCGCGGCATGGCATCCACCGACAAGCCCATGGTCGGCCACTACACCGACAGCGACGTGGTGCTGGACTTCCTCGCCTCCGAGAAGGCGCCCTACCTTGCAGGTCTCGGCACGAGCTGCCCCGACCATTTCCTGCGCACCAAGGTCAAGCCGCTGATCCTCGACCTGCCCGCCACGGCGACGGTCGAGGAGCAGCTGGCGCGCCTGCAGGAGCTGCACGCCGAGTACCGCGCCGACTACCAGGCGTACTACGACGCGCACGCGGATGCCTCGAGCCCCGCAATCCGCGGCGCGGACCCGCTCATCGTGCTCGTCCCGGGCGTCGGCATGTTCAGCTACGGCGCGAACAAGCAGACCGCGCGCGTCGCCGGCGAGTTCTACGTCAACGCGATCAACGTCATGCGCGGCGCCGAGGCGCTGTCGACCTACTCCCCCATCTCGGATGCCGAGAAGTTCCGCATCGAGTACTGGGCGCTGGAAGAGGCGAAGCTGCAGCGGATGCCGAAGCCCAAGACCCACCAGGGCCGCATCGCGTTCGTGACGGGCGCGGCATCCGGCATCGGCAAGGCCATCGCGACCCGCCTGGCGGCCGAGGGCGCGTGCGTCGTCGTGGCCGACCTCGACCTCGAGAAGGCGCAGGCCGCGGCCGCCGAGCTCGGCAACGCCGACGTGGCGATCGGGGTCGCGGCGAACGTGGCGGATGCCGCGGGCGTGCAGGCCGCCATCGACGCGACCGTGCTCGCCTTCGGCGGCGTCGACCTCGTCGTGAACAACGCCGGGCTGTCGCTGTCGAAGCCGCTGCTGGAGACCACCGAGAAGGACTGGGACCTGCAGCACGACGTCATGGCCAAGGGCTCGTTCCTCGTCGCGAAGGCCGCCGCGAAGGCGCTCGTCGAGCAGAAGATGGGCGGCGACGTCATCTACATCTCGTCGAAGAACTCCGTCTTCGCCGGCCCCAACAACATCGCGTACTCGGCGACCAAGGCCGACCAGGCGCACCAGGTGCGGCTGCTTGCGGTCGAGCTCGGCGAGCACGGGGTGCGCGTCAACGGCATCAACCCCGACGGCGTCGTTCGCGGATCGGGCATCTTCGCGTCGGGCTGGGGCGCGAACCGCGCCGCGACGTACGGCGTGAACGAGGAGGACCTCGGCCAGTTCTACGCCAACCGCACCATCCTCAAGCGCGAGGTCGTGCCCGAGAACGTCGCCGACGCGGTGTACGTGCTCACCGGGCCGGAGCTCTCGCGCACGACCGGGCTGCACATCCCCGTGGACTCCGGCGTCGCCGCCGCGTTCCTGCGATGAGCGCGGGTGCAGCGGGCGGGTCCGTCGTCTCGGGCGGGTCCGTCGCGGCGATCGACCTGGGCGCGACGAGCGGCCGGGTGATCGTCGGGCACGTCGGTCCCGACACGCTCGAGGCGACGACCGTGGGCCGCTTCGCCAACGACCCGATCGCCACGCCCGACGGGCTGCACTGGAATCTGCTCGGACTGTACAGCGCCGCCCTCGCCGGGCTGCGTGACGCGCTGCGTGCGGCGCCCGACGTCGCCAGCATCGGCGTGGACTCGTGGGCCGTGGACTACGGGCTGCTGCGCGACGGGCGGCTGCTGGGCGCGCCGTTCCACTACCGCGATGCGCGCACCGAGCGCGGCGTCGCGGCGGTGCACGAGCGGATGCCGCACGCGGAGCTCTACCGCCGCAACGGGCTGCAGTTCCTGCCGTTCAACACGCTGTACCAGCTGGCCGCGGAGCCGACGGAGCTCCTCGGCTTCGCCGATACGGCACTGCTCGTGCCCGACCTCATCGGCTACTGGCTCACCGGCCAGGCGCGCACCGAGGTCACGAACGCCTCGACGACCGGCCTGCTGCGGGCCGGCACAGCGGACTGGGACGACGAGCTTCTCGGCGCCCTGGGCCTTCCCCGCGGCATCCTCCCCTCCCTCATCGCGCCCGGCGAGCGCCTGGGCGCGCTGCTGCCCGGGGTCGCCGCGTCGCTCGGCGCCGAATCGGGCGTGTCCGTCACTGCGGTGGGGTCGCACGACACCGCCTCAGCGGTCGTCGCGGTGCCGATGCGGTCGGAGTCCGCGGCCTACATCTCCTGCGGCACGTGGGGGCTCGTCGGCGTCGAGGTGGAGCGGCCGGTGCTCACGGACGAGGCGTTCGCTGCGAACTTCACCAACGAGGGCGGCGTGGACGGTCGGGTGCGGCTGCTGCACAACGTGATGGGCCTGTGGGTGCTGAGCGAGACGGTGCGCGGCTGGGAGCGCGAGGGGCACGCGATCGACCTGCCGACGCTCTTGGATTCCGCGGCCGCAGTGGATGCCGCCTCGGTGCCGGTCTTCGACGTCGACGACCCGCGGTTCCTTCCGCCGGGCGACATGCCCGCGCGCATCGACCAGTGGTGCGCGGAGCACGGCCTGGCCGCGCCGCGGACGCGTGCCGAGTACGCCCGGTCGATCGTGGAGTCCCTCGCGCAGGCGTTCGCCGACACCGCCCGGCTCGCGGGCCGCATCGGCGGGGTGGACGTGGAGACGATCCACATCGTCGGCGGCGGGTCACTGAACCGCCTGCTGTGCCAGCGCACCGCCGATCGGGCGGGGCTGCCGGTGCTCGCGGGTCCGGTCGAGGCGACCGCGCTCGGCAACCTGCTGGTGCAGGGTCGCGCCGCCGGCTTCGTCTCCGGCTCCCTGGAGTCGCTCCGGGATCTCGTCGCGCGTACGCACGCCCCGACCCGGTACGCCCCCCGCGCCGCCGAGTGAGTATTCTCGGCGTCGAGTGAGTATTGGCGTCGCCGAGTGAGTATTCGAGGCGCCGAGTGAGTATTCGAGGAGATCACGGATGACCGGGTACGGTGCCGCATTCGACTGGGTGCGGCGGCATGTCGAGGCGGAACGCCTGCCATCCGCCGTTCTGGGCATCGCTACGGCCGACGGCGTCGTCGCGCTGGATGCGTTCGGAGCCACGCACGGCCGCACAGCGCGGGTGGACGACCCCTACCGACTGTTCTCGATCACCAAGGTCCTCACCGGCCTCACGGCCGCGCGGGCGATCGAACGCGGCCTGCTCACCGCGGAGACACCGCTCTCGGCGGCCGTGCCCGACTTCGGAGCCGATCGCGACGACGTCGTGCGTCTGCGTCACCTGGTGAGCCACACGTCCGGCATCCCGGAGCCTGCCCTCGACAGCGCGGTGCCGCTGCGGCAGGCACTGCTCGAACCCGGTCGCGATTTCGCCGCCGGCACCGCCTCGCGGTACTCCACCATCGCGTTCGAGGGGATCGCGGCGCTCGTGGCGCACGCCACGGGGCGCACCTGGGACGCCGATGTGGCGGACTGGACCCGCGCGGTCGGTGCCGGTGGGCTGACGCTGGACGAAGCGGCCGACCCGCACACGGTGGTCGACGGCCCCGAGCTCGGATTCGACGCGGCGGCGTTCGCCGGCCAGCGCAATCCGGGTGCGGGCATGATCGGCACCGCGGCCGACCTGCTCGCCGTCGGGGCGGCGCTGCTGCGCAACGGCGGCGAGATCGTGCGGCCCTCGACGCTGGCGATGATGCGGCGACCGCTCACCGGCGGCATCCCGAGGCTCGAACCGTATCCCGCCGAGCGAGGGCAGGACTGGGGCTTCACCTGGAACCTGCGCACGCGAGCGCCCGGGCTCATCGATCAGGACGTGTACGGCCACGGGGGCTGGGCGGGCACCGAGTTCTGGATCCATCCGACCGCGGGTGTGGCCTATGTGCTGCTCACCAACCTGGTGCAGCGGCCAGGGGTGGATGCGGACGAGCTCGACAACGCGGTCGTCGCCGCGCGCTGAGCCGCCGGCGGTGCGCTCGGCCCATATCACAGTGACCGGCAGAGCGCTACCATCCGGTATGAACAGTCAGCTCAAACTCGCGCTGTCGGTTGCCGGGTACCTCCTCGGCGCCGCCGCCGGGATCGCCGGCATCGTCGTCGGCGCGATGCAGTCCGAACCGGGCTACATCGTCATCGGCGTCGCTTTCCTGTTGGCGGTCGTCGTCGCGTTCATCGCCGGTGCGACGGCGACGCCCCAGGGGTCGTTGTCCGGCCCGAAGTTCGGCGGCAAGTTCACCCCGCCGGACTGGGCGTGGTGGGTCGCGGCCGGGATCGTCGTGGTCGGCATGGTGATCGGAGGCATCCTTCTGGCCATGTGAACCCTGCCCTTGCGCACCTGGTGCGACCCGCGCGAAGTGGCGAGACTGAGCGCATGGATGGCTTGCGCCGCTGGGCGCTTTGGGTCGCTGTCGCCGCGATCGTGCTCGCGGTGTTCGCCTGCATCGGCGCCGGCTTCCTGATCTCACCGCCGTCGCTGGAAGACCGCATCCTGCTGCTGCAGCAGGACCCCTCCGCCGCGCCGGGTGAGCTCGACCAGGACGATATCGCCGATCTCAGCGCCGACGACTTCGGCGAGAGCGCCGACGATCCGCCCGGCCTGGCGATCCCCTATCTGGCCCTGCCACTGGGCCTGCTGCTGATCATCGTGGCACTCATGGCCTTGCCGCTGATCATCGGCAACCGCCGGGTGCCGCTCGTCGGCGGCATCGTGAGCATCGTAGGCGGGCTCGCCGCGGTGATCGGCGGCATCGTGATGACCATCGTTGCCATCGCCGCGCTGTTGACCATGGTGTCACTGTTCCTCGCGGCGCCCTGGGGAACCCTGGCGTACCTCGCGATCTTCGGCTTCTTCGACGTGGGGACATCGGCCGCCCTGCTCGGGCTCATCCTGGTGCTGCAGCTCGCGGCCATCGTCTTCCTGCTCGTCGCCCAGCAGCGGATCCTCGGCAACAAGCGGCTCGTCTTCTGGCTGCTGCTGTCACTACTCCTGACGCTGTTGACGATGCTCCTGCACTCGATCGTGCCGGTGATTCTCGTGAGCATCACGGATGCCGTGGGGGCGATCATCCTCGCCGTCGTCGGCGTCGTGTGGGGGCTGCTTCTGCTCGTCGGCGGGGTGATCTCACTGGTCAAGCAACTGAGTCTCGGGCGACAGGGCGGCGGCCCGCTGCGGGAGCGAGAGGCCGCCGACACGACCGTCGGCTCGGTCGGCGCCACGGCGCGCGCAGGCTAGCCGCGCGCCGGCACCACGAGGACGATGCAGGGCGCGACCAGGACGCACGTGATCGAGAGCACGGTGTCGCTGTCATACACCGGCACCGGCGCCGGCTCGGCGCACGTCAGGGCGGATGCCGTGACGCGCTGAGCGGGATACTCCGTCCCCCGCGTGGTGACGACGACCGCGGCAGGCTCCGGGGCGCACAGGGTGATCTGGGCCGGGTCGGGCAGGGGGATGCGGCAGCCGGCGGCGTCCACGGTGAAACCGGGGAGCGCGGGGTCGGCGCACGGCGCGTCGGCGACGTCGTCGAAGTCCAGCGTCGGCCGTACCGTGAGCCAGCCGAATCCGCCGTCCACGCCGCGCCGCACCACGTCGGCCTCGCCGGCCGGGCGCAGCGCACCGTAGAACAGCACCAGCGCCGCGGTGACGGCGATCGCGACCAGCGCGATGATCATGACCTTCACGCGCCGGGTTCCTCGGCGGCGAGGGCGGGGTGCGCTGGCGGCGCAGGGTGATCGGCGGGCGCTGGCGGCTCCGCGACGGTCGTCGGGGGCAGCTCCGCGGCCGGCCCGACCGACGGGTCAGCGGACTCGGGCGTCGGGCCGGGTGCGCCCGTGAGCACGGGGGCCGGTTGGCTGCCCGGGAAGGAGGGCTCCGGCGCATGCGCCGGTCCGCCGACGGGCAGCGTGGGCGGTGCCGCGACCTCCGGCGCGCCGGCGTCGGCACTGACCGGGCCGCCCGCGAACACGATCTCGGCGGTGACATGCGCCGGCTTCTCCTGCTGCACGATCCGTCGCACAAGCACCTGATGCGCGGCGGCTGCCGCGGGCAGGGACACGACGACGTGGAACGGACGCGGGCGCCCGGCGCCATCTGTCACCTCTTCGTCGATCCGCACGCCGGCCACTCCCGTCGCCCACTCGAGCGCCTCCCGCAGCCCCTGCGCGGTGCCGCGCAGCCGGGAGAGGCGCGCCGCCGCGGCGACCACCTGCCGCAGCCGTCCGCTGCCGGCATCGAACTGACCCTGGGCGTCGTCCAGCCAGCGGTCGAGGTCGACCCAGCGCGCCAGGAACGGCACGAACCGGTCAGGCGTCCGCTGCGGGTCGAAGTACTCCGGCAGCCGCCGGAGCGTCTCCTCGACCGGCTCGTGCAGCTGGGACATGACCTCCAGCAGACTCGCGATCGGGGTGCCCACCCCGATCGTGCGCTGGTAGACCTCCGGCAGCAGCCGGGCGATGCGGTCAGAGCGCATCGTCGTATCCGACGGTGATCTCGTGTGCGCCGGGCGCGAAGAGCCAGTCCGGCGGCAGCGATACCTCGCTGTCGAACGTGGCCCGCGAGGCCAGGCCCCACGTTCGCCCATCAGAGCTGTGGAAGATGCCGTCCGGCCCCCCGCACAGGGCCAGGGGCGGACTGGACTCGTTGGCCGCGACCGTGAACAGCGCCTGGAACGTGCCGTCCTGGCGCAGAGGCAGCCCGCAGTCGCGCGTCGGGGTGCGCCAGGCCCCGCCGTCCTGCCGGGGGTTGGCGACTGCGACACCGGCGCGTTCGGTCGCCGCCAGCACGGTCTCGCCGATGAACGCGATGTCGCGGCAGCTCCCGCCCGCCCACTTCGCGCCCGCCGGTTCCCATCCCTTGGCATCCAGCTGCACGCCCAGCACCTCCACGCGGGAGACGCCGACGCCCTCTTCGGTGCCCGTGGCGTACGCGCCGGCATAGAGGTAGCGCCGGTTCGCGATCTCGAGGGTGCGCAGGACGCGGATGTCCACACCGCTGAGACCGGCCTGCACGAAGGTGCCGGGGCGCCCCTCCGCGAAGGACACGAACACGCCCTTGAGCTCCTGGGCGGCGGCAGCCACGCACAGCGCCCCCGACGGGTCGACCGAGGTCGAAACGGCGTAGAAGCCGACGCCCGGCTCCTCGGCGACCACGAGGATGTGGTCGCCCACGGCCCCTTCCTGCAACGGCAGCCGGAACAGGCCGGCGTCGGTCGCGAGGAACGCATGCGGCTGGCCGTCGATGCGCGCGAGTGCGAGCTCTTCGACGTGGGAGTCGAACTCACGGACCCGCACCCACGTCTCTCCGTAGTCGGTCGACGCATGCACGACGCTGGACTCCGTCTCGCCCACCCGCGCAACCGCCACGACGCAGCCGGGCGCCGCCGGCAGCACGGCGAGCCGCTCCACCGACTCCCCCTCGAAGCGGCACACCGCCACCCAGCCTGCGGCATCGTCGATGGAGCGGAACACCTTCTCGCCGCTGCCGCAGAACCAGGTGCGGCGCTGGTTCGGGTCGCGCACGATCGAGGGGACGATGCCGGGGACGTCTTCGACGAGCAGGGTGACACCGGAGACGTAGCGGACCCCTCGCTCGCTCTGCAGCACGTCGTACACCCTCGCGACCCGCAGGTACTCGCCGAACGGCCATCCCGGCTCGGAACCCACCGGCACAGGCGAGAGCACGCGGTCCAGCCGTTCCCGCAACCGCCGTTCGATCGCGGCGCGATCCTCGGTGCGGTGCACGACGACGGATGCGCGCACCTTCGTGCGCTTGAAGCCGGCCCATGACACCCGTACGCGGGTGCCGATCGGCTGCCGGGAGTGCAGCGCCTCCGCCAGTCGCTCCAGCACCTGTGGACTCATCGCGGCATCCAGCGCGTCAGCGCCGACGCCACCGGTGACGTCGGCGGTGGGCACGACATACACCTGCACCTCGCCGGGTGCGGCCCCGACCCAGGCGTCGGCGCGTGTCACCGCGCGGGCGCGCGAGACGCCGCCGCTGGCGGCCACCGCGAATTGCTCGTAGTCGCGCGCGGTGACGACCCGGTCGAGGGTGTGGATGGACTGCGGGCCGCGGATCATCGCGTTCTCGAGGGTCTCGCGGTCGCGCCCGCCGGTGGCTGCCGCGGGGTTCGTGACGGTGACACCGGGGACGGCGTCCTTCAGAACGGTGAGCGTCCCCGCCGCCACGTTCCCGTTCGCGCCGCCACCATGGCGGTACCAGGCGAGGATGCGCCGACCCGGCGCGGGGACCTCGGCCAGCGCCAAGGGCTGCGTGGTCAGCTCGCCCGTCGTGGGGTCCGCGATCTGAGCCGCGGGCGCGAACGTGATGACGCCCTCCGCACGGTCGACCGTGTACAGGTGGGTCTCGGCTCCTTGCGGGGGCGGAGCACCGAAGTGCTCGACCTCCGTCCAGATGCGGTAGGGCAGCCCATCCGACTCGCGGGCGGGCTCTCGGTTCGCCAATTCTCCCGGGGCCGCCTGCACGCCGATGACGAGGTCGAACACGTCGCCGGTGGGCAGGGTGATCGGGGGGTGGGCGACGTGCAGGGTCTGGCCCGGTTTGCCGGTTCCTGTCCCCAGTTCCTCGGCGTCCACGACATCGCCGGCGAAGGCGCGCACGATCGCGCTCTGCGCGCCGATGGCGATGCGGGCGTCGGCGGCGGTCGAGAAGACCGGGGAGTCCGCGTCCGACCGTGCCGTGCTCACCCTGCTGCCGCGCGGCACGACCACGTCGGCGGTCGCCGGGGCGGGAAGGGAGAAGACCAGATCGACGGATGCAGCGGCCGGGGGAAGCACGCGGACGCCGATCAGTTCGAGGAACTGCACGAACGCCTTCTCGGGGATGCGGTTGACCCGGTACAGCAACGTGTCGGTGAGGTAGGCGAACACCTCCAGCAGCGTCATGCCGGGGTCGCTTGGTGACAGGTCGGTCCACTCCGGGCTGCGTGCGGCGATGAGCGCCTTGGCGTCGGCCAGCAGTCGGTCGAAGTCGCGGTCGTCGAGGTTCGGGATGGGGAGGGCCATGCTCACGCGCCTCCCTGCAGCGCGACACCGGCAACGAGGCGCTCGGCGGGTCCGCCGAGCCGCGGGCGGTAGTCGAGGATCACCTGGAGCCGGTCGGGCGCGTCGGGCACGGGACCGGCGTCGACCGCGAGGATCACGACGCGAGGCTCGAACCGTTCCACCGCTCGGGTGACGTAGTGCTTCGCGAGTCCCGCAGCGGTGTCGTCGTTCGGTGAGAACACCAGTCGCCCCAGATCGCACCCGTAGTCCGGGCGCATGATGCGCTCCCCCGGCCGGGTCGACAGCAGCAGCATGAGCGCCTGACGAATCGCCTCCGCGTCGTGCACCAGGTCGACGCGGCCGTTAGGGCCGATCGACAATCCGGCTGATTCACCGTCGAGCCCTGGATAGTGGAACCGCCATCCGGTCCACGCGGGAGGCGTGCGTCGGGTTGGAACCTCGATCGTCATGGCGCCTCCGTCACGAGCGTCTGACCGGGGTGCTGCACCCGGTACTTCACCTGGCCTTGGGGGGTGCCGTCGGTGTGCCCGGCGAGGTCGGCGCGCACGACAGCTCTGCCCGCGATCGTCACGAAGCCGGAGTGCCCCCGCTGCACGTTCACGGTCACCGTGCAGGGTTTGATCCCGACGTTGAGGTTGGGGCATCCGCCGATGGAGCGGCCGATCGGGTCGGCGCCGGTGACCACCGGCTGCCCCGACACGAAAACGAAGTCCTCTGGCGCGGTCAACGCGAGGCGCCCGAGCTTGTGCTCGCAGCGGATGTCGGCGTCCAGGGTCACCCAGAACCACATCTCAGGCCTGCTCGAGCTCGATGCGTCCGGCTCGCAGCCGCAGGAGGTGTCCGGGGGCTGCGAGCACGAGATCCCCTTCGGCGTGGACGATGACGCCGGCGTCGCTGAGCTCCACGCGGCTGCCCTCACGGTTGCCGATGACGATGCGATCGCCCGCGGCGCTCATGCGCAGCGACTGCCCCGTCGGCAGCCGCAGACCGTACACGCCGACGGCACCGTCCACCACGCCCACGCCGGGCTCGCCGCTGTCGGTGGTGCGCAGCCCGCCGAGCACGACGCCCCGCCCGGCGTCACGTATGTCGTGCGCGACGAGGACGTGGTCGCCGACGTCGGGCTGCAGGGCGAGGCCCTTCGCTTCGCCCGCGCCGAGCGCGAGCACCGGCAGCCACTCGGACTCCAGTCCGTCGTAAGCGGAGAGCGCGACGCGCACGCGCCCGCGGCCGTCGGGATCGTCGATGCGCAGGACTTCCGCGATGGTGAGCGCGGCCGCCTCCGGACCGGATGCCGTGTCCAGCCGTCGCAGCAGACGCAGATGCCCGGGAGGGGCCGTCGTCACGGTGCACGTGTAGCCGCTGAACGCGTCGATGACATGGTCGGCTGCGAGGACGCGGAACGATCCCGAGGTCGCTGCGGGAAGCCCTTCGACCACGAGCGTGGTGCCGGGGCCGATCACGGGGTCACCGTGAACCACGGCACGCAGCGACCGCGACGCCGCCCGGTCGTCGCCGGTCAGTCCGCGTGCCAGCGCATCGAGGTGTGCGGGACCGGCGGTCATGGCACCTCCGTAGACCCCGGCGGTCGCCCCCGTCGCCACCGGATCCGCGTCCGCGGATCCGGTGGCGACCTCCCCGGTGACCGGGTCCCACCCGACCACCCGCCAGCCGGATCGGTTGCCCAGCGCGCTGACCGTCACGGTGGCCTGCAGCAGTGTCTGGCCGTAGACGACGGACACCTCTTCACCGACGCCGTGATCGTCGTCGAAGAGCGCGAGCGTGCGGCCGGACGGGTCGACACGCCACCACAGCCCTGCGTGACGGGTGACCGAGGTGAGCAGGTCCAAGGCGGACCGCCCATCCTGCACGACCCGCGGAAGGCGCGGGCCCTCCTCTGCCGCGTCGATGTCCAGTCCCGCGGGCGATGCGAGTTCTCGTGCCGCCTCCGCCACGGAGACGTCGACGAGCACCCGCAGCTGCGAGTCCCGCCGCAACCGGTGCGCGGCGTCCTGGCACCGTGCCGTGATCTCGGGGACCCCGTCGGCGGCGAACGCATGGTCCACCGACACGATCTCGCCGGTGAACAGCTCGCCGGAAAAACCCTCCACGCGTGCCTGCACGGCCGCCCCGAGCGTGAGGATCTCCGCCAGCGCCCCCACCGCGGCCGGGTCCTCGAACGTCAGTGCGCACGCAGCCGGAGCACTCGCCTCGCGCCGCACGCGGATGCGGGAGAGCAGGGCCACCCCGACGGCGTCGAGCTCGGCGCCGTCGATGCGCAGCGCCACCCCGGGAGCCCGGTACGGCCCGGTCGCGGCGCGGGACGCGGCATCCGTCATCGCGCACCTCCCGTCGGCAGGTCCTCCGGCGCGGGCGGGATGATGAGACCGCGGCCGGCCTCAGGCCAGATGACCTCGTCGAGCAGGTTGACGTCGGCGATCCACCGCCACAGCGCGCAGCGGCCGCCGAAGTACCGCGCCGCGATCTCCGGCAGCGTCTCGCCGCCGGCGGCCGTACCGCCGGCCGTCGCGGGGCCGCCGCCGATCACGGTGTGGATCGCGACGGGCACGGCGGCCGCCGCCTCCGCCGCGGCGGCATCCGGGATCCCGACCGACGCAGGCGTCTCCGGGGCGGGCGGATTGGGGTCGGGAACGCGCACCAGGCGCATGCTGAGCCACGATCGCCGCGGGGTTCCGTTCGTGTCGAACTGCTCGAACCGTTCCGCGAGCGCCTCGACGACGGCCAGCACGTTCCACTCCTTGCCCAGCACCATGCGCACCTGCGGAACGCCGCGGCCGCCGTCGACGGAGTTCTCGGCGAGCTGCCACAGCGGACGGGTGTGGTCCCGCACGTCGCGCCGAGGCGGGGGCGGGGCGGGGGCGGCGGACGCGGCGGAGCCCGGACCGGTGGCCTCGCCGGCGACGACCTCCTGCGCCGGAACAGGCGAGGGCGGCGCCGGCACGACCGGAGGCGGGAGCAGATTCACGTCGAACAGCAGCTGCAGCTCGATCTCGGTGCGTCCCCCGCCGGTGTGCTGCAGGGGCGAGTCGGACCATGCGGAGCCCGCCACGATCCCGGCGCCGCCCCGCCGCGGGGCGAGTCCCGCGATACGGCGCTGGACGATGTGCTCGGGGTTGAGCATGCAGGTGATCCGCTCGCCGGTGCCCTCGACGAGGAACGCGACCCGTTCCATCAGGTGCTCCGCTGCTCGTCGACGAGAACGTCGAGCGCGGATGCCGCGACCCAGGCGCGGGTTGTTCCGATGTCTGCCCGCGACTCCGCACGTACAGCCGGCAGATCGGGCCACGAGGGACGGACCGAGCGGGCGTGCGCCGGCCATGGGGTGTGCGTCGGCGGCAGGGACGGTACGGACGATCGCCGCTCCCCTGCGGCGGACGCTGCCGGGGAGGAGGGTGCGGGCCACGGCGACGGCGCGGGCCGCCAGGTGATCTGCGCGGAGGTCGGCTCCGCGGCCGGATGCCGACGGGCGTCGGCCGCGACGTGCGGGCGGGGGGCGGCGTTCCGGGCGCTGCGGTGCGGCGCGGCCGTCGCGCGGTCGGAGTCGGAGGTCGACACCCGGCGCGCGCCCGAAGCGTGCTCGGCCGTCGCCGGCGGCGTCGATGCCGATGCGTGGGGTGACGAGCCGGTTGCGGGGGCCGACTGCGCGAACGTGGGCGCTGACCAGGCGGAGGGCGGGCGGCGGGCGGCGTCACCCGGGAGACCGGTCGCGGCGGCCGGGGCATCCTGGCGGGCCATGCTGCGGACGGCGGGCGCCGCGGCGGGGCCGTCCGTCGAGTCGAACGTCGTGTGCCCGATCGCCCCGGGATCGCCCGACGTGGCAGCGGGGACCGGGGCCGGACCCCCTCGGCGACGGCGCGTGAGGACGCGCGGCGTAAGCGGGCGGCCGCCCGGCAGCTCGGCAGCGGAGGGGATCTGCGACCGCGGCGCCGACGCGCGCGGCGCACCCGCCGCGGCGTCGGGAGACCCCGCGGCGCGACGTCCGGCGGCGGGGATCAGCGCCGTCGGCTCGGCGCGCGGCATCCCGACCTCGCCGCCGGGGGCGTCGAACGAGAACCACACCGGGTCGTGCGCGGAGACGTAGGCGGCGAGGTTCGGCTCCACGTCCGCCAGCCGCGGGTCGATGGGCGGGCCAGGCGAGCCGGTGCGCGCGAGCGAGCGCAGTCCGCCGGCGAGCGCCGCGACGCTGTGCGCGACGGTATCGACACCGTCCGCGATGCGGCCGAGCCCTCGGCGCGCGGCGGCTCCCAGCACCCGGCGCAGACCGGGTCGGCGGCGCTCACGCATTGCCCGCGCCCACTCGTTCGATCCCCTCGTACTTCAGCCCGAACTCATGGATGTACACCTCGCGCGCGATCGCCCGCAGGTCGCCGCCGGTGAAGGAGACGGGGAGCGAGTCGAAGAGGTTCCACTGCACGACGGGCGTGGTGCCGCGGGAATCCAGCAGGATGATCGACACGGCCAGACGGCGGTACTCGCCGTTGAGTGTGGCGACGAACCAGTCCCAGAGCTCGGTCGTACGCGTGAGGCCCTGCCGCAGATACAGCGTCTCGTACGACGCGATCGTCGGGATGTGGTGAACGACCTGCGACTGGCCGGCCTCCCGGTATTCGACGGTGTCGATGGTGACCTTGGGTCCGGAGACCTCGGTGAAGTGGCCGACCGCCAGATTGCCGATCATGAGCTTGAAATTGAAGGCCCCGTACGGGTCTACCCACGTGCTCTTCGCGGATGCGCCGGCCGGCGGCGCGGTGGGGGTCGGCGTTGCGTCGCTCACGATGCTTCCTCTCCGCCGGCGCTGCCGGCCGCGTACTGGCTCACCTTGAAGACGATGAACTCCGCCGGCTTGACCGGGGCCATCCCGACCAGGGCCGTCAGGAGCCCGGCGTCGACATCCTCCTCAGGGTTGGTCTCGCGATCGCACTTGACGTAGAACGCCTCACGCTCGGATGTCCCGAAGAGCGCACCGTCCCGCCACAACCGACGCAGGAACGCACGGATGTCGCGGCTGACCGCGTTCCAGAGGGTCACATCGTTCGGTTCGAAGACGACCCACCCTGTGCCCTGCTGGATCGACTCCTCGGCGAAGGCGAAGAGCCGGCGCACCGGCAGGTACCGCCACTCGCTGGAGCTGCCGGCGAGGGTGCGCGCACCCCAGATCCGTATGCTCCCGTTGATGATGCGGATCGCATTGATCCCGGAGGTGTTCAGCAGCCCCTGCTCGCTGGGCGTCCAGGCGTACTTCAGGTCGACCGCGCCGCGCAGCGTCTCGTTCGCGGGCGCCTTGTGCACCCCCCGGCTCGCGTCGGTGCGGGCCCAGACACCGGCGACGTGTCCGGAGGGCGGAGCCAGCACCAGCGTTCCGGTCAGCGGATCGACGACCCAGGGCCACGGTCCGTACGCGGCGCCCCATTCGGACTGTCGTGGCGCCAGACCGGTGTCGCGCGCGGAGGCGGCGGCGCGCCGGGGAGCCGGCGGAGGTGGCGGTTCGTCGGCATCTCCCACGGCATCCGCATCGCCGCCCACGTCCGACGAGCTCGAGGACGCGCCCGAGGATTCGCTCGACGACGCGGAGGAACTCGGCGGTTCGGCGGTCGACGTGCCCGACGCCGTGGCCGGCACGGTCAGGTCGTTGAGGTCGTCGACCGTTTCGGGGATGTCGATGACCGCGACGCGATCCTTCATCAGCTCGCAGTGGCTGAGGACGGCGTCGTACGACGCGGCATCCGTGTATCCGGGAGCCGCCACGATCGCGATCTCGTCGATCGGCTCGAGCGCTGAGATGCCGGGCCTTGACGGCGTGCCGGTGATCGAGCCGCCCTCTCCGAGGTTCAGCACGTAGCAACGCTGGCCGCCGTTGAGGAAGAACCCGTGCACGGCAAGGGTCAGCGGCGTGCTGGGCCCGGTGCTGCCGAAGACGTTCGTGTACTGGGTCCAGTTGTTGACGGCGGTCGGGATCCCCGCGCGGGCATCCGCGTCGTTGGCCTGTCCGAGGAAGGCGGCGACGTTGGTGCCGACGCCTTCGATCGGTCTGGTGCCGCCGAGGAGCTCTTCGACGTAGACGCCCGGGGTGAGGTACTGGGGCATGAGCCGGCCTTTCGCAACGTGTCGTCAGACGGATTCCGGGATGTGGACCGTGAGGTCCCCGAGGTCGCCGCCGGTGTCCACGGGCGGCGCGTCGACGGCGAGGGTGATGGATGCGCCGCGGGCACGCACGCTGAGGCGCAGCGGTGCCCCCTCGGCGGTGGCGACGGGGAGGCGGAACCGCCCCCCGTGATCGGTCTCGACGGCCCCACCGGTGTCGGCGAGACCGACCTGTGCGGCGCCGAGCGGGCGCCCGTCGGTGGCGACGATGCGGCCGACGACCGTGCGGAGGTGAGCAGGGACGAGCCGCACCGGCTGCCGCACGAGAGGGGCGGTCGGGCGTTCCAGCAGCCGGCGCACCGGAACCCTCAGGATGAACGCCGGTGCCGGCGCACGCTGCAGAGCGCGCCACAGCTCGAGGCTCGGCGGCGCCGCGTCCATCCGCCACTCGCCCTCGGCGGCGGCCGCCAGCGCCAGAGCGCTCGTCGTGCCCGCCGCCGGGAACAGCGGAAGGCCGACGGTGGTCACCAGCGCGCCGAGGGTCAGCTCGGCGCTGCTGATGTGTCGGAGCACCGGGCCGGCGGCGGCGGCGACCTCCAGCTCGAGCGGCCGGAGCACCACCGCGCCGTCGCCGGCGTGCGCGTCGTCGAAGTCGTGGACGACGGGCAGGCCGGAGACCGCACCCGCCCAGGCCCGCACCGGGTCCAGGGCGAGGAAGAAGTCGTCGACAGGCTCAGGGTTCGGTGCCATATGCCCACAGCTCCATCGGTGTGGCGAAGTAGATCCAGCCCCAGAAGCCGGACACCGCGGACCTCGCCGGCGCGCGGAACCATGCCGTGTCGCGCACCCCGGCGAGGCGCAGGACGAGACCGATCGTGAGGGACCACACGCATTGCAAGAGCGTCATCACGACGTAGGAGATACCGACGATGGGAAGATAGAGGGGACCGAGGATGCGCGCTTGCAGCAGGTGGACGCGCTCGTGGTTCCCGGCGCCGCCGATGTTGACCGTCCCGATGGTCTGCAGCACATCCGCACCGAACCCCGACGTGCCGCGCGCGCGGTATGAGACCCACTCCTTGCCGGCGCTCTGCACCCCCGATGGGGTGCCGAAGAACGGGTAGACCAGGTTCCCCACGACCGCACCCAGCAGCGTGCTCGGCAGCGCCCACGAGTTGTCGATCACGAGGAGCAGCCATCCGCGCAGCCTCGCCAGGTCGTAACTGCCGAGGATCCCGGCCATCACGCCCAGTACGAGCGCGATCCCCCCGACCACGATGAGCACCCACGGTGCGCGCAGCGGCGCCCACCACGTCGACGCGGCGAACAGCACCCCGACCGCCACCGCCGCCGCGATGATCGCGGTGAGGAGCGTCCGGAAGAAGGGACTCGACATGGCGACCTGCTCGGTTTGCCGATGTCGCGGCGCCGAGGCGCCGCGCCGCACATGCGGCAGAAGTGTGGTCGACGGGGCAACGCGTGCCGCAGGCGAAAGCCCTCAGATGCTCGGTACAGCTCGATACGGGGCACAACGTAGCAGTCGCCGCGCGGGCGCACCAGGGCCTCGGATGCGCCACAATCGATCCCTCTCCCAGGCGGTGACCGCGAGCGGGAACCCGCCCCCGGTGAGGGTCCGACACCGCGACGACGCCGACCCGCAGCGCGCGGCATCCGACGTCATCACGGACCGCCACGGTCTCAGGGGGAAGGTACCGGGATGATCCGATCGGGCGCGATGACGATGTCGTCCAGGTTGGAGCCGAAGACGAAGCACTTCCGGATCGGGGGTGACTGATCGATGAACACCACGACGTCACTGCCGATCGGCGCCTCGGTGGACTTGGCCGGGTCCTGGGCCTCGACCTTGGGGTTGCACTCGCCGACCTCGTTGGACGGGATGCCCCGGATCTGGAAACCGCTGTCCGCCAACGTCGCCTGCGCGTTGCGGTACGACAAGCCCAGCACGTCGGGCACCACCGCCGTCGTCGGCGCGGCCGGCGGCACCGGGTCGGTCATGGCGGAGGGCGCCGACGCATGCGGGAGGTCGGAGAGGTCCTCCGTCCCGTCCTCACCGAAGGTCTCCGGATCGACGCGGACAGCGGTTTCGATGACGCGGATACGCCTGCCCACGACCTCCGCGCCGACGACGAAGGTGTGCCCCTGGGCGGGGGTGGCATCCTCCCCCTCGCCGACGAGGATGTCCTCGCAGTCTGCGTCGTCCTCATCGGTGGCCGACGCCGGGCAGGCCTGCCAGACGTCGATCTTCACCACGTCATCGGGATCCCACGTGCCTTGCTCGACCGCGAGGTCGGTGCCGACCTCCAACGCGCCCGAGATGGCTGGAGGCTCCACGGCCGTCGGTGCGGCGGGTGTCCGAGTGAGGATCCAGATCAGGATGCCGCCGCCGGCCAAGACCAGCACGGCGACCACGGCGACGATCACCCACAACCAGGGGAAGCGCCGCTTCACTGGGTCGGGCACGCGAAAGGCGACCGTGGGGCCGGAGACCACCTGATCGGGGGCCTCCTCCAGTGCGGCTCCCACCGTGAACGATGACTCCCCCGCGGGCGCCGTTGTTGCCACGTGCACCGCGACCTCCACCGTCGCCGTGCCCGCGACGGGAAGGCTCCGCTCCGCGTCACCGGAGATCCGGAACCATGCCGGGTCCGCACCGGCGCCGGGGATGACCATCACGCGCGCCCGCACAGGTCGCCCGGTGACGTTGGACACAGTGAAGGAAGCGAGACCCGAACGCGCGGCATCCAATGACACCGCCGACGGGCCTGCCACCGCGAACGGCGGCCCTCCCGGCGCTGCAGGACCTGTCGGCCCGAACTCCTGGCCCCCCGACATGGCGTCACCGTACCGCAGCCCGCGCCCGTCCAACAGAGACCCCGTCGCCGAGTGAGTATTCGCATCGCCGAGTGAGTACTCACCGGCCGAGCCACCCGCCGCGGGCATCGACACACTGGTGTTCGTGAGTGCGCGCTCAGGGGCTCGAATACTCACTCGAGCCCGCGAATACTCACTCGGCAGCGCGAATACTCACTCGGCAGCGAGGGCGGCGAGCGCGGGGCCCAGCGACAGCTCGGCGGTGCGCACGGCCTGGCCCGTCTCGAGGGAACGGTTGCCGGCGAGCCCGACGGACACCGAGCGCACCCCGTCGTCCCACGTCGCGGCGCGGGCGAGCGGGTCCGCTTCGGCGCCCACGAACAGGTCACGCAAGAGCTGCGCGTCACCGCCGCCGTGCCCGCCCTCGCCCGCGGGAATCGGCACCTCGCGTGCGACCTCGAAGTGCCGCTGCACCACCAGTCGCTCGCTGACCGGCCGGCCGTCGTCGTCACGCACGGCGTCGGGCCGCGCGCTCGGATCCACCACGGGGCGGCCGTTGTCCGCGACCAGCACGGCACCGCGCTCGACGACCGTCAGCTCGGCGCGGCCGCGGGTGCCGTTGACCGCCACCGTATAGCCCTCCCACGGCGAGTGCGCGTTGAGCGCATACGACATCGACGCTCCCCCGGCGTAATCCACCACGAGCGCGAGGTTGTCCTCGATCGTGATGCCGGCATCGAACACGTCCCGGTCGCGCAGGTAGCCGTCGTGCTCCTCCTGCTCCAGGTAGAGCCCGCGCAGCGTCGGGTCATCGCGCAGGTCGAGGCTGAACGCATCGCGCAGCGGCGAGTCGCCGGTGCCCCGTTCAGGCCGCGCGCCGAGGCCGCGCCGCGCGGCGTTGTCCGCCCCGTAGAACCGCAGGCCTCCGCTGGCGAAGACCCGCGTGGGGACGTCGCCGATCCACCAGTTCACCAAGTCGAAGTGATGGCTGGCCTTGTGGATGAGGAGACCCCCGGAGCTCTCCTTGTCGCGATGCCAGCGCCGGAAGTAGTCCGCGCCGTGGGCGGTGTCGAGCACCCACTCGAAGTGCACCGAGGTCACCTCGCCGATCTCGCCCGACGAGATGACCTGCTTCAGCGCGCTGTTTCGCGGCGAGTAGCGGTAGTTGAAGGTGACCACCACCGGCAGCCCGGTGCGCTCGGCGGCTTCGGCGATGCGGCGCACCCCTTCCGCGGTCGTCGTCAGCGGCTTCTCGACGATGGCTCCCGCACCGGCCTCGAGCGCGGTGACGACGTGGTCGTCGTGGGTCCAATCCGGCGATGTGACGATCACCTGGTCCACGCGATGGCGACGCACCGCCTCGGCCAGCTCGGCCGGTGCGAACCGCGCGGGAACGGGCACCCCGGCATCCACGAGCCGTCGCTCGTACCAATCCACCCGGCCCGGGTTGGTGTCGCCCCAGGCGACCAGCTCTGCGGTGTCGGCGTGGGGGCCGGTGATGGCGTCAATGTACATCTGGGCACGACTGCCGGTGCCCACCAGGGCGTAACGAGTGCGCATCGTGTCGTCCCTCACTTGATGCCGGTCGTGGCGATGCCCTTGACCAGGTACTTCTGGCCGATCAGGAACGCGAGGAACAGCGGGATGAGGGAGACGACGGACATCGCGAACATCGCCCCGTAGTTCGACGAGGACTGCGCGTCGATGAAGCCCTTCAGCGCCACCGAGACGGGGAAGTTGTCCCGCGTGCGCAGGTAGATCAGCGGCCCGAAGAAGTCGCCCCAGGTCCAGATGAACGTGAAGATCGTCGTCGTCGCGAGCGCCGGCACCATGAGCGGCAGCGTGACCTGCCCGAAGATGCGGGCATGGCCTGCGCCGTCGATGCGCGCTGCTTCGAAGATCTCCTTCGGAAGGCCCCGGATGAACTGCACCATCAGGAAGACGAAGAACGCGTCGGTGGCGAGGAACTTCGGCACGATGAGCGGCAGGAACGTCTCGAGCCATCCGAGCTCGCGGAAGATGATGAACTGCGGCACCAGCACGACGTGGAAGGGCAGCATGATCGTGCCGAGCATGATGACGAAGTAGGCGTTGCGCCCCCAGAACTTCAGGCGGGCGAACGCGTATGCCGCAAGCGAGCACGACACGAGGTTTCCGATGATCGCGCCCACGACGAGGATCGTGGAGTTCGTCAGGAACACGCTGAACGGCAGCTGCTGCGCCGTCCACCCGTGCACATAGTTGTCGAGCGTGAGGTCGGTGGTGAAGATGCCGAGGTCGGTGAAGATGTCGGCGTTGGGCTTCAGCGACGACACGACCAGCCAGATGAGCGGGTAGATCATCACGATCGACAGGAGGATGAGTCCGGCGTGCTTGAACACCGATCGCACGTTGCTGCGGCGGCGCAGGCGACGGCGCTCGTCGTCGCCTGCGTTCGGCAGGACGACGGCCAGGGTGGCGTCGGTCGTGGTGGTCATGGTGCTCTCTTCCGCGCGGACGTAGATGGGGGCGGGGCCGGGCTGCTCAGTCGTCATAGAACACCCAGAATTTCGACAGCCAGAAGTTGAAGGCGGTGAAGCCGCCGATGATCAGCAGCAGGAACCACGCCATGGCCGAGGCGTACCCCATGTTCAGTTCGGTGAAGGCCTCCTTGTAGAGGTAGAGGGTGAAGAACATGGTCGAATCCGACGGACCGCCCGTGCCGCCCGACACGATGTAGGCCTGCGTGAACGACTGGAACGCGAAGATGATCTGGAGCACCAGGTTGAAGAAGATGATCGGCGTCAGCAGCGGGAAGGTGATCGAGAAGAACCGGCGGATCTTGCCGGCGCCGTCCATCTGGGCGGCCTCGTAGTACATCTCCGGGATCTGACGGAGCCCTGCGAGGAAGATCACCATCGGCGACCCGAACGTCCAGACGTGAAGGATGATGATCGTCGCGAGTGCGTAGTCGGGATGAGATATCCATCCGGGGCCTTCGATGCCGAACACGGCCAGGAACGAGTTGACGATCCCGTCCTTGCCGAAGACCTGACGCCAGAGGATCGCGATGGCCACCGACCCACCGAGCAGGCTCGGCAGGTAGAAGACCGACCGGTAGAAGGCCAGGCCCTTCATGCCGCGATCCAGCAGCATCGCGACGGCCAGGGCCAGGGCGAGCTGCAGCGGCACCGAGACGATGACGTAGACCAGCGTGACGCGGAGCGAATTCCACAGGCGGGCGTCGCCCATCATCTCGACGATGTTGTCGAGGCCCGACCAGCGCGGCGGCTGCAGCAGGTTGTAGTCGGTGAACGCGAGGTACAGCGACGCGAGCATCGGCCCGATGGTGAACACCACGACGCCGATCAGCCACGGTGCGAGGAAGATGTACCCCGCCTTGTTGTCGGGGTTGCGGTTGCGACCGCCCCGTGCGCCGGCCGTGCCGCGCGATTGGCGTGCGATGTTGCGCAACTCGCCGATGCTGCTCACGGAGACCTCCTCGTCCTCGTTCAGGGCACGTGTGGAGAAACCGCTTTCACGTGCGCCGATAAGTATGGACCACGAAAGCCGATGGCGTCAAACACCTCGTGCGGTCTGTAATCACAGGCATACGCAGCGACTCGTGGCATCCGGTTGCATAACGACGTTGCAACGACAATTGACACCGCTCGTACCCGCTGCTACTTTCCGGTGAAAGCGGTTTCTTCGGATGCCGCGTGCGTTCGGTGGCACCCGCCCCGGGCGCGGGGCGCCGGAACCGGCCCCCGGGGACACGACACGAAAAGAGGCGCAATGACGCGTTCAGCACGACCCATCGCGGCCCGCGCAGCAGCCGGGACCCTTCTCGTCACGGCGCTCGCTCTCGCCGGTTGCGCCGGCGGCGCCGATCCCGCCCCCGAGGGCGGCGGCGGCTTCGACCCCGAAGAGGAGATCGAACTCCAGATCGCCTGGTGGGGCAACGACGAGCGGTCGGCGATCATGGCCGAGGCGATCGACCTGTTCGAAGCGGAATACCCGAACATCACGGTCGTCGAGCAGCCCGTGGGCGCCCCCGACGACCTGTTCAACCGCCTCGCCACCGACTTCGCCTCGGGTACCGCGCCCGACGTCTTCGCCCTCGGTGGCGCCAAGCCCCAGGAGTACGGCGCGGCCGGCGCGCTGCTGGACCTCTCGACGGTCAGCGAGCAGCTGCCGACCGACGCCTACCCGGAGTTCACGCTCAGCAGCGCGATGGTCGACGACACCCTCTACGGCCTTCCCACCGGTGGCAACGCGATCGGCGTGCTGATCAACCCGACCATCTTCGAGGCGGCGGGAGTGGAGCTCCCCGACGCATCCTGGACCTGGGAGGACTTCACCGAGACCGCCAACGAGATCTCGGCCAACGCCGGCGACGGCATCGTCGGGCTCGATCTGCGCGTGCAGGACGTGCTGGGCACCTATGCCGCCCAGTACACCGAGACCGGCATCTACGACTGGGACGGCGAGCTCTCGGTCGACGCCGACGTGATCCAGCAGTGGTACGAGATGGAGCAGGAGCTCGTCGAGGCCGGCGGCCTTCCCGACCCGTCGGTCATCGTCGAGCACTGGAACGTCACGCCCGACCTCTCGCTCTTCGGCACCGGCAAGGCCGGCATGACGTTCGCCTACAGCAACCAGATCGGCGCCTACCAGGGCGGCACCGGTGCCGAGGTGCAGCTTCTCACCCCGCCGTCGTCGACGGGCGTCTCGGGCGTCGCCGTCCTGCCGTCCCAGTTCTGGGCCATCGCGTCGGAGTCGAAGCACCCCGAAGCGGCTGCTCTCCTCGTCGACTGGCTGCTGAACCAGCCGGAGCCGGCCGAGCTGATCCTCGCCAACCGCGGTCTGCCGTTCAACCCCGACACCCTCGCCGTCGTGGAGCCGCTGCTCGCGCCCGCCGACGCGCTGTCCGCCGAGTACGTGGGCACCATCCTCGAGGTGGGCGTCGAGGCACCGCCGCAGCCGGCGGGCGGGGCGATGCTCAACGAGCTGTCGCAGCGCATCGAGTCCGACATCCTCTTCGGCAACACGAGCCCCGAGGACGGCGCCCGCCAGTGGGTGGAAGAGTTGTCGGCGGCGCTCGCCAACGACTGACCGCACCGGCATGGGCGGGCTCTCCGACGGGGAGCCCGCCCATTCCGCGTTCCGAGGAGCTGAGGGACCGATGACACCGATCCAGACCGCGCTGTCCCGGCTGCGCCAGGCCGACGCGCCCTTGACGGATGCCGACGACCCCGTCGCCCGTGAGGTGCACGCCACCGGCATCCGCTTCGTCGCCCTCGGGGGCGGCCTGGAGCAGCGCTGGCAGCAGGCCTGGCGGGAGCTGCGGGCCTGCATCGCCCCCATCGGCAGCAGTGCGCCGCTGCTGCACGAGGGCGGGGTCTACCACGGCGCGTGGCTCGAGAGCACGGCCACGATCAACGCCGAGATGCTCGACCGTTTCGCACCGTCGGTGACCCGCGCCACGCACCTCGCCTTCGCCGACGCCCAGCGCTCCGACGGTCTGCTGCCGTACAAGGTCACCGCCGACGGCCCGGCGTTCACGCAGATCCAGACCGTCACGCCGCTGGCACGGTGCGTGTGGAACCACTACCTGCTCACCGGGCGCGACCGCGACTACCTCGCCCGCATGCACGACGCGATGGTGCGCAACGACGCGTGGCTGGCCGCGCACCGGGACACCCGCGGCACCGGCGGCGTCGAAGCCTTCTGCACCTACGACACCGGCCACGACCTGTCGCCGCGCTTCTGGCACATGCCCGAGCGCTGTCATCGAGGGGATGCCACGGCCTTCGACCCCGGCGTGCCGCTGCTGCCGGTGGTGGCCCCCGACCTCACCGCCAACGTCGCGTGTCAGCGGGAATATCTCGCGCTCATCGCCGCGGAACTCGGTGAGGATGCCGCGCCGTGGCGCGAGAAGGCGGCCGCCTCGCGCGCCGCGCTGCACGCCCAGTGCCACGTGGACGGCATGTTCTACGACCGCGCCGCCGGCGGCAGCCACGTGCGGGTCGACTCCGACGTGCTGCTCCGGGTGCTCGCCTGCGAGATCGGCGACGACGACGTCTTCGCCGCAGCGCTCGAAGACCATCTCATGAACACGCGCCGCTTCCTGTCGCTCGCCGGGTTCACCTCCATCGCGATGGACGATCCACGATTCGACGGCGACCACACCCGCAACTCGTGGGCGGGACCGGTGAACGCGCTGACGCTGCTGCGCGCCGCGCACGCCTTCGAGCACCACGGCCGCGTCGCGGAGCTCGCGCTGACGCACGCCCCGCTGCTGGCGGCGATGGCCGGGCACGACCGGTTCGCCCAGTGCTACGACCCGACCACGGCCGATGCCGGCTACACCGAGGTGTACTCCCCCTCGATCCTGTGGCTGCTGGACACGCTCGAGCGCGACGCCGGCATCCTCCCCCGCCCCGACGGCGAGGTGTGGCTGAGCGGGCTGACGCCGACACGGCTCGCCCACGGTCAGGCGGCGACCGCCACGGGTGCCGCCCGCACCGTGGCGGGGGTGCACTACGAGCTCGTGGGCGACGACGAGGCGATCGAGGTGCACCGGGACGGCGTGCGGTGGCTGCAATTCCCGCGCGGCTGGCGGGTCGTCCTCGGCGCGGACGGCGAGCCGGCGGCGGTCGTCGGCCTGGCGGTCGTCGGCCTGGCGGCCGGGCCGGTCGCCGGCATCCTGCACGTGGGCGATGACGAGGTCCCCCTCACCCTCGCGCCGAACGAACGCGTGGCGCTGGCCGGCGGTCGCCTCGGCGCCCGCACGGCACCGGGCTTCACTCCGCCCCGCTTCTGAGCGCGCCTGCGCCAGTTGCCGCCTCGGATAAGCCGCTCGCCTCGGCCCATACGCCGCTCGCCTGTCGCATGTTGTCGGTTCACGGCAGGAACAGCGACAGATCGCGACAGGCGAGCAGCGGCCGGAGAGCCGCGGACTCAGCCGCGCAGGTGCTCGCGCAGCACGGCGGAGAGCCCCACGCGCTCCTCGCACGCGTCGAAGCGGAAGGATGCCGCCAGGTCGCGGGCCCGCTGCGGATCGACGCCGCGGAAGCGGTCGGCGAACTCCCCGGCGAGCGGCTCTGCGAACAGGATGTGCCGCACCAGCACCGCAATGTGCGGCTGACGCCCCCACGGATACGGGCGGTAATCGGGGAACTCGCGGTCGAACAGCGCGTCGATGGGGTCGAGCACGTCGCGGACGCCGGCATCCGATCCGCCCCACGAGTCCACGCCCAGGCGGCGCTTCTTCTCCACGACCTCGCCGACGAGCTCGAGGTACGCGCTGTCCGCGCGCGCCGAGACCAGACCCTGCAGGCCGATGTCCTTGTAGGTCCACAGCGCCCAGCTCGCGCCGTGCTCGCGGTAGATCTCCAGCTGATCGCGCAGCAGCTGCAGGCGCCACGCGTCCTGCGAGCGGTCGTCGGAGTACACCGGGCCGAACTCCCCGATCCAGATGGGGGTGCCGGTGCGGCGCATGTATTCGGTGCGGCGCAGGAACGTCTGCTCCACCACGGACCGGTCGAAGTACTCGCCGCGCGTGACGCCGGGGTAGGCCGTCGCACTCGTGATGCCCGGCAGCGCGTAGTCGTGGGCCGTGTAGACGGTGTTGGCCATCGGCTCGGTGCGGGCGTCGAGGAAGGAGAAGTCGGTGGAGTACTTGTTGCCGTCGAGGAAGAGGATGTGGCGGGCGTCGATCGCGCGGATCGCGCCCTCGAGGCGCTCGTAGAAGGCGGGCAGCGCCTCGCCGGTCGGGTCGCTCGGCTCGTTGATGGGATTGAACCCGGCGACTTCGGGGCGGTCCTTGTACCTGTCGGCGAGGGCCTCCCACAGGTGCACGACCCGGTCCTGGAAATGGCCCTGATTCCAGAACTCGGCGATGTGCGTGGGATTGTCGCTGTGCCAGTGCTGGTTCTGTCGGCCAGGCAGGGCGTGCAGGTCGAGGATCGAGTAGATGCCGTGCTCGCCGAGCAGGCGCACGACGCGGTCGAGCCGCGCGAAGCCCTCCTCCTTCAGCTCGAAGGGCGCCTGGTCGTCTTCGAAGTGGCGGTAGTTGAAGGGGATGCGAACGCTGTTGATCCCGAGGGATGCCAGGTGTGCGGCATCCGCCTCGTCGAAGAAGTCGCGCGAGAACGCCTCGAAGAACGCCTCGTACGCCTCGCTTCCCATGCGATCGCGCAGGAGCCGGCGCATGGTGCCCTCGTCGCCGGGGTAGCCGGTGATGAAGTTCTCCATGTTCATCCAGCCGCCGAGCCCCACGCCGGCCAGCCGCACGGGCGTGCCCGCGGTGTCGACGAGGTCGGTTCCGGAGACGGAGAGGAAATCGAGAGTGGTCACGGCGCTCCTTCGGGTCGTGGGCGTTTCCACCTTACAAGAAACCGCTTTCCCGCGTGGTTGCGCGTGGTGCGCGGGCGTTATGTGCGGCCAGCGTGCGGTGTCGGGAAACCGGTTTCACGGTCCTAGGATGGGTGCAAGACCGGGGCGACGGCGCCTCGGCCAGGAGGGGAGCCGATGGCCAAGACAGGTGCGACGACGATCGCCGACGTGGCTGCGCACGCGGGGGTGTCGCCGGCGACGGTGTCCCGCGTCATGAACGGTCGCTTCCTGGGCGATCCCGACGTCGGCGAGCGGGTGCGGGCGTCGGCCGCGCACTTGAACTACTCGCCCAACCACCTGGCGCGCAGCTTCGCGCTCGGAAAGACCAAGGCGATCGCCTTCCTCGTGCCCGACCTCGCCAACCCGGCCTTCCAGACGGTGCTCGCGGGGCTGAGCAAGGCTGCCGCCGCCGACGGCTACCGGGTGCTGGTGGCGGACTCGGCCGAGTCCGCCGCGGATGAGCCGGTGCTGGCCGCCGAGGTGCGCAGCCGCTGCGACGCCATCGTGCTGTGCGCGCCGCGCATGAGCGAGGACGATCTCGAGCGGGCGACGGCGACACTCGGACCCGTGGTGCTGATGAACCGCTCGAGCCCGCGGGTGACTGCGCCCACGCTGTCGGTGGATTCACGGGCCGGGTTCGAGCTGATCGCGCAGCACCTGTACGGGCTGGGCCACCGCCGGCTGGTGTACGTCGCAGGTCCCGAGGGCGTCGCGAACGCCAACCGCATCAAGGGTCTCGGCGACTTCGCCGAGACGGTGGAAGACGTCACGATCACCCACGTCGCCGGGGGCGCGGGCAGCGAAGACGGGCTTGCGGCTGTCGAGGCCGTGATGTCCTCCGGGGCGACCGCGGCGCTCGCGTTCAACGACCTCGTCGCGGTGGGACTCGTGCATGGGCTCGTGGAGCGCGGCATCCGGGTGCCCGACGATGTGTCGGTCACGGGTTTCGACGACATCCCGTTCGCGCGGTTCCTGTCGCCGTCGCTGACGACCGCCTCGGTGCCGCACGACGTGCTGGGCACGCTCGCCTGGGCGCGGATGCAGGCGCTCATGGCGGGGATGCCGCCCGAGCACAACGTCGTCTTCCAGCCCCGCCTGGAGGTGCGCCGCTCGACGGCCCCTCCCCCCGCTGCCGAGTGAGTATTCGCGTGCCCGAGTGAGTATTCGCGTTCCCGAGTGAGTATTCGCGTGCCCGAGTGAGTATTCGCGACGAATACTCACTCGACGCTCGCAATACTCACTCGACGGCGCGAATACTCACTCGGCGGGGAATGCAAGCCCGGTGCGCCGCGGGGGCTCGCGGCCTAGCGTGGCGGCATGAACCAGGATCGCGACAACGCCCAGGGACCCACCGACGAAGACGCGCCGCTCGGCGGCGACGAGAGCACCGAGAACCGACTGCAGGCCGACAACCCGGCCGAGGAGGAGACGCTCAAGACGCTCGACCCCGACAGCCCGGCGTCCTGATGTGACATGACATGACGAGGGGCCCGCCCGGACGCATCCGGACCGGCCCCTCGCCGCAGCGACTCAGAAGTCGAAGTCGCCGATGTTCTCCGCATCGAACACGAACGGGTCGCCCAGCAGAACGCCGCCGTCAGGGCCGACCTCGAACGAGCCGAGCTTGCCCGCTTCGAAGGTGTCGCCCTCCTCGCCCGCGATCTCGCCGGTCACGAGCGCCTGCGTGGCGAACGCTGCCAGGTAGCCGAGGTCGGCCGGGTTCCAGAGCGCGAACGCGGTCACGGTGCCGTCATCCACGTACTCGCGCATCTGGTTCGGGGTGCCGAGGCCGGTCAGCGCGACCGTGCCCTTGTAATCCGACGTCGACAGGTACCGCGCGGCCGCGGCGATCCCGACGGTGGTCGGCGACACGATGCCCTTCAGCTCGGGGTAGGTCTGCAGCAGCGCCGCCGTGCGGTCGAACGACGTCTGGTCGTCGTCGTCGCCGTAGACGACCTGCACGAGCTCGATGTCGGGGTGGCTCGCCGCCAGCTCCTCCTCCATCAGCTCGATCCACGTGTTCTGGTTGGTCGCGTTAGCCGAAGCCGAGAGGATCGCGATCTGGCCCGCGCCACCGATCTGCTCCGCGATCAGATCCACCTGCACCTGGGCGATGCCCTCGGGGCTCGCCTGGTTGATGAACAGGTCGCGGCATTCCGGATTGGTGTCCGAGTCGAAGGTGACGACCTTGACGCCGGCCGACCGCGCCTCATCGAGCGCGTCGCAGATGGCCTCGGGGTCGTTCGCCGAGACGATGAGCCCGCCTACCCCCTGCTGCGCCGCGGTCTGGATGTAGCTGACCTGGGACGTCGGCGACGCCTCACTGGGCCCGACCTCCTCGAAGGTGCCGCCGAACTCCTCCGACGCCTCCTCGGCGCCGCCGGTCGAGGTGTCGAAGTACGGGTTGCCCAGGTTCTTCGGCAGCATCGTGATCGACACCTCGGCATCCTCGCCGCCGGCGTCACCGCCTCCCGTGCCACCGCCGCCTCCGCCGGAGCATCCTGCGGCGGCGAGCGTGACGCCCAGGGCGAGAGCGGCGGCGATCCCTGCGCGCCGCGTGCGCTTCATTGCGAACATCTGTGTTTCCTTCCGTGGTGCGAGGTTCTCGCGGGTGTGTTCAGGTCGGTGGTCGTGAATGGAGCACTCGGGCGGATGCCGCAAACCGGCGGATGCCGCAAACCGGGCGGATGCCGCAAACCGGCGGATGCCGCGATGCGGGCGCGTCACCCCTGCGGCGCGCGCCCCGGCCCCCGTCCGCCGGCGCGCTCCGCGGCGCGCAGCCCCCGCCGCCGGCCGACGGCGGCGGTGCGGCGGGCGTGCACCCAGGCCAGCACGCTGGCCGAGACGACCGAGACGATCAGCAGCACGCCGGTGATGACGTTGATGATGTCACTGGTGATCCCCGCCAGGCGCAGAGCGCTGCCGAGCGTGCCGATCAGCAGCACGCCGGCGATGACGCCGTGCAGTGCCCCGCGTCCGCCGAAGATCGACACCCCGCCCAGCAGTACCGCGGCGATGATCTGCAGCTCCATCCCCATCGCGTTGTCGCCGCGCGCGTTGGAGTACAGCAGCGTGAAGTAGACGCCTGCGAAGCCCGACACCGTCCCCGACATCACGAACAGCAGGAACTTCGCCCGCCCGACGTCGATACCCGAGAAGTGGGCCGCCTCCTTGTTGAGACCGATGGCGTAGAGCGACCGGCCGAACGGAGTGAAGTGCAGCAGCACCGCGAAGGCGATGGCCAGCACGATGAAGGGCACCATGATCCCGGGGATCGGTGTGCCGGGGATGTTGGCTTTGGCGAGGTCGGTCCATTCCTCGGGGAAGTCCGTGACGGCCGTCGTGCCCAAGAGCCCCACGGCGATGCCACGGAACAGCGCCAGCGTGCCGATCGTGACGGCGAGCGACGGCAGTCCGACGACGGTGACGAGGAACCCGTTCAGCGCTCCGGCGATCGCCCCGACGATGATCGCGAGCACCGCCGCTAGCGCGAACGGCACGCCGCCCTGAGTGAGGATGCCGGTCGTCACGCTGGCGAGCCCGACGACGGATGCCACCGACAGGTCGATCTCCTCGGTGATGATGATGAGCGTCATCGGCAGCGCGATGAGCAGGATCGGCGCGACGTCCCGCAGCAGGTAGGTCACCGTCAGCGGGCTGTCGAAGTTGCGCACCGTGAGGAGCGCGACGACGACGACGAGCAGCAGGATGCCGATGATCGCCGACTCGCGCGTGAGCAGCACGCGGCGCCACGCCGGGCGGGCGTGCGGGGCGTACAGCCGCACCGGGACGGTCTCGGTCGCGACGGTCATCGGGCCTCCTCACGTTGGGCGACGAGTCTTCGGTGCTGACGCACCGCGAGCACGCGATCGAGCACGATCGACCCGATGATGAGCACGCCGACGACGGCGCGCTGCCAGAAGTCGTCGATGCCGAGAATCGGCAGCGCCCGGTTGATCGTCAGCAGCAGGAACGCCCCGATCGCCGCGCCCCACACCGTGCCGACGCCGCCCGAGATCGCGACGCCGCCGATGACGGCCGCGCCGATCGCCTGCAGCTCCCACCCCGTGCCCGCGGCCGAGCTCACCGTGCCGTACCGCGCGGCGTACAGCACACCCGCGAGCCCCGACAGCGCGCCCGACACCACGAACGCCGTGATGATCCGGCTGCTGACCTTCAAGCCGTAGAGGTGCGCGGCCGACGGGTCCGAGCCGATGGCGTAGAACTCGCGCCCACCCCGGGTGTTGCGCAGGTACCAGGCCGCGGCGATCAGCACGACGACGGCGATCACGGTGAGCACCGGGATGCCGAGCAGCTGCTCGGTGCCGAGGCCGCGGAAGTTCCGCGGCAGATCCGACGCGTTGATGCGGTCCGACCCCGTCCACGCGACGTTGAGGCCCCGGTAGACGTACATCGTGCCGAGGGTGATCACGAGCGCCGGCACCTTGGCCCAGGCCACGAGCATGCCGTTGATCGCACCGAGCAGCCCGCCGAGCAGGATGCCGCCGAAGAAGACCGCGATCATCGGGATGCCGGGAATGTCGATGAAGAGCCGCCCGGTGAGGTAGGCGGTGAGCCCGACGATCGAGCCGACCGACAGGTCGACGCTGCGGGTGATGATGACGAAGGCCTGGCCGACGGCCACGAGCAGCAGCAGCGACGGGGTGAGGAGCAGGTCGCGGAACCCGTCGCCCGAGAAGACGAACCCGGGGTTGGCGGCGGTCGCCGCCACGATGACGATGATGAGCGCCAGCGCGATGCCGGTCTCGCGGGCGCGGGCGACGCGGCGCACCACGGCGCCGGCGGCGCCGCCGGCGGGGGCCGGGCGGGTCAGGGTCGCGCTCATGCCGCCGCCTCCGCACCGGCATCCGCCGTCGCCGCGAACATGATCGCCTCGGGTGTCGCCTCGCTGCGGGCGAACTCTCCGGTGAGGCGCCCCTCGCGCATGACGAGCACCCGGTCGGCCATGCCCAGCACCTCCGGCAGCTCGGACGAGATCATGAGGATCGCGATCCCCTGCTGCGCGAGTTCGCTGAGCAGCCGGTGCACCTCGGCCTTTGTGCCGACGTCGATGCCGCGCGTGGGCTCGTCGACGATCAGCACCGTCGGCTCGGTGGCGAGCCATTTGCTCAGCACCACCTTCTGCTGATTGCCGCCCGACAGGGTGCCCGCCTCGGTGTCGAGGGCTGCGGCCTTCACTTCGAGTCGGCTCGCCCAGAGCTTGGCGGCGCGGTTCTCCGCGCCCGTCCAGATGAGGCCCCAGCGCGCCAGTCGCGAGCGGATGGCGAGGGTGATGTTGCGGGAGACCCCGTCGTCGAGCACGAGCCCCTGCCGGCGGCGGTCCTCCGGCACCAGCGCGATGCCGCGGGCGATCGCCACGCGCGGGTTCCCCTTGGGGAGGGCCGAACCGTGCAGAACGACCGATCCGCTCTCATACGCGTCGACGCCGAAGACGGCACGGGCGACCTCGCTGCGTCCGGCTCCGACGAGGCCGGCCAGCCCCACGATCTCACCGGCGCGCAGCTGGAAGGACACGTCGCGGAACACCCCGGCGCGGGTGAGGCCGCGCACGTCGAGAACGACCTCGCCGACCTCGGCGGGGAGTTTGGGGAAGAGGTCGGTGACGTCGCGGCCGACCATCTGGCGCACGAGCTCGTCGACCGTGGTGTCGGCGATCGCCGTCGTGTCGACGTAGGAGCCGTCGCGCATGACCGTCACGGTGTCGCACAGGGCGAAGACCTCGTCGAACCGGTGTGAGATGAACAGCAGCGCCCTGCCCTCGTCGCGCAGGCTCCGCGCCACCGCGAAGAGCCGCTCGACCTCCACACCCGACAGGGCGGCGGTCGGCTCGTCCATGATGAGCACCCTGGCATCCAATGAGATGGCTTTGGCGATCTCGATGATCTGCTGATCGGCGATCGACAGACCCTCGGTGATGCGGTCGGGGTCGAGCGAGACGCCGAGGCGTGCGAAGAGCCGCTCGGTCTCGTCGCGCATCGCCTTGCGGTCGATGCGCCCGAGGCGGGTGACGGGCTGGCGCCCCATGAAGATGTTCTCGGTGACCGACAGGTCGGGGAAGAGGGTCGGCTCCTGGTAGATCACGGCGATGCCGGCCGCCTTGGACTGAGCCGTGCTGCCGAAGTCGACGGGCTCGCCGTTCAGCAGGACGTCGCCCGAGTCGCGGCGGTAGAGCCCCGCGATGATCTTCACGAGCGTGGACTTGCCGGCGCCGTTCTCGCCGATGAGTGCGTGGATCGAGCCGAAGTCCAGCGCGAGGCTGCCCGAGCGCAGCGCCACCACGGCGCCGAACGACTTGACGACGCGCCGGAGCACCAGGGCAGGGTGCCCCGTCTGGTCGGCTGCGGATGCCATGGCCATCCTCTCCATCGAGGTTGCGGGTTCCAAAATTCCTGAATCGATTCAGGGGAGTTCAGGCTACTGTATGAACCTCAGGGCACCGGGGTCAAGAAGGCGTCGGACCGGTGACCGAATCGTGACCCCGACGACGGAGTGGGAGGACGCGATGCCGGCGAGCATCCGCGACGTGGCAGTGCGCGCGGGCGTGTCCGTGGGCACCGTCTCGAACGTGCTCAACCGTCCGGGCGAGGTGTCCGCCGAGTCGGTGGAGCGGGTGACCCGGGCCATCGAAGACCTGGGGTACGTGCGCAACGACGCGGCGCGCAAGCTGCGGGCCGGGGTCAGCACGACGGTCGGATTCGTGGTGCTCGACGGGCAGAACCCGTTCTACACCGACGTCGTGCGCGGCGCCGAGGACGAGGCCACGCGTCACGGCATCGCGATCCTCTACGGCAACACCGACGAGGATCCGGGGCGCGAGAAGGTGTACCTGGACCTCTTCCAGGAGCAGCAGGTGCGGGGGCTGTTGATCGCCCCGTACGGCGACATCACCGCGCGCCTGCAGCGGCTGCGCTCCGGCGGCATCCCGGCCGTGCTCGTCGATCGCTTCAGCGCCGACGGGCGGTTCTCGTCGGTGTCGGTCGACAGCGTCGCGGGCGGCCGCCTCGCGGTGGAGCACCTCATCGCGGGCGGGCGACGGCGCATCGCGTTCGTCGGGGGGCCGTTCGACATCCGTCAGGTCAACGACCGGCTCGCGGGCGCCCGCGCGGCCGCCGACAATGCGAGCGAGCGGGTGGGGCTGGAGGTCATCGCGACGTCCGGCATGACCGTCGAGGAGGGGGTCGCCGCCGGCGCGCGGGTGCTGGCACGCCCCCGCCGTGAGTGGCCCGACGCGCTCTTCGCCGCCAACGATCTGCTCGCGCTCGGGCTGCTGCAGTCGCTCGTGGTCGACGGACGTGCGGTGGTGCCCGGTGACATCGCGCTGATCGGGTTCGACGACATCCCGTTCGCCGCCGCGGCAGCGGTGCCGCTGTCGTCGATCCGGCAGCCGAGCCGCATGATCGGGCGCACGGCGCTGCGCGTGCTGCTCGAGGAAGCGGCCGATCCCGACAGCGTGCCGCGGCAGACCGTCTTCCCGCCGGAACTCGTCGTGCGGGCGTCGACGGCGGGGCGCTGAGGGTCAGGCCCTCCGGCGGCGCGAATACTCACTCGGCGAGGCGAGTACTCACTCGGCGAGGCGAGTACTCACTCGGCGAGGCGAGTACTCACTCGGCAGCGCGAATACTCACTCGGCAGCGCGAATACTCACTCGGCAGCGCGAATACTCACTCGCGAGCGGGGTCAGGCCTCGCGGGTGATCGTCACCTGCACGTGCAGGTCGCTCGTCAGTGCGCCGGCGTAGACGCCGCGCAGCGGAGGGACGTCGTTGTAATCGCGGCCACGGCCCACGAGCACGTGCCGCTCGCCGATCTCGACGTTGTTGGTCGGGTCGAACCCGTGCCAGTCCCCGGCGAACCACTCCACCCACGCGTGGGACTCCCCCACCACGGCGACCCCCACCTCGGCATCGGGGTCGGGGTGCAGGTATCCCGAGACGTAGCGGGCCGGAATCCCGACCGACCGGAGCGCGCCGAGGGTGATGTGGGCCATGTCCTGGCACACACCCGACCGCTTGTCCCACGACTCCGCTGCAGTGGAGTGCACACCCGTGCTGCCGTAGACGTATTCGACGGCCTCGCCCACGGCCACGGCGATCGCGCGGGCGGCTTCACCGGGGTTGTCGTGCTCCTGCACGATCGTGCGGGCCAGCTGCAGCACCTCGGGGTGTGGCGCCGTGCGGGGTGTCTGCACGAGCATCTCCACGGTGGTGATCGACTTCTGGGCCTCGGCAGCGAGCTCCTCCCAGAGCATCTCGGGGTTCTCCATCGGCCGCGGACGCACCTCGACGAGCGAGCGGGCGGTGATGCTGAGGGCGCTGTGCCCCGACAGCACGTCGAACGATGCGACGCGCGTGCCGAAGTAGTCGACGTACTGGTTGACGCTCGTCGAGGGCTCGATGTCGAGCGACGAGCTCAGCACGAACTGGTTCTCGGTCGACACCGGCAGCATGCGCGCCTCGTTGTACGACGCCGACACCTCTCCCGGGTACGCGAAGCCGGTGGCGTGCTCGATCCGCAGGCGCATCATGAGATCTCTCCGATCCAGCTCGGCTCGGCCTGCGTCGGGAAGAACCGCTGCCGGATCGCCTCTGACGCCTCGCGTGTCACGGTCTGCACCCGCTCCATGTGCTCGGGCAGCTCACCGAGGATGTCGGTGATCGGGCTGTACTCCAGGTCGTTGCGGATGCGCCCGAGTGCACGCAGCACGGCATTCGAGTGGCCCACCCGGTCGGCGCGGGGGTCGATCGCGCTCATGCACTCCTCGGCCCGTTGGATCGAGTAGATGATCGACCGCGGGAAGAGCCGGTCCAGCAGCAGGAACTCCGCCGCGTTGCGCGAGCTCGGCATGCCGCGGTACGTGCGCACATAGGCCTCGTACGCGCCGCACGAACGCAGAATGGTCGTCCACGAGGGACCCGATGCCTCGGTCAGCGACCGGGTGGCGAGCATGCGGGCCGTCATGTCGGCGCGCTCGATGCTGCGGCCGAGGGTGAAGAACTGCCATGCCTCGTCGCGGCTCGTCGACGAGTCCACGATGCCGACGGCGAGCGCCGAGCGCTCACGCACCCACTGGAAGAACTCGTGCACCTTCTCGGACTGCAGGCGCCGCGGCATGCGGGAGTTGGTCGTGTTGAGGGTCTCCCACAGCTCGGTCGAGACGATCTCGCGCGCGCGGCGGGCGTTCTCACGCGCCGCCTGCAGCGAGAACGCGATGCTCGACGAGTTCGTGCGGTCGACGGCCAGGCGCGCCAGCACGTCCTGGCGCTCGACCTTCTCAAGGTCATCGTCCGGCGGAATCGACCCCATGACGCTGAGCAGCGACCGGCACGCGGTGTCCTCGTCGATCCACGGGTCCTCCAGCAGCAGCTGCAGGTGCACGTCGAGGATGCGGGCGGTGCCGTCGGACCGCTCGATGTAGCGGCCGATCCAGAAGAGAGACTCAGCGATCCGCGACAGCATCCGCCGCCTCCTCGGTCGTTGCGCGAGGAGCGCGGCCCGCCGGCCGCTCGCCCTGCTGCTGTTGCTGCTCCTGCTGCTCCGAGCGCGCGGCCGGGCTGTCCTGGGGGCCGTGCACCGGCGCGGGCTGGCCGTCATAGATGACGGGGATCGACTCGGTCGTGGCCTGGTCGGCGACGAGATCCGCCACGTCGCGGCCGTGACGCTGGCCGTACTCGACGTGGCGCGGTGCCGCCCCGCCGACGATCCAGGTGTCCTTGGAACCGCCGCCCTGGCTGGAGTTGACCACCAGCTGGCCTTCGGGAAGGGCGACGCGCGTGAGCCCTCCGGGGAGCACCCACACCTCGTCGCCGTCGTTGACGGCGAAGGGACGAAGGTCGGCGTGGCGAGGGCGCATGCCGTCCTCGACCAGCGTCGGGATCGTCGAGAGCATGACCACCGGCTGCGCGATCCAGCCGCGCGGGTCGGCACGCAGCCGGGTGCGCAGCTTGTCGAGTTCGGCGGGCGAGGCGTCCGGCCCGACCACGAGCCCCTTGCCGCCCGACCCGTCGACGGGTTTCACGACCAGCTCGTCCAGGCGGTCGAGCACCTCCTCGAGCGCGCCCGGGTCTTCCAGGCGCCAGGTGTCGACGTTCTTGAGGATGGGCTCCTCGGCCAGGTAGTAGCGGATGAGGTCCGGGACGTACGTGTAGAGCAGCTTGTCGTCCGCGACGCCGTTACCGACGGCGTTGGCGATGGTGACGTTGCCCAGGCGCGCGGCGAGCATGAGTCCCGGAGCACCCAGCATCGAGTCGGCACGGAACTGCAGCGGGTCCAGGAAGTCGTCGTCGACGCGCCGGTAGATGACGTCCACCCGCTGCGGGCCGCGCGTGGTGCGCATGAAGACCTTGCCGCCGGTGCAGAGCAGGTCCCGCCCTTCGACGAGCTCCACGCCCATGAGCCGCGCCAGCAGCGTGTGCTCGAAGTACGCGGAGTTGTACACCCCGGGGGTCAGCACGACGACGTTGGGGTCCTCGACGCCGGGCGGGGCCGAGGCGCGCAGCGCCGCGAGCAGCTTGTTGGGGTACTCCCCGACCGGGCGCACCCGCATCGAGACGAAGAGCTCGGGAAGCGTCTGGGCCATCACGCGACGGTTGGAGATGACGTAGCTGACGCCCGACGGCACCCGCACGTTGTCCTCCAGCACCCGCATCTCGCCGTGCTCGTCCCGGATGAGGTCGATACCCGAGACCTGGATGCGCACACCGTTGGCGGAGTGGATGCCGGCGGCCTGCCGGTAGAAGTACTGCGACGAGGCGATGAGCCCCGCCGGCAGCACGCCGTCGCGCACGCAGTGCTGGTGGCCGTACACGTCGTCGAGGAAAGCCTCCAGCGCGAGAACGCGCTGCTTGACGCCGGCCTCGATGCGGGACCATTCGTCATAGTCGATGATGCGCGGCACGGCGTCGAGGGGGAACGGTCGCTCCTCGCCGGCGAAGTCGAACGTGACGCCCTGGGCGAGGTACGAGCTCGCGAGCGAATCGGTGCGCCCGCGCAGCTCTTCCTGGGTCATCTGCGCCAGCGCCTGGTACAGCTCCCGGTAGGCGCGACGCGACGGCACCGGCGCGCCGGAGCCGTCGGGGTGGCCGAACATCTCGTCGAACGCGGGGACGCCCGACGGCGTCTTGCGCGGCGCCAGAGTCGAACCGTAGCCGTCGAACAAGTCACCCATGGGAATCACCCTATCCGCGGCGGATTGCGGTGATGTTTCGAGCCGCAGGACTTGACAGCGCGACCCCGCCTCGGGCGGAGGAGACCGGCGCTCACGGCATCCGCTGTCCCTCGGGTTCGCCGGCGGCAATCCCCTCGATCCGGCGCTCCCCCACACAGGAGGAATCACCGGCACAGGACGTTCCGCGCGGGTTTCTCCTGTACCGGTGAGTTCGCCTGTTCCCGGGAGGAAGGGGCGGATGCCGCGGCGTCAGCCGAGCGCGACCTTCAGCTGCTCCACCGCCCAGTCGAGCTCGGTGGCGCGGACGACCAGCGGAGGGGCGAGCCGGATGGTCTGCCCGTGGGTGTCCTTCGCCAGCACGCCGCGGGTGAGCAGCCGCTCGGCGACCTCGCGGCCGGTGCCCCGCGCGGGGTCGATGTCGACGCCTGCCCAGAGGCCCGCGACGCGCACCTCCGTCACGCCGTGGCCGACGAGCGGGGCGAGCGTGTCCTCGAGGTGCTTCCCGAGGGCCGCCGCGCGCGTCTGCAGCGTGCCGGTCGCGAGCAGCTGCACCACCCGCTCCCCGACGGCGGCGGCGAGCGGGTTTCCGCCGAACGTCGAGCCGTGCTCTCCCGGGCGGAGCACCCCCAGCACGTCGCGGTCGGCGACGACCGCCGACAGCGGCAGGATGCCGCCCCCGAGGGCCTTGCCCAGCAGGTACACGTCGGGAACGACGTCCTCGCGGTCGCAGGCGAAGGTCGTGCCGACCCGGCCGAGGCCGGACTGGATCTCGTCGGCGATGAAGAGCACGCCGTGGCGGGTGCAGATCTCGCGCACAGCACGCAGGTAGCCCTCGGGCGGCACGATGACGCCCGCCTCGCCCTGAACGGGCTCCAGCAGCACGGCGGCGGTGTTCTCGTCGATGGCCGCCTCGATCGCCGCGGCGTCGCCGAACGGCACCGAGACGAATCCCGGCGCGTACGGCCCGAAGTCGTCGCGGGCGACGGGATCGTCGCTGAAGCCGACGATGGTCGTGGTGCGGCCGTGGAAGTTGCCGCCCGCGACGATGATCGTCGCGGCATCCTGCGCCACGCCCTTCACCCGGTACGCCCACGCCCGCGCGACCTTGATGCCGGACTCCACGGCCTCGGCCCCGGTGTTCATCGGCAGCACGAGGTCCTTGCCGCAGAGGTCCGCCAGCGCCGCGGCGAACGGGCCCAGCCGGTCGTTGTGGAACGCGCGGCTGGTGAGGGTGAGCCGGCCGAGCTGGGCGGTCGCGGCGGCGACGAGGTCGGGATGCCGGTGGCCGAAGTTCATCGCCGAGTACGCCGACAGCAGGTCGAGGTACCGCTTGCCCTCGACGTCGGTGACCCAGGCGCCCTCGCCGCCGGCGATCACGACGGGGAGAGGGTGATAGGTGTGGGCGACGTGCTCGTCTTCGACGGCGATCAGCCGTGCGGCCTCGGCGTCGAGGTTCGGCGGAACGGCGGTCATGTCAGCCTCTCAGTTCCAACGTGCAGCACTTGATGCCGCCGCCGCCGAGCAGGAGCTCGGACAGGTCGACGGCGATGGGGACGTAACCGCGCTCCCGCAGCTGGGCGATGAAGCCGACGGCTCGCGGAGAGACGATCACGTTGCGTCCGTCGCTGGCGGTGTTGAGTCCGAAGACGGCGCCGTCGGCCTCGTCGACGAGGATCGCGTCGGGGTAGCGCTCGGCGAGCACGGCCCGCGAGCGCTCGTCGAAGGCGCCAGGGAGATACGCGATGTTGGCGCGGTCCACCCCGCCCGGCCCCTCCACCGGGTCGAGCACGGCGATGGCGGTGTCGAGGTGGTAGAACCGCGGGTCGGTCAGGGTGAGACTCACGACCTCGCGCCCGAAGACCTCCGCCACCTCGCGGTGGCTCGCTCCGTCGGAGCGGAACCCGGTGCCGGCGAGCACCGTGTCGCCGACGAGCAGGAAGTCGCCCTCGCCCTCCTGCACCTCGACCGGCTCGACGACGTCGAACCCGTGCGCGGCGAACCAGTCCATGAACGGCCGCTCCTCGCCGCGGCGCTCGGCGACACGGAAGCGCACACCCAGCGCGCGCCCGTCGATGACGAATCCGCCGTTGGCGGTGTAGACCATGTCGGGAAGACCCGGCACGGGGTCGATCAGCTCGACGTCGTGGCCCAGCTGCACGTACGTGTCGTGCAGCTGCTGCCACTGGCGCAGCGCCTTCGCCGTGTCGGTGGGGCGCGCCGGCTCCATCCAGGGGTTGATGCGGTAGCTCACCGTGAAGTGCTCCGGCCGGCACATCAGGTAGCGGCGGTGCTGCGCGATGCGCTCAGGCACCTCGGGATGGGGCGTCGCCTGGGACTGCTGGAGGGTGGGGTGCGTGGACATTCGGCTCCTTCGCAAACGCGGCGGACGCTGTCCTCCTGGCCCGGGGGCCCTTCGACCCGCGCTTCGTCAGCCGCGGGGAAAGGTCGATCCGGACACGCCGCGACCATTGTGACATGGCGGATGCCGGAGCGCCCCTCCCCCGGCCGCGACCCTCACCCGCCGAGCACGACCACCTTGCCCACGGTGTGGGCCGCGTCGATGTGCGCGAGCGCCGCACCGGCCTCTGCCTGCGGCCACACGCGCTCGATGTGCGGCTTCAGGGCCCCCGCCGCGGCGAGGCCCGCGAGTTCGGCCGTGACCTCCGGTTTCGCCGTCGCCGCAAGTGGCCGCAGGCGCCGCGATCCGAACACCGAGAGCACCATGGCGCGGAGGATCACGCCGAGGGGCCCGATCACGGGACGGCTGCCACCGCTGATGAGCACGACGGTGCCCCGGGGGCGCACGAGGCGGCGCAGCTGCCGCAGCGGATGGTCGCCGGCGATGACCACGACGGCGTCGAAGGATGCCGCAGCGAGCTGCGACAGATCGGTGCGGCGATGCTCGAGCCCGGTGGTCGCGCCGAGTGCTGTGAGCATGGGAAGGGCGCGGGGGCCTGCGAGCGCCGTGACCTCGGCTCCGCGCAGCGCCGCCAGCTGCACGGTGAAGTGCCCGACCCCGCCGCCGGCGCCCACGACCAGAACGCGCGCTCCGCCGGCCGCGTCGCCCTCGATGCCGGCGAGGCCGAGCGCCTGCCACGCCGTGCCGCCGGCCATCGGAAGCGTGGCGGCGACGAGGTCGTCGAGGCCCTCCGGGCGCCGGACGAGCCGCGCAGCGGGCACCACCACGTAGGGCGCCAGCCCACCGCCGGTGGTCTCGCCGAGCACCGCGTCGCCGACCTGCAGGGTCGTCACAGCGGTACCGGCGGCGATGACGGTGCCGGCGATGTCGCGGCCCTGCACCGCGGTGCGGGGGCGGCGCAACCCGAAGGCCAGGCGCAGGATCAGCGGGTCGCCCCGCATCACCCGGGCATCGGCGGAGTTCAGTGCCGTCGCGTGTATGCGCACCAGCACTTCGTCCGGCCTCGGAGAGGGCACCGGCACCTGTTCGGGCGCGACAGCATCGGGGCCGCCGTAGCGGTGCTGCGTCCAGGCTGTCATGGTGGTGGGGACTGCGGCAGCGGTGTTCATGATGCTCCCTCTTCGGGGTACTGGAACACATCGTCGAGGCTCCGCTCGAAGACGCGCGCGATCTGAAAGGCGAGTTCGAGCGTGGGCGAGTACTTGCCCTGCTCGATGGCGATGAGCGTCTGGCGCGTCACCCCGATGCGGCGGGCGAGCTCGGCCTGGGTCAGGCCCGTCGCCTCACGCAGCGTGCGGATGTCGTTCGTGACCTTGGTGGGCTTGACCATCAGGCCAGGCCCCGGCGGTAGGCGATGACCTGCGCGATGCCGCCGATGAAAGCCGACAGCGCGAACCCGAGGTACATGGTGTTCGCGATCCAGAACCAGGATGCCTCGACGGCGCACAGCACGATCACGCCGAGACCGGCGATGACCATGAAGGCCTGGCCGACCCTGTCACCCAGGCGCGCGATGTCGCGGTCTCGCAGATCCGAGGCGCCGACCCCGTCGGGGTCGCGCATACCGGCGATGATCCCCCACACGATGCTCACCACGATCGTGCCGACGATGCCGCCGCCGATCGCCCACAGCATGATCGGCCACCAGCGAACCTCGGCGAGCGGGCCGCCGTCGGCAGCCTGCAGGATCGCGATGACGTAGGCCGTCATCACGACGGGCAGGACGATGAGTCCCGCCCAGGTGTTGCGTTCTTCGTAGACCACGGCGTCCTCCTCGAGGGTGTCAAGAATGTTTGACACCCCGAGTATCGACCCGCGCGCCATCCGTGTCAAGAATCTTTTACACGGATGCCGCGTTTCAGATCACCGCTTCGCTCCAGGGGTCGGGGTTGCCGAAGCGGTGCGCGGTGATCGTGATCGACTGCTCGCGCAGGAACGGCAGCAGTTCGAGCCGGCCCGCGGTGGTCACCTCGTTGTCGTACACGGCGAGGTCGGGGTCTCCGGCGACAGCCTCGGCGAGCGCGCGGTGAAGGCTCGCCACCGACGCGCGCGGCCCGACCAGGCGCACGCGCGCGGGGCGCGCGGCGGGCTCGGTGGCGGGCTGCTCGTCGGCGGCCGCCGCCCCCGCGCCGGCCATGCGCTGCATCCACTGCTCGTCGGTCTCGACGAACACCGGCACGCGCACGTCGCCGAGCGCGCGCCGCACATCGGCCGGCAGGCCGACCGGTGTGCTGAGGGTGAACGGCGATCCGGCTCGGATGCCGGCGACGACCACCCGCAGCACGGACTGCCACGTGGCATCGCCCGTGGCACGCACAGCCACCCCGTCGTCGACCGGGCGGTAGCGGAAGAGGTTGCGCTCCACCCCGAGCTGCGAGACGTCCCGGACGTGCCCGAATTCGCGGTCCCAGGCGATGGCATCCGACAGCGCCCCGCGACGCAGCCAGTCGAAGCCTTCGTAGTCGAGGCTGGGCTGGGCCGCCTCGATGATCCCGGTGATGCGGGAGTCCAGGCCCCGCAGGTGCAGCGTCGCGGACTGCGCACCGCTGGCCGAGGGCCGCCACGACCCCAGTCCCACGAGGTAGTTCGGCCCACCGGCCTTTGCGCCGGCACCCACCGACGAGCGCTTCCAGCCGCCGAAGGGCTGGCGCTGCACGATCGCGCCGGTGATGCCGCGGTTGACGTAGAGGTTCCCCGCCTGCACGCGGTCGAGCCAGAGGGCGAGGTCCGCGGGCGACTGGGTGAAGAGCCCCGCCGTGAGGCCGTAGTCCACCGCGTTCTGGAGTTCGATCGCCTGGGCGAGCGAGGAGGCGTGCATGATGCCGAGCATCGGGCCGAAGAACTCCTCGAGGTGGGTCCGCGACCCGGGCTGCACCCCGACGCGGATGCCGGGCGTCCAGAGCCGACCCGCATACTCCGGGGCGACGTCGTCGACGGGGTGCGGCTGCACGAGCCACCGTTCCCCCTCGTCGAGGGTGTTCAGGGCCCAGGCGAGCTTGCCCCGGGGCGCCTCGATGAGCGGGCCCACCTCCGCGCGCGGGTCGGTGGGGGGACCCACCCGCAGCGAGCGCGTGGCATCCATCAGCTGTCGCGCGAACCGCTTGGACCGCCCCACGGGACCCACGAGGATCGCGAGCGACGCGGCCGAGCACTTCTGGCCGGCGTGACCGAAGGCGCTGCGCACCAGATCCGCCACGGCGAGGTCCAGGTCGGCGCTCGGCATGACGATCATGGCGTTCTTGCCGCTCGTCTCGGCCAGCATCGGCAGCGCCGGCCGCCACGAGCGGAAGAGCGCCGCGGTGTCCCACGAGCCGGTCAGGATGACGCGATCCACCGCGGGGTGCGAGATGAGCCGCTCCCCGAGCCCCTCCTCCTCGACGTCGGCGAGCACGAGCACGTCGCGAGGGACGCCGGCCTCCCACAGCGCCTCGGCGACCACGGCCGCGCACCGGCGCGCCTGGGGCGCCGGCTTGAACACCACTCCCGAGCCTGCGGCGAGCGCGGCGAGCACTCCCCCGGCCGGAATCGCGAGCGGGAAGTTCCAGGGGGGAGCGACGACCGTGATGCGGGCCGGCTCGAAGACCGCGCCGCTGACGCGGTCGAGCTCGCGCGCCGTGGCGGCGTAGTAGTTCGCGAAGTCCACCGCCTCGCTCACCTCGACGTCGGTTTCGGCGAACACCTTGCCCGTTTCGGACGCGGCGACCTCGATCAGCTCCGTCCGGCGCGCTTCCAGGGCGCGGCCTGCGGCGATCAGCACGGTGGCGCGCTCGGCGGCCGGCAGCGACCCCCAGGGGCCGGCGCCTTCCGCGACCGTCGCCATCACGCGCTCGAGTGCACCGACGTCGGCGACTCGGGCCGCCTCGATCGTGGCGTCGCCGGCGGCGCTCACCTCGATGCGCTCGAGCACTCCGCCGGCCCACGCGCGGTTGGCGGGGACGGCCGCGTCCGAGTCGGGGGCGTTGCGGAAACCGGGTGCACCCAGGGCCCGGCGCGTCTCGCGCGGCGCGAAGACCGCCGTTTCGACGAACTGCTGGCCGCCGAACAGCACGGCGTCGGCGGTGGGCTCCACGGGCACCGTGTCGTTCGGGTCGGTGGTCGCCGACCGCGCGATGCCCAGCACGGCCTGCGTGAGGCCGTCATCGCCGTCGTCGGGGAGCGGGGCGTCGCGGAGGATGCTGTGGGCGCGCGCGCCCGGCGCCACGGTGCGATCCTGCGTACGGTTCGGGCCGAGCGGGAGGGACGGATCGGCACTGCGCTCGAGCGAGTCGAGGAAGCGGTCGCGCTCCCGGTCGAACAGCGTCGGGTCGGCGGCGAGGTCGAAGGCCGCGGAGAGGAAGTTCTCGCTCGAGGCGTTCTCCTCGAGGCGCCGCACCAGGTAGCTGATGGCGACGTCGAACTCGTCGGGGCGGACGACGGGAACGTACAGCAGCACCGGGCCCACCTCGCGGGCGACGGCGTGCACCTGCCCTTGCGCCATGCCGAGCAGCATCTCCACGTCGATGTCCGCCTGCACGCCGCGCTCTCCGGCGAGGAGCCAGGCGTACGCGATGTCGAAGAGGTTGTGTCCGGCCACGCCCAGCCGCACGGCGTCGGTGCGCTCGGGGTGCAGCGCCCAGTCGAGGCAGCGCAGGTAGTTGGCGTCGGTGTCGAGCTTGCTGTCGTAGGTGGCCAGCGGCCAGCCGTGCATGGTGGCATCCACCCGCTCCATCGCGAGGTTCGCACCCTTGACCAAGCGCACCTTGATGCGCGCGCCGCCCGCAGCCACCCGCGCACGCGCCCAGGCCGAGAGCTCCTGCAGCGCCGGCAGCGCGTCGGGGAGGTAGGCCTGCAGCACGATGCCCGCTTCGAGCCCGTGCAGACGGGGGTCCTCGAGCAGGCGGGTGAACACCGCGATGGTGAGGTCGAGGTCGCGGTACTCCTCCATGTCGAGGTTGATGAAGGTGCCGTCCTCGGCTGCCGACAGATAAAGAGGCAGCAGCCGCTCGATCACCGATTCGACGGTCTCCTCGAAGGCCCACATCGTGATGCGCGGGGTGATCGCCGACACCTTCACCGAGACGTAGTCGACGTCGTCGCGGCGGATGAGGTCGTGGATGCCGTCGCGGCGCCGGCCCGCCTCACCCTCGCCGAGCACGGCTTCCCCGAGCAGGTTGAGGTTCAGCCGCGCTCCGCTCTCGCGGATGCGGGCGATCGCCTTGCCGAGCTTGTCGGGTCGGGCGTCGGCGACGAGGTGCCCCACCATCTCGCGCAGCACCCGACGCGCGATCGGCACGACGGGTGTCGGCAGCACCGGCGCGACCGCGCCACCCACGCGCACCGCTCCCCGCAGATACCAGGGCAGGAACTCGGGCACGAGGGGGGCGATGCGCCCCAGCTGGGATGCCGCGGCCGACAGGCTCTCCGGTCGCATCACGCCGTCGACGAAGCCGATGGTGAACGGGAGCCCTTGCGGGTCCTTCAGCACGCCGGCCAGGCGAGCGGCGGCGGGGTCGACGTCGGCGGCAGCGGCTTCGCGCACCCAGCGCTGGGCGAGCTCCACCGCGTTCTGAGCCAGGTCGGTCGTCCTCGGCGCCTGGCGGGCCTCGTCGTGCGTCTGCGACATGTGGCCAGCCTACGACCGGGCGCGCGGATCGGGCCCGCTGCCGCGCGGCGCCCCGCGGACGGGCGAGCGAAGGCCGGGCGGTCGCGTCAGCGCCAGATGCTGGGAGCGGGTTTCTTCGTCGACGGCAGGGCAGAGGATGCTGCCCACGCCTGCACCCATGGCTCCAGCGGCGGCAGGTCGTCGGGCCGGTGCAGCGCCTCGAAGAGCTCCTCCATCGGAACGAGTCCGCCGCCGCGCTTGAGGAAGCGGGCGCGCACCAGCATCTCGGCGTAGATCTCGCCGTCGACGACCGCGCGGTGCACCATGTACACCGCCTTGTCGTCGTGGCCGTGCAGGCGCGACTCGATCGTGAAGCGCTGCCACAGCCCGAGCGACTTGCGGAAGGAGATGGTCTCGCTGGCGACCACGGCGTACCAGCCCTGCTTGTTCACCAGATCCCAGACGCCGGTGCGGATGAGCAGGTCGAACCGGCCGAGGTCGAACAGCGACGCGTAGCGGCCGTTGTTCATGTGGCCGAGCAGATCGATGTCGGTGGGCAAGGTGCGCAGTCGCACTCTGCCCACCGAGGTCGGCTCGATCGGTCCGTTGCGGCGCAGCATCGCCTTGGCCCGCAGGATCGTCAGGACAGTCCGCCACCATACGTTCACGAGCGGCGATGCTAGCGCGGTGCGGACCCGATCGGACCAACCGCTTGTGGGATGCCGACAACCCGCTCACCTCCGCAAGACCGCGTCCTTCAGGCGTGTGGCGGAGCGGGTGACTCGTCGCCACCTGCCCGAGGCATCGTTCCAGCCGGGCGCCCGCACCTGCGGCACGCCGTCGACCATGCGGATCAGCCAGCCGTGCCGGTCGAGGAACCGATGGTGGAACCAGCACAGCAGCACGCCGTTGTCGGTGTGGGTGCGCCCTCCCCGGGCATGCTCCTCGACGTGGTGGATCTCGCACCAGGCGGCCGGCACGCCGCATCCGGGGATCAGGCAGCCACCATCTCGAGCGGCGAGCGCACGGCGCTGATGGCGATTGAACACACGTTCCTCGGTGCCGATCGCGACGACCCTGCCCTCGCGGCTCAGCGTCACCCGCTGGATCACCCCGCTGCACCCCGCATGCCTCGCAGCCGCGAGCGAAACCGGCTCCTCGCACCCGTCCACGTGCGCGTACCCGCGGTCACGGGCGAGGTCCTCCGCACGCACCGTCACGACCAGCGTCGGCGCGGCCCCTCCCACCATGGGCAGGGCACCACTCGAGGCGGCCACGGTCAGCACGGTCGCGAGCGCGTCATGCTGTCGCTGCGGCCGGGTGCGCTCGTCGAGCGGCGGGACGCTGTCGTCGCTCCACGCGCCCTCGTCTTCGGCCGCGGCCCCGTTGCAGCCAGCGCCGTCCGGCGCGCCACCGCCGAAGGCGACACGCCCCCGTGGAGAGAGCAGGGAATCGAAGATGCGCTCCAGCTGCGCAGCGACCTCCGGCATGAGCATGCCGCGGACCGGCACTCCGAACGCGGTGGGTGAACCCAGCCGCAGCGACCGGCGATGCATCGTGGCGCGTTCGCGGAGCTCTGCGCCGTCTTGGTCCAGGGCGACCGACCACACCTGCGCCTGCACGCGCAGCAGGTCGGGGCACGCCGGCGGCGCGCCCTCGGGTCCTTCACCCCGCGCCTCTGCGGCCAGCAGCGCGTCGGCTGTGAGCACCGCCTCGCGCCCCACGCGGGAGCCCATCGCCTGCAGCGGCTCGGCGACCGCCAGCACGCCGTCCAGTCCGACCATGCCCCCGAGCACCGCGCTGCGCAGCGCCGGCAGCAGGGGGTCGAGCGTCTCACCGGTGAGCCGCGACTCCCGCGGCCGCACCGCCGACGCGGCTCTGCGCAGGCGGGTCGCCGTCTGCGGCCCGACGAGCGCCGCACGCTGCACCAGTTCGGAGACGTCGTGACAGCCGAGATGCGTGGTCAGGCGGTCGTCCCGGGGGCCCTCGCTGCGGGCCTGAGCCTCGCCCACGATCTCGATCAAGGCGGCATCCACCCACCGCCCGACGCCGCCGGCCGCGGCCAGAAGCTCCGCGATCTCGGCGTGGCTCGCCGACCCCAGCTCGCCGTCGCGGATCCCCTCAGCGACCACCGCGGCGGCGTGCTCACGCAGCGTCTCGAGGCGGCTGAGGAAGGTGGTCATGCGCTCATTCTTGCGGGGGCCACCGACATTCGAGCGGGCAGGAACCGCCAGGTCACACGGCTTATCCAGGGCCTGTGGAGAACCCACGAGATCGCTCCCTGTGCAGGCGTCGCCGCCGTCCGGCACACGATCCCCGCGACCGCCGCACGCGAGAACTCAACACACCGGTCCCGGGGGATTTCGCCACCGCGCACCCCGCGCGTAGAGTCGCGGCATGGATGCTGAGACCCAGACCCACATCGTCGTTCGGCCGGTACGCGACGTCGACGCCGAGGCACTGGGTCGCGTGCACGCACAGTGCTGGCACGAGACGTATGACCACCTCATCAGCAAGGCCGCGCTCGAGAAGGTATCGCCCCGGCGCCTCGCGGAGCTGTGGACCCACTGGGCACAGCAGGGCGAGGACTTCCGCATGCACGCCGCCCTCGCCGACGGCGAGATCGTGGGCTTCGTCGGCTCGGGACCGGCGCGCGACCGCGATGCGCCGCGCAACCGCGAGCTGTACTTCCTCTACCTGCTCGATGCATGGCACGGCACCGGCACCGGCCAGCGCCTCTTCGACGCGGCGATCCACCCCGATGAGCAGGCGTACCTCTGGGTCGCCGAGGATAACCCGCGCGCGCACCGCTTCTACCAGCGCAACGGGTTCACCCTCGACGGCGCGCGCCACACCGAGCCCTTCCTCGGTGAGACGCTCACCGAGGTGCGTTTCGTCCGCTGACGCCGTGCTGCAGGTCTGGGCCCTCGAAGGCATTCCTGAGATCTCCGCGGGCGACGATCTCGTGACCCTGATAGCGGATGCCGCTTCCGACGGCCTCGCCGACGGCGACATCCTCGTGGTGACCTCCAAGATCGTCTCGAAGGCGGAAGGGCGCATGATCCGCGCCGACGACCGGGAAGAGGCGATCACCGCCGAGACGGTGCGCCTCGTGGCCTCGCGCACCTCGGCATCCGGTCATGTCACGCGCATCGTCGAGAACCGTCTCGGGATCGTCTCCGCCGCCGCCGGCGTCGACGCCTCCAACACTCCGCACGGCACCGTGCTGCTGTTGCCCGTCGACCCGGATGCCTCGGCGCGCGCCCTCGCCGCCGGTCTGCGTGACCGACTCGGCGTGCGGGTCGGCGTCATCGTGTCGGACACCCTGGGCCGCGCGTGGCGCGAAGGCCAGACCGACCACGCGATCGGCGCGGGGGGCGTGACGGTGATGGAGGACCTGCGCGGACAGACGGATGCCGAGGGCCGCCCGCTCGTGGTGACGATGCCCTGCGTGGCCGACGAACTGGCCGCGGCCGCCGACCTCGTGAAGGGCAAGGCGTCGCGGCGCCCGGTGGCCGTCGTGCGCGGCCGGGCCGACCTCGTTGGCGCGCTCGACCTGCCCGGGGCGCGTTCCATCGTTCGGCCGGCGGAGCGCGATTTCTTCCGCCTGGGCGCCGACGAGGCGCACGCGCAGGGCTACGCCGCCGGCCTCGCCGCCGCCGCGGCAGCCGCCCGCGGCTGAGTCCGCGGCGCCGCCCCCCTCCCCGCGCCGCCGGGCCGCGCCCCGCGCCGCCGGGCGCCCCGCCCGCGCCCCGCCGCCACTCCCCCGCCCCGCCCTGGCCACGTCTTCGGAGAACGCCCGTTCCTCGGAGCCGACCGGCGCGATCGGTCCGAAACCGTGGCGATCTCCGAAGAACCGGCCAGCGGATGCCGCGCCGACGCGGCTTCTTGCGCACCCACCGGTATTCAGTGATACTGACTACCAGTAGTAAGCAACACTGAGTAGTCAAGGGGCGCGATGGGCAAGCAGATGACCGAGATGCTCAAGGGCACGCTGGAGGGCGTGGTTCTGGCGATCCTCGCGCTGCGCCCGGCATACGGGTACGAGATCACCGGCTGGCTGCGCGAGCAGGGGTTCTCGGACATCGCCGAGGGCACCGTCTACGCCCTGCTGGTGCGCATCGAGCAGCGCGGGCTCGTCGACGTCGAGAAGGTGCCGTCCGAAAAGGGACCGCCGCGCAAGGTGTACTCGCTCAACGCGCGGGGGCACGCACAGCTCGAAGAGTTCTGGGCGACATGGAGCTTCCTGGCAGAACGTCTGGAAGGGCTCCACCAAGGGGGAAAGTGAACATGGCTGCAGGCTGGATCGAAAAGGTCACCGGATCGTTCGAAGAGAAGAAGCAGTACAAGCAGTACAAGGCGCGTGTGGAGCAGCTTCCCGGCCCGTACCGCACCGCCACCGCCGCGCTGGAGCGGTACCTGATGTACTACGGGTCGATCAGCAAGGGCGACACCCTGCTCGCGATGCTCGGCGACCTCGCCGACCTGTTCGAGCGGGCTGCCGCCGACGGCACGCCGATCCGCACGATCGTGGGCGAGGACCCGGTGGAGTTCGCAGAGGAGTTCATGCGCAACTACACCGACGGGCAGTGGATCAACAAGGAACGTGCCCGACTGGTCAAGGCCATCGACGCCGTGACGGGCGACGACCTGGAGAAGGAGGCGGAATCATGACCGCCACACCGGCCCCTGCCATCCACGTGGCGGGACTGGAGAAGTCGTTCAAGGACCTGCACGTCCTGCAGGGCGTCGACTTCGACGTCGCACGCGGCGGCATCTTCGCGCTGCTCGGCTCCAACGGCGCCGGTAAGACCACGGTGGTGCGCATCCTCTCGACGCTGCTGCGGGCGGATGCCGGCACGGCGACGGTCAACGGCGCCGATGTGGTCACGCAGGCACCGCAGGTGCGGGAGTCGATCAGCCTCACCGGTCAGTTCGCCGCGGTCGACGAGGTGCTCACGGGCCGGGAGAACCTGATCCTGGTCGCGAAGCTGCGGCATCTGAAGGACCCGGGCGGCATCGCCGACGCGCTGCTCGCCCGCTTCGGCCTCACCGACGCGGGCGGCCGCCGAGCCGGCACGTACTCCGGGGGCATGCGGCGACGCCTCGACATCTCGATGAGCCTCATCGGCGACCCGCCGGTGATCTTCCTCGACGAACCGACGACCGGGCTCGACCCGGAAGGACGCCGGGAGGTGTGGCAGGCGGTGAAGCAGCTGGCAGCAGGCGGCACCACGGTGCTGCTGACCACGCAGTACCTCGACGAGGCCGAGCACCTCGCCGACCGGATCGCGATCCTCCACCAGGGCCGCATCATCGCGGACGGCACCCTGGCGCAGCTGAAGAAGCTGCTGCCGCCGGCGACCGTCGAGTACGTGGAGAAGCAGCCCACCCTCGAGGAGGTCTTCCTCGCCATCATCGGCGACACACCGGGCACAGGCGCGTCGGCGACCACCGGAGAGGAACGACCGTGACCCGCCACGCCCTCACCGACACCACCGTCCTCACCGGCCGGTCGCTGCGGCACATCCTGCGCAGCCCCGACACCATCGTCACCACCGCAGTCACGCCGATCGCGCTGATGCTGCTGTTCGTCTACGTCTTCGGCGGTGCCATCGACGTCGGCACCGAGGCGTATGTGGACTACATGCTGCCCGGCATCCTGCTCATCACGATCGCCTCGGGCATCGCGTACACCGCGTACCGGCTGTTCCTCGACATGCAGGGCGGCATCTTCGAACGGTTCCAGTCCATGCCCATCGCCCGCTCCGGCGTGCTCTGGGCGCACGTGCTGACCTCGATGGTGGCCAACGCGATCTCCCTGGCCATCGTCGTCGGCGTCGCACTGATCATGGGGTTCCGCACCGACGCGAACGTGCTGGAGTGGCTCGCCGTCATCGGCATGCTGCTGCTGTTCACGCTGGCGCTGACCTGGATCGCCGTGATCGCCGGCCTGTCGGCGAAGACCGTCGACGGCGCGAGCGCCTTTTCGTACCCGCTGATCTTCCTGCCGTTCATCAGCTCGGCGTTCGTTCCCACCGAGACCATGCCGGGCCCGGTGCGCTGGTTCGCCGAGAACCAGCCGGTCACGTCGATCGTCGACAGCACGCGCGCCCTGTTCTCGGGACAGCCGGTCGGCACCGAGATCTGGGTCGCCCTGGCGTGGTGCCTCGGCATCCTGATCGTCGCGTTCGTGGCCGCCATGGCGCTCTACCGCCGCAGGATCACCTGACCGCCGGCTCATCCGCACGGTCCACGGGGCGCCGACCCGGGCACCCGCTGCGGCTGCGGCTGCGCCCGCCGGCTGCGGCTGCGGCTGCGGCTGCGGCTGCGGCTCAGCTTCGGAGAAAACCGGTTCCTCGGACCCGGTCCGCCCCTCCGGTCCGACGACGTGGCGAACCCCGAAGATGTGGCGATGCCGGGACCCCGATCCCGCGCCGCTCGGCGGGACCGTCGCGCGAGAGGGCCGCACCCCCCTAGGCTGACGGGCCATGAGCAGCATCAGCATCGTCATCCCATCGCGCGACGACGCGCGCATGCTGCGGCACTGCCTCGCCGCGATCGCCGCGCAGACCCGGCCCCCGGACGAGGTCATCGTCGTCGACAACGGATCCCGTGACGACACCGCCGAGGTCGCGCGTGCCGCCGGGGCGCGGGTCGTCTTCGAGCCGCAGCCCGGGGTGCTGCGCGCTACGGCGGCCGGATTCGACGCCGCCGAGGGCGACATCATCGGGCGGCTGGATGCCGATTCGATCCCGGCGCCGGATTGGGTCGCGCACCTGGAGGCGCGGTTCGACGCCGACCCCACGCTCACCGGCGTGACGGGCACGGGACGGTTCTACGGCGGCACGTGGCCGCGTCGCTTCCTCGGACGATACGCCTACCTCGGCGGTTACTTCTGGTCGATGCGCGTGGTGATGGGGCACGTGCCGGTTTTCGGGTCGAACTTCGCCCTGCGCCGGGAGGCGTGGCAGGAGATGCGCCCGCACCTGCACATGGACGATCCGCGTATGCACGACGACCTCGAGATCAGCTTCGCGCTGCGGCCCGACATGGGAGTGGACTTCGACCGCGACCTGCGGGTGGGCGTCTCCGCGCGCCCCTTCGACTCGATGGCCGGCTTTCGCCGTCGCGTGAACTGGGCCTTCCACGGGCTCGCGGTGAACCTCGCCGAGGAGAGCATCGCGCAGCGTCAATGGGAGTGCGCCGCGGGGCGGCGACGGCGCCACCGACTGCAGCGGGCGGCACGCCGCACATCGCGTCAGGTCACGGAGAGATCAGCGCCAGCATCGCTTCGGTGACCTGGTGAGGCGCCGATTCGCACGGGCTGTGGCCGGTGTGGATCACCAGTATCGTCGCGCCCACCCGCGCGGCGAACGCGTCATGCGCCTCGACCGGCCAGACGTCCCCGGTGCCGGTGATCACGAGCACCGGAATGCCCGTGGCCCGCAGCGCGTCGGCGACGTCGGGCGTGTTCTTCATGAGCCCGAAGATGTCCTCCACGCTCGAACGGCGGGTGAGCGCGAAACGGGCCTTGACGAAGTCCGCCCGATCCTGCGGCGCGCGGTGGACGTTGTTGCGCACCGCCCACATCATCAGCCGCGCGGCCACCCACGCGGGCACGGGACCCGTCACGGGACCCAGGATCTTGAACGAGCGCAGCGCCTGGCCCGCGACCGGCGGTGCCGACAGCAGCGTGAGGCTCAGGAACAGTTGCGGATACCGGGTCGCGGCGGCCGCCGTAACGGTGCCGGCGAAGGAATAGCCGAGCACGTGCGCCGGCGTCGATCCGGCGTGGAGCACCGCGAGCAGATCATCCATGAAGAGGTCGAGTGTGTAGTGCGGACGCGGCGGGTCGACGTTCTCGGGCCCCGCCGCATGGGACTCGTACTGGCCCGCCATGTCGTAGGACTCCGCGCGGTACCCCGCCGCCGCCAGCAGCGGCATCATCCGGACGAAGTCCTCCTTCGAGCCCGTCACCCCCGGAACGAGCACGACCCGCGTCCCGTCCGGCGGCCCCATCGACACGCGGGCTATGCCTCCGCTGGGCGCGGCGACCGTGTCGCGCTCGGCGCCCGGCGGAAAGCGGCTCCAATCGATCGGCTCGAGCGCCGCATCCAGCGCGGCGGCGCGACCCATCACGCCCTGCGGTTGACCGTTCCTCTGCCTGAGGCCCACGAGGGCATCCTAGGGGGGCGCCGCCGCTCAGCGGTGCTGGAATCGCGCAGGCCGCTTCTCGCTGAAGGCGGCCATCCCCTCTTTCTGGTCTTCCAGCGCGAACAGCGAGGTGAACAGGCTCTTCTCGAGCCGCAGCCCTTCGGTCAGGCTCGTCTCCTGCGCCGCGCGCAGCGCCTGCTTCGCGGCGTAGACGACCGGCAGCGACTTCGCGGCGATGGTCTCGGCCGTTGCCGCCGCCTCCTCCAGCAGGTCGGATGCCGGCACGACGCGCGACACCAGGCCGGCGCGCTCCGCCTCCGTGGCATCCATCATGCGCCCCGTGAGCACGAGCTCGGCCGCCTTGAACGGCCCGATCGCGCGCGTGAGGCGCTGAGTGCCGCCGATGCCGGGGATCACTCCGAGGTTGATCTCGGGCTGACCGAACCGTGCGGTGTCGGCGGCGAGGATCACGTCGCACATCATGGCCAGCTCGCAGCCGCCGCCCAGCGCGAAACCGGCGACCGCCGCGACGATGGGGGTGCGCACGCGCGAGAACTCCTCGAGCCCGGCGAAGGGGTTGCGCATCGTCATCTCGTGGGAGGTCTTGTCGGCCATCTGCTTGATGTCGGCGCCGGCGGCGAAGGCACGCTCGGATCCGGTGAGCACGATGCAGCCGATCTCCTCGTCGGCGTCGAACGCCGCCGCCGCTGCGGCGAGCTCGCCCGCGAGTTGGGAGTTGAGGGCGTTCAGCGCATCGGGGCGGTTGAGCGTGATCCACCCGACGCGGCCACGGGTCTCGACGATGAGAGTCTCGTATGGGGTCATGGGTTCATCGTGCCATGCGGCCGCGGCGCAGCAGCTCACGGCCGACGATGACGCGCATGATCTCGTTGGTGCCCTCGAGGATCTGGTGGACCCGCAGGTCGCGCACGACCTTCTCGAGGCCGAACTCGCGCAGGTAGCCGTAGCCGCCGTGCAGCTGCAGCGCGTCGTTGGCGACCCGGAACCCGGCGTCGGTGGCGAAACGCTTGGCCATCGCGCACTGCACCGCGGCGTCGTCCGCACGGGCGTCCAGCGCCCGGGCCGCGCCCTGCACCAGGGCTCGGGCGGCGTGCAGATCGGTCGCCATGTCGGCGAGGCTGAACACCACCGACTGCTTCTCGGCGAGGGCCTCACCGAACGCGGTGCGCTCCTGTACGTAGCGCACCGTGCGGTCCATCGCCCACTGCGCGCCCCCGATCGAGCACGCGGCGATCCCCAGCCGGCCGCCGTCGAGGGCGGCCATCGCGATGCGGAAGCCCTGCCCCTCCTCACCGACGAGAGCGGATGCCGGCACGCGCACTCCGTCGAGCATCACCTGCCGGGTGGGCTGTGCACGCCACCCCATCTTGTGTTCGTTCGGGCCGAACGACAGCCCCGGCGCGTCGCCCGGCACGAGAAAGGCCGAGATTCCGCGGGCACCGGACGTGGCATCGCCGGTGCGCGCCATGACGACGTAGACCGCGGACTCGCCGGCGGCCGAGATGAACTGCTTCACCCCGGTGAGCACGTAGCCGTCGGCGTCGGCCACGGCGGTGGTCGAGAGGGATGCGGCATCCGACCCCGCCCCCGGTTCGGTCAGGCAGTACGAGCTCACCTCTTCCAGCGACACCAGACGCGGGAGCCACTGGGTGCGCTGCTCCTCGGTGCCGTAGACGTCGATGATGCCGGCGACCATGTTGTGGATCGAGATGTAGGCCGCCAACGAGGGATCGCCCTCGGCGAGCGCCTCGTAGATCGCGGCCGCGTCGATGCGCGCGAGGCCGGCGCCACCGACGTCCTCGCGCACGCAGATGCCGCCGAGGCCGAGCTCACCGGCGCGGCGCAGGGTGTCGCGGGGGAAGATCTCCCGTTCATCGCGCTCGAGTGCGTGCGGCGCCAGCTCGGCGGCGGTGAACTCACGGACGGCGTCGAGGATCGCGGCCCTCTCGTCGTCACTGAGTGCGGGCGGGGCGGTCATCATCGACGTCATCGTCGTTCCATCCTGTTCAGGCTTGTGGCCGAGGCGGTGTGAGCGGTGCGAACAGTGTAATCGCGGGGTCCCCTGCCGGGATGAGGGGATCCGCCCGCATGAGGGCGTGTGGCGGCGGATCGCCCTCATTCCGGCGGATCTCCTCAGCCGAGCGTGCGTGCCGGGAGCCGGAATCGGGGATCCGGGAGCCGGGAGCCGCCGCCGGGCGGGGCGCAGCCATCAGCCCGCGGCGGAGCCCTCACGCAGGTAGGCCAGCTGCGCGCGCACCGAGGCCTCCGCGGCGAACCGCACTGCCGGGTCGACCCCGCCGTACACCGCGTCGGTCACGGCGGTGACGAGATCGGCATCCGTCGCCGCAGACCGGCCGAGCGCGGTGAGCGCATCGCGCACCTCCTGCAGTCGCCCGCGGCGGTGCTCGGCGTAGGCGTCGCACACGGCAGCGAGGTCGGGGAGCATCGGCCCGTGGGCAGGCAGCGTGGGGATGCGCCCATACGCGCGGAGCCGCTCGAGGGTCGCGAGGTAGCTGCCCAACGACCCGTCGGGCGCGGCGATGATCGTCGTTCCCCGCCCGAGGATCGTGTCGCCGGTGAGCATGCTGCCCGTGGCGGATGCCGCCGGGTCACCGGCCGGCGCATCGTGCGGCAGGTGCAGCGAAACGGAGTCCGCCGTGTGACCGGGCGTGGCGACGACCGCGATCACCGCGCCCGCCGCATCGATGCGCTCGCCGTCCACGAGCGGAGGGCCGTCGATGCACAACGCCGGATCGAGCGCCCGCACCGGCGCGCCGGTGAGCGCGGCGAACCGCGGCGCCACCTCGACGTGGTCGGCGTGGTGGTGGGTGAGGAGGATCAGCTCCACCGGCCCGAACCCCTGCAGGGCCTGCAGGTGACCCTCGTCACCGGGTCCGGGGTCGACCACCACGACCGACGTCGCGCCGGGTGCGCCGATCACGAGGGAGTTCGTGCCGTCGAGCGTCATGGGGCCCGCGTTCGGCGCCAGCACGCGGGTGACCAACCCGGTCCAGCGCTCGGCCGCGGCATCCATGTCGGTCTAGCGCCCGCTCACCGTGCCGAACAGGCGCGCAATCGGGGCGACGACCATCGGGCGGGCGGCGATCCAGGCGATCGCGATGGCGACGATCGAGGCGATGAAGATCCAGAACCCCGTCCAGTTGTCCGCGTAGGCGGCCGGGTCGACCGACCCCTGAGCGGCGTACATGTGGTTGAGGTTGCGCAGCGCACCGGTGGCGAACACCAGACCGACGTGCACGATGATGAACGCCACGAAGAACAGCATCACGGGGAAGTGGAGCTTCCGCGCCCAGTCGATGGGATAGGCCTTGTTGAGCCCAGCGGCGTTCTTCGGCCACAGTCCGCTCATGCGGTAGCCGGTGATCGTCGCCAGCGGGGCGGCGATGAACACCGTCGTGAAGTACGCCAGCTGCTGGATCGAGTTGTAGTTGACCCAGCCGTTCTCGGTCGGCCAGTCGAGCGAGATGTACTGCAGCACCGCCGACAGGGCGTTGGGGAAGACCTCCCAGCTGGTCGGGACGATGCGCATCCACTGTCCGGAGACGAACAGCAGCACCACGAAGATCAGGCCGTTGGCCAGCCACAGCACGTCCAGCGCCTGGTGGAACCAGATGTTGAGGCTCGTCTTGCCCTTCTTGTCGCCGCGCGGCGTCCAGAACACCGTGGGCCGCTTCTCGGTGCGCACCTGCAAGCCGGTGCGGATGATCAGCACCATGAGGAACGCGTTGAAGAAGTGCTGCCACCCCAGCCACGCCGGGAACCCGATGGGGGCACCCTCGGGCAGGTGGTACTCGCCGGGGTAAGTGGTGAGGAACTCCTGCATGAACTCCAGGCTGAGGAACCAGCGCACGAAGAAGACCGCCATCGCCGCGGCGACCAGCAGGGCGCCGCCGCCCACGAGGACCACACCGGCCCACTGGCCGCGGGTGAACGGTCCGATGCGGCGGGGTTCGGGCTTCGGAGCCGGGCGCCGGGATGCCGCAGCACCCGGCCATACCGTGCGCGGCACGGTGAGCGGCGGGCGCGGTCCGGTCGCGACGGTGGTGGATGCCGCGGCGGCTGCCGGTAGGGCCGTCGATGCCGCGGGCACGGCAGCAGGTGCCGTCGCGGCAGCGGCGGCTGCCGGGGCGGTGGCGGATGCCGCGGTCGCAGCGGTGGATGCCGGTGCGGTCTCGGCAGGCGCCGACGCGGCGTCGCTCATCGGTTCGGTCGAAGCTGCCGGACTTCCGGCGCCGGGGTGCGCGAGGCCGGCCGGCGGCCAGGGCTCGCCATCGATGGTGCGCGGAAGTCCGCGACGCAGCGGCACTCCGTCGCCGGACGTCGCAGCGGAACCCGCCGGCACGGTGGCGACGCTGGCCGCGGCGGCCGCGGGTGCGCCGTCGGCCGCGAGCGGCTCGCTCGGGGGCTGCACGGGTGTCGCTTCCGCACGGTCCGCGGCATCCGCACCCGACGGGTGCGACACCGCAGCGGTACCGGCCGGCGGCCAGGGCTCCCCGCCCGGTACGCGCGGGAGTCCGCGGCGCACCGTACGCGTGGCGCCGGGCTGTTCGCGTGTCACTTCCGCACGGTCTGCGGCAACCGCAGCCGGCGTCTGCGACACCGGAGCAGCGGCGTCGGGCACGGGTGCGGGCGCGGCGACGGCGGGCTCAGCGGCCGCGGGAGCAGCGGCCGCGGCCGCAGCCGGCGTGGGAACCTCAGCCGGGGCCGCAGCGCCCGCGCCGTCTTCGCGGATTGCGGATGCCACGCCGGCGAGCGTCGCCGGCGCCTCGCCCGCGGGCGGCCATGGCTCTCCTCCGGACACCCGCGGAAGGCCCCGGCGCACCGTTCGCCCGTATGTCGCCACGGCTACTTGGCCTTGTTCGCCTCGAGCGCAGCGATCAGCTGCGGGACGACCTGGAAGAGGTCGCCCACGACGCCGAAGTCAGCGATCTCGAAGATCGGCGCATCGGCATCCTTGTTGATGGCGACGATGGTCTTGGCGGTCTGCATGCCGGCCTTGTGCTGGATCGCTCCCGAGATGCCGAGAGCGACATACAGCTGCGGCGACACCGAGACGCCGGTCTGACCGACCTGGTAGGAGTAGGGCACGTAGCCGGCATCCACTGCTGCGCGCGAGGCGCCGATGGCGGCCCCCAGCGTGTCGGCCAGCTGCTCCACGAGCGCGAACTGCTCGCCGGACCCCAGCCCGCGGCCACCGGAGACGACCTTGCCGGCGCCGCGCAACTCGGGCCGCGTCGAGGCGTTGACGGCCTCTTCGAACGACTCGATGACAGCGGCAGGAGCTCCCGAGGGCGTGACCTGCAGGGCCGTGACGGCCGGCGAGGCGACCGCCTCGGCGCGGGCGTCGATGGCGCCCTGGCGCACCGTGATGACGTAGGCGCCGAAGGTGGGCGCCGAGGTGACGTTGTACGCGCCGCCGTAGACGGAGTGCTGGGCCAGCACGCCCTCGCCGTCGCGGGCGACCCCCACGGCATCGGCCGAAAGCGCGCGGCGGGTGCGGGCGGCGAAGCGCCCGGCGATGTCGCGGCCCTCGATGGAGTTGGAGATGAGCACGGCGTCGGGCTGCACGAGGTCAGCGGCCGCGGCGAGGGCGTCCACGTGCGGCACGGTCAGCGCGGTGTCGGCGCCGCCGAGGTCCGCCACGAGCACCGTCTGTGCGCCGAGGGCGCCGGCGGCCGCGGCCAGTTCGTCGTGGCGCTCGGCACCGGCGACGATCAGGGCCACGGGGGTGCCCACCGATGCGGCGGCTCCCAGCAGTCCGGCGGCGGACTTGGCCAGCTCACCGCTGGGCAGCACGTCGAGGTGGACGAGGATCGAATCTGCAGCAAAGTCGGTCATGGTGCCGTTACCCCTCAGGCCAGCCGGTTCTCGATGAGGAACGCCGCGAGCTTCTCGCCCGCATCGCCCTCGTCTGTGATCTTCACGCCCGCCGAACGCGGGGGCTTCTCGCTCACGGCGGTCATGATCGAGCGGGCCACCGTGTCGACACCGGCATCCACGCCGAGGTCGGCCAGCGAAACCGTCTCGAACGGCTTCTTCTTCGCCGCCATGATGCCCTTGAAGTTCGGGAACCGCGCGTCGGGGAGCGCCTCGGTGACGGAGATGACGGCCGGCAGCGGCGCGGTGACGCGGGCGTTGCCGGCGTCGGTCACGCGTGTGCCCGAGACGGAGTCGGCGGAGATCTCCACCGCGGCCAGCGCCGTGGCGTGGGGCACGTTCAGGTGCTCGGCGATCATCGCGCCGATGACACCGCCGGAGCCGTCCGTGGACTGGTTGCCGGTGATGACGAGGTCGAAGCCCGCACGCTTGACGGCCGCGGCCAGCACCTCGGCCGTGAGACCCAGGTCGGCGCCGGCGAGGGCGTCGTCGACGACCTGCACAGCGGATGCCGCACCCATCGCGAGCCCCTTGCGGATGGTCGCCGTCGACGCCTCCGGCGCCATCGAGAGCACGACCACCTCGGTGCCGGGGTTCTTGTCGGCGTAGCTCAGCGCGACTTCGAGGGACCGCTCGCCGATCTCATCGAGCACCCGCTCACCGGCATCGCGGTCCGCCAACCCGGTCTCGAGGTTCAGCTTGCGGTCACCGTAGGTGTCCGGAACCTCTTTCACCAGCACGACAATCTTCATTGACTCTCCTCACGCCTCGGTCGATTCTATACAATTCCTACGCACGCCGATGACCGGCCCCGAATCGGGCGGCGGGGCCGGGCGGCGCGCTCAGAACACGACGACCGGCACCGGCAGTACCGCGCGCGAGTCGCCGTGCTCGGCGCCCCCCGAGAAGGACACCCGCAGCAGGTGCAGCCCGCGCGGGAGCGCCGGCAGCGCCACGGAGACCTTCCCCCAAGCGGAAGCGGGGACGTCCGCCGTGGCCAGCACCCGCCCACCGTCCGAGACGGTCACGGTGCCGACCGGCGCACTGCGGTCGGCGCTGGACACCCACGCGGTCACGGTGACCTTCTGGCCCGCCTTCACGAGCACCCGGTCCGCCACCGCGGCCACGGAGGTCGCGACCGGCTCACGCTCCACCAGCACGACGGCCGTGCGCGGCGGCACGGTGAGGGTGCCGGCTGCCGCGTCCCATGTCGTCGTCTTCACGACGGGGTCCGCACCGTTCGCCAGCGCGGGAGTGAGCGCGAACGCACGACCCGACAGTTCGGGGAGCGTCTGCGTGATCGGCTCCGGCGAGGCGTTGAAGGCCACGAGCGCGCCCTCGAGCCCGCGATCGGCATCGGGACCCACCCGGTCGTCGATCAGCATGACCAGCGCGCCGGGGGCGGCATCCGGTCCGCTGCCGGGGAACGACACCTTCTGCTGGATCAGCTCCGCCGACCCGAGGCGCAGCAGCCCGACCTCGTCGCGCACCCGCAGCAGGTCGAGCGCCGCGGCCTCCGCGGCAGCGATGTCGGATGACGCGGGCTTGAGTGCCGGATCGGCCAGCAGCGGCGCCATGATCGGCCATTTGTCCTCGTTGTCGGCGGCGCGGGGCAGGCCCGACCCGAACGTCGACTCCTGACCGGTCCAGTCGATGCGGTTGAACCAGTCGCCGGAGTTGTAGCTGTTGCGATCGAGCGACTTCGAGCGCAGCAGCTCGGTGCCGGCGTGCCAGAACGACGGCGTCTGCGCGAAGGCGGTGGTGGCCAGCGACAGCGTGTTCATGCGCACCCGGTCGGCCATGGGCGTGTCCGCAGGGAGCTTCAGCACCGACAGGTCGTAGAGCGTCTCATTGTCGTGCGCGTCGACGTAGGTGATGATCTCGTCCGGCTGCTCGGCGTACCCCGCCGGGGCGCCGCGGTAGTCCAGCTCGTCACCGGCGCGCACCGTTCCCGTCGAGTCCGTGAGCGTGAAGTCCCGCAGGTTGCCCGCGAGGCCCAGCTTCACCAGGTCGGTCTGGTGCGCGAGGTCGGCCAGCGCCTGCTCTGGCGTGCCGTTGATCGGGTTGCCGTTCGGGTCGGTGCCGAGGCCGGTGCCGAAACCCTGCTGCTGCACCGTCTCGCCTGCCACCGGGCTGCCGCCGTGCACGGCGTCACGCAGACGGTCGCTGAAGGTGCCGATACCCGTGCCGCCGAGGTTCCCCTGCCGCGCCTGCTCGAACAGGGCGTCGTCGACGACCTCGCCGAAGTTCCATCCCTCGCCGTAGAGGTAGACCTTCGACCCGTCGACGCCGTCCTTCTTCATCGTGAGCGCGTCCAGCGCATCGCGGACGGCCTGCATGTTGGCGGTCGAGTGGTGACCCATGAGGTCGAACCGGAACCCGTCGACCTTGTAGTCGCGCGCCCAGGTGACGACGGAGTCGACCATCAGCTTCTCGGCCAGCTCGTGCTCGGTGGCGACGTTCTGGCAGCAGGTGGAGGTCTCGACACCGCCGGTGAGGTTCAGGCGGTGGTAATAGCCGGGGACGACCCGGTCGAGTACCGACTTCTCCCCCTGGCCCGACTGCGCGGTGTGGTTGAAGACCTGGTCGAGCACGACCTGCAGGCCCATACCGTGGAGGGCGCCCACCATCTCGCGGAACTCGTGCACGCGGGCGCCACCCTCGGGATCGACGGCGTACGAACCCTCGGGGGCGGTGAAGTGGTACGGGTCGTACCCCCAGTTGAAGCCGTCGGTGTCGGCGATCGCCTCGACGCACGCCTGCTGCTCGGTGGATGCCGGACCGAACGACGCCAGGTCGCACGCCGGCTGTGCCTGCAGTGCCCGGTTCTCCTCGATCGTGGCGATGTCGAAGGTGGGGAGCAGGTGCACGGTGTTGATGCCGGCATCCGCCAGCTGCCGCAGCTGCTGGGTACCCGCACTGTCGCGGGTGAAGGCGCGGTAGGTTCCCCGCTCGGCCTCGGGCACCGACTCATCGGTGATCGAGAAGTCGCGCACGTGCAGCTCGTAGATGGCCCGGTCGACGGGCCGATCGATCACGGGCGCCTTCGTGCGCTCCCACACCCGCGGGCGCCACTGCTTGTCGGCCAGGTCGATCGCGACGGACCGCACCGAGTTCGTCGTCAACGCGTGCGAGTACGGATCCGTGACGAGGTTCGTCTCGATCGCTCCGGTCTCTGGCGCGTAGACCACGACCTCCCAGACGAACTCGTCGCCCGTGAGGTCGCGCTTGCCTGCGACCTCCCACACGCCGGATGCCGCGTCGCGCGTCGCCTCGTGGCGTGTCGGCGTGCCCTCGTCGCGCGCGGTGTGGCCGGTGGGCCCGTCCCAGGTCAGCAGCGTGACCGACTGGGCGGTCGGGGCCCACAGCCGGAAGGTCGGCTTGTTGCCGCGGAACGTCACGCCGAGGTCGGCGTCGGCGGCCGCGTCGGCGTAGAGGTCGTCGAGCACGCCCGGGATCTGCACGCCGGTCGCGGCGGCGAGCATGCCGTCGCCGCCACGCTGCGACACCATCAGCTGGCCGCGCAGCAGCTCGCCGGCGGCATCCGCATCGGGGACCCGCAGCGCGACGAAACCGGCGAGCGCCGGGAAGCGCTCGCGCTGGGCCTCGGTGAGGCCGCCGTCGACGCGCTCGAGGTCGAAGCTCTCGCCCCCGGTGACGCCGTCGTCGGTGACGGCCAGCGACGCGTCGGCCGCGGCGTGCACCTGCCAGGTGGCATCCGCCGGGTCGGCGCCCAGGTCGGTCGGCCACGCGACGGTCTCGGCGTCGATCCAGTGCGCGCGCGACTGGCCGACTCCGCCCAGCGGCGGGTCGGCGACGTCGATCTCGAGCACGTGGGTCGCCAGGGTGTAGCGGAAGACGACGATGGTGCCTTCGGCGACGGTGAACGCGTAGTTCGCGCCGCCCGGCGCGCCGCCGACACCGTAGTTCTCGTCCCAGCTGAGGCCGTGCGCGACCTTGATCTCGTAGGCGCCGGCGGGGATCGCGTCGGTGGTGAACTCGTACACCCCGTCGCGGTCGGCGTCGGCCATGAGGGTCGCGAGGCAGTCCGGCATCCAGTCGCCGGCGCAGCCGAGCTCGCTCTGCACCGAGCCGGGGAGGGTGACGATGGGGCCCTCGGCGCTGGACTGCACGATGTTGCTGCGCGGGTCGAAGTAGAACGAGATGGCGCCGCCGGGGTGCGAGATCGCGATGTTCGCGCCGTTCGCCACGCCGCCGGCGCCGTAGTTGATGTCCCACGAGCCGTTGAGTGCGGCCTTGTACTCGTAGTCGCCGGCGGGCAGGTCGAACGTGCGGGCCCAGATGCCATCGGCACCCAGCGTGAGGTTCGCCGCCTCGCAGCCGGGCGTCCAGTCGCCCGGGCAGCCGAGCTCGGAGTTGAGGCTGCCGGCGATGGTCACCATGTCGATCGGCTGCTCGGGCTCTTCGGGGACCTCGAGCGAGACGGCGTTGCCGACGGACGCGTAGGTGGATGCCGCGGCGCGGTCGCCGCCGGCATCCGTCGTCACGGCGCGGTACTCCACGAGGGTGCCCGCGGCGAGGTCGCGGATGTCGTGGAAGACACGCGGGCTCGTGCTCTCGGCGGTGCCGAGCGGCTGCCACTCGTCGGAGCCGACCACGCGCCAGGCGAAGCTCGTCTCCTGCCACGTGGTGTCGTCGACGTCGGCTGCGACGGCGACCGATCCGCTCAGTGCGGCGCCGGGCGTCGGAACCGAGACGCTGATGCCGGGAGCGCCGGAGGGGTCGGTGACGGGGGCGTCGGCGCGGTAGACGACGGCGGACAGCGCGGGCACGGTGACCTCGGCCACGGCATCGGCGCCCGTCGCGACGGCGGTGTCGGCGCCGTACACCGGGGCGAACCCGGCGTCGGCGGTGAGTGTCGGGATCTGGGCCGTCGCGGGTGCGCCGGTGTTGTTCAGCGCGACGAGGTATTCGACCTTCTCGTCGCGGTCGACGCGGGAGAACGCGTACACCCCGGCGCCGTTGTCGGCGTGGCGCTCGATCTGCGCGCCGGCGACGAGGGCGGGGTGGTCCTCGCGCAGCTGCGCGAGGGCGGCGATGTGCGTGTAGACCGGCGCGTCGGTGTCGTAGCGGTCGACCGATCCGGCGGCCTCACCGGTGATCAGGTTCTGGTCGCGGTACTCGGGCACGGCGCTGGCGAAGAGGGTCTGGCGGGCGTCCTTGTCGCCGCCGGGACCGGCGAAGCCCTGCTCGTCGCCGTAATAGACGACCGGCTGCCCGCGGCCGAAGAACATCAGCTCGTGGGCGAGCAGGTCGCGCTGCAGCGCATCGGGGGCCGACTGCAGCAGGTAGCCGACGCGGCCCATGTCGTGATTGCCGAGGAAGGTGGGGAGGGCGGTGGCAGAGGAATCCGGGGTCGTGTAGCGGTCGTCGCCGGCGTACAGGGACTGCAGTCCGCGCGCACTGTTGCCAGCGGCGTAGCCGACCGCCGCGGACTGGAACGCGAAGTCGAGCACCGAGTTCATGTCGGTGTCGCGCACGTAGGGCGCGAGCTTGGCGGGGTCGGCGTCGTACACCTCGCCGAACATGAAGAAGTCGGGCTTGCCTGCGACATCGCGGGCGTAGTCCAGCACCTCGGTGGACCACTGCTCCCAGAACTCCGGGTTCACGTGCTTGACGGTGTCGATGCGGAAGCCGTCGATGCCGAGGTCGATCCAGTCCTGGTAGACGTCGACGAAGCCCTCGACGACCGTGGGGTGCTCGGTCATGAGGTCGTCGAGCCCGTCGAAGTCGCCGAGCGTCACCGACTCGCCCTCCCAGACCGTGTTTCCGCGGTTGTGGTACAGCGTCGGGTCGTTCAGCCACGCGGGGGTCTTCGCGTCCTGCAGGGCGGGGTCCACGACCGGGGTGTGCGGGAAGCTCGTCGCGGCGTCGAGCGCGGGGAAGTCGCCGGTACCGGCGTAATCGGCGGGGTCGAAGGCGCTGCCTGCGGCGTCGCGGTACGGCTCGGTGGCCGAGTCGACATAGTCGTAGACGCCCTCTTCGTAGCCGATGACGTCGGCGGTGTGGTTGGTGATGATGTCGAAGTAGACCTTGATGTCCTGCGCGTGCGCCTCGGCGATGAGGGCCTCGAGTTCGGCGTTGGTGCCCAGGTGCGGGTCGATCTGCGTGAAGTCGGTGATCCAGTAGCCGTGGTAGCCGGCACTGGCGTCCGTCCCTTCACCCTGCACCGGCCGGTTGGCGAAGCTCGGGGTGAGCCAGATGGCCGTGGTGCCGAGGCCGGCGATGTAGTCGAGTTGGGAGCGCAGGCCGGCGATATCGCCGCCGTTGTAGAAGCCCTTGTCGGTCGGGTCGAAGCCGTGCGCGAAGCGGTCGCCCTCGATGCCGCCGGTGTCGTTGCCGGGGTCGCCGTTGGCGAAGCGGTCGGTCATGACGAAGTAGAACTGCTCGGCGGCGCCGGGCTGACGCACCGGCGGAGCGACGAGGTCCGCATCGGCGTCGCCGTCGTAGTCGCCGCGGACGCTGAGCGCCTCGAGGCCCACACGGTGGGTGGTGTCGTCGAAGACGAAGCGCAGAGTCGCCGGGCCGTCGATGGTCAGCGGGATGTTGTCGGCGCCCCCGTCGAGTCCGTACGCCTCATCCCAGGTGTCGTTGACGGCGACCTTGTACTCGTAGCTGCCGGCGGGCACCTCGAACTCGGCCGCGAAGACGCCCGCCTCGTCGGTGGCCGCGAGCTCGGTCGCCCCGCAGTCGGGCTGCCAGTCGTCGGAGCAGCCCAGCTCGTTCTGCAGGCTGCCGACGAGGGCGAACGTGCGGTCGGCGGCGAGCGCCGGCGCCGCGGTGGCGACGGCGGATCCGGTGAGGACCAGTGCCGCTGCGGCGAGGGATGCCAGCATGCGGCGGGCGCGGGAGGGGGACGTCTGTGGCACGGTCACTCCTGGGAAGCGGGTACGGCGATGTACCGGGGGGGGATCCCCGACGCTAGCAGCGGGTACTGACGCGTTTCGGGCGGTTTCCGGGCTGCGGACATGAGAGTCCGCTCATGTGATGCCGCATCACATACGCTCTGAAAGATTAAGATGATGCCCGATAGGCGATCCATCGTTCAGCCAACGAGCCCAGCTCGGATCACCGGTAAGGAGCATGCCATGCACGGCACATCGCTGGCGGGACGCACCGCCGTCGTCTCGGGCTCAGGCCGAGGCATCGGCCGGGCTATCGCCGATGCCCTCGCCGATGCCGGCGCGACCGCGGTGATCCTGGCCCGCCACGCCGACCAGGTCGATGACGCTGTCAACACCATCCGTGCACGCGGGGGCAAAGCGGTCGCGTGCGTTGCGGATCTCCGCGACCCTGCCGCAGTCGAGGCCGCCTGGACGCGAATACACGGGGAGGCGGGCGACGTGGACATCCTCGTGAACAATGCGGGCATCAACGCGAAGCGGCCGTTCGTTCCCCTTCCGGTTCCCCCCGGCGCCACGGTGGGACAGCCGGGCTCCGGGCCCGCGTCGGTCGGAATGACCGACGCGGAGTGGGATGCCATCTTCGACACGCACGTGCGCGCTTCCCTGCACCTCGTCCGGCTCTTCGGCCCTGGGATGCTCGCTCGGGGGTGGGGCCGCGTGATCAACATCGGCTCAAGCGCTGTGGGACGCGCGCCCAATCTGTCCGGGCCCTACAAGGTCGCCAAGGGCGCGCTCATGCACTACACCGCCGCCCTCGCGAAGGAATGGGCGCCCCATGGGGTAACCGTCAATGCGATCAGCCCGGGGCACTTCCGCACAGACATGTCCAAGGCGCTGCACGACAGCCCCGAAGGCCAGGCCTGGCTGCGCGAGCGCATCCCCATGGGGCACCCCGGGGACATTCGCGAGCTGGGCGCTCTGGCGACATTTCTGGCCGGCGAACGGGCGTCATTCATCACGGGCCAGATGATCGGCGTGGACGGCGGCGAAACGCTCTGAACCGCATGAAACGCGGGCCGATCGCGTGACGGGACGACGCCGTCAGGGGTTGCGCTGCGGGTCGGCGCTGATCTCCGCGGCATCCAAGAGGACGTTGATCAGGCCAGGGCCGCGCCATCCGCGCGCCGCGTCGAGCGCCGCTTCCAACTCGGCGACCGTCCGCACGGTGCGTCCCCGCCCACCCAGGACCTCGGCGAGCGCACCGAGATCCGGCCAATCGAACAGGGACAGCGACGGGTCCAGCCCTTTGCGCACCATGAGCACGTGTTCCGCCCCGAAAGAGCCGTCGTTGAAGACGACCACGAGAAGGTCCAGCTGCTGCGCCACCGCCATACGGAACTCATTCACCCCGCCCAGCATGAAACCCCCGTCACCGCAGGCCAGCAGCGTCGGCCGGCCGGCCGAAGCCACCGCCGCTCCGATCGCGTAGGGCACCCCCACGCCGATCGACCCGAAGTGGATGGTGTGGACGTAGTCACGCGGATGGGGCACCGTCAGCACGCCGAGCGCCGTCACGCATTGGCGCCCCGCGTCGATCACAAGCGTGCGTTCGGCAGGGAATCCCTGCTCGACGAGGTCCATCGCCACGCCCAGGTCGAGCGTGCCCGGCGGCCGATCTCCGCTGCGTTCGCGCGCCAGCTCACGCTCCTTCGCCAGGCGACGGGTCTCCTCGTGTGCCACTCGGGCGCTCGCGAGGCGCTCGCGCATCGGGGCACCGGCGAGGGACGACGCGGGCAGATCGGCCTGCCGCCACAATGCCGTCAGCGCCCGAGTGGTTGCGGCACTGTCCCCGTGGACCGCGACGGTGGGGATCAGGTGCCGGCCCAAGGCCACCGGATCGGAGTCGATCTGCACGAGCACGCGTCCGTGCAGGAGCGAGCCATGGGCGGTGGTCCACCTGTTCAGGCTCGCACCGACGGCGACCACGGCGTCCGCTTCGGCCAGAATCTCGGCAGTGGCGGCGCGCGACAGTCCGCCGAAGATCCCGAGATCAAGGGGGTGTCCCCTGAAAAGCTGCCGGGCCTGCACCGTCGTAGCCACGGGCGCACCGATCGCCTTCGCCAGATCCAGCACCTCGTCCCGCGCCTGCACCGCTCCACGGCCGGCGAGGACGACTGGCCGCCGTGCCGACGCGAGCGCGCCGACAGCCTGTTCCAGCGCCGCCGCCGCGGGGACGACGACCCCGGTTTCCACGGCGAGCGCCTCGGCGACGTGCCCCGCCGTGGCGGCCCACTGGAACTCGGCAGGTACATCGAAGACGACGGGGAGACGTCGAGAGACGGCAAGGTGCATCGCAGCAGCAAGATCACGCGCGGCGGAGTCGGGCGTTCGGACCGGATGGAAGAGAGCGCCGGTCGCGGTCACGACGGCGGCCTGATCGATGTCCTGGAAGTTGTCTGAGTCGGCCCGAGGCGTGTCCCCCACGATCAGCACGGTCGGCGCGCGGCGCTTGACCGCTTCATAGAGCGAGTGGATCGTGTTGGCGAGCCCCGGGCCTTGCGTGACCGATGCGACGCCCACACCGCCGGTGACGGCGGCGTGGCCCAGCGCCGCGAGCAGGGCCGAGCCCTCATGCGCGACGGGAACGAAGACGCCCCCGCGGCGGCGGAAGCTCTCCATCATGTAGACGTTGGCATCGCCCACCAATCCGAAGACGGTCGAGACGCCGTGCTCGCGGAGCGTCGCCGCCACCGCATCGTGGACTTCCACGTCGCCCTCCCCACGATCGCGCAGGCGGTAGGCACCCCGTCCCGCAAACCTCAGCATGGCTATCTTTGGAATCTTTGCATATATTAGCCCTCAGGCACATGCGCGACGTCGCGACAGCCTGCGAGACCCAGGGGGCAAGGTCGCCCGATCGCCGAGGCGGTCACGGTGCCGCGGCACCCACCATCGATCGCGGAAAGGGACACCAATGCGGTTTAGCTCCACGCGCCGGCACCGGCGCATTTTGACCGGCGTCACGGCCATCGTCGCCGTCGGCGCACTGACGGCGTGTGCGGGGACATCGGGGGGCGGAGAAGAAGTCGGCTCGGCGGAGGCCTGGCTGGACGAACTCGAGCCGCGCGTGCTCAAGCTCGCGGACTTCTCCGGTGACCAGACCGCCAACTTCGGCGCGGCCATGGTCGAGTGGGAAGAGGCGATCACAGAGTTCACGGACGGAAAGATCACGTTCGAGAACTACTGGTCCAGCTCGCTGCTGAACGCCACCGACACCCTCCCCGGCGTACGTGACGGCGTTGCCGACATCGGACTGATCATCGCAACCACCTACCCCCAGGAACTTCCGGTCGGGACGTGGCTCAGCGGGCTCGGCGGGGCACTCAGCGGTTCGACCGTGCACGATGTGGCGGCCGGCGGTGCCGCATCGCTCGAGAATTCGTGGACCTTCGATGCTCTCACCGATGAGTACGCAGCGAACAACCTCAAAATCCTGCAGTCGACGTCGACACCCGCATACAACCTGCTGTGCACGAAGCCCATCGACAGCCTCGCGGACGCCGCGGGCGCCCTCACCCGCTCGTCCGGCGAAGTCTGGACGAACACGGCGGAGGCGCTCGGGATGACAACGGTGAGCCTGCCGTTCAACGAGGCGTACGAGGGCCTCCAGCGGGGGGTGATCGACTGCATGATCATCAACCCGAACCAGTACGTCAGCGGTCTCATCCTCAAGGACGTCGCCCCCGAGTACGTACCCGTCACGTTCGCGCAGCTGCAGGCCTCGACGTGGGTGATCAACCTCGACGTATGGGAGAGCTTCCCGCCGGAGCTGCAGGACTTCATCACGGAAGAGTCCGCCAGGACGGCGTACAAGATTTGGCAGGGCTACCTCGACATCGAGGCGGGGGCCGGCGAAGTCATCGCCGCGGGCGAGGAAGTGCGGACCCACGACGTGTCCGAGCTCGAGGACATGGCCGCCGCGCAGCGCGCGAAGGCACTGGAGGGCATGGCCGAGTCGGCCCCCGCGGCCGTCTCTGATCCGCAGGCTGTCATCGACGAGTACCGCGAGCGGGTCCAGTACTGGACCGACGCACTCACCGAGGAGGGCTACGAGGTGACCGCCCGTGACCCCGACGCCATCCTCGAAGCCTTCGCGGGCCTGCGCGACGTCGACCTCAGCGGGTACTACGAGAAGTTCGAGAGCGAGTTCGTTCAGTCCCAGCTGAAGTGACCTCAGGAGCCCCGGTGTGTCCCGCGGGACCGCCGGGGCTCCCCTTCCACGAAGGAGTGCGCGCATGAGCGACACAGACGCGGGCAGCGCAGCCGACGTCGAGACGCGGCGGCTGCCGTTGGCGATCAGGGTGGTCGACCGGCTGAGCGATATCGCCGGCACCGGTGCGGCGATCGCCCTCGCCCTGCTCACCCTCAACGTGATCGTCGACGTCGTCGCGCGCACCCTCTTCGGCCGTCCGCTGGCCGGCACGCTCGAGCTCACCACGTACTGGTGGATGCCGGGACTCGTGCTGTTGTCCTTCCCCTACGCTGAGCGATTGCAGGAGCACATCAAGGTCACCATGGTCTTGGAGGCCCTCCCCCTGCCGGTCCGGCGCATCGTCGAGGGGACGATTGCCGCTCTCGTTGCCGCACTGCTGGCAGCCCTGGCCGTCTTCACCCTGCAGGATGCGCTTGCCAGCGCAGCCCTGGGGCAGACCACCAACTCCAACCCCCCGATCGCCGTGTGGCCCTTCAAGTTCGTCGCCGTCGCAGGCATCGCGCTGCTCGCACTGCAAAGCGCCGCCACCTCGTTCCGATTCTTCAGCGGCCGGCTCCCACGGCGGGACGCGCTCCTGACCGAGGCGGACGTCCTGTGAGCGCGCCCGTCCCCCTCAGCACGCGCGCCACACGCACGCCGTCCCCGTTCCGCGACCACCGCGGCGGCGGGATCGGCTTCGGCATCAGCGTCGCGGTCACCGTCCTGTGCACGGCGCTGGTCCTCTTCGCCGACCTCCCCAACACCACCCTCGGAGTCCTGGTCGTCGTGCTGGGCATCACCCTCACGCTGGTCGGGCTACCCGTGGGGATGGCCATGCTCGGGTCGGCTCTCATCGGCCTGTGGGCGATCGGCGGCCCGCGCGTCGTCACCTCGACGATGCAGCAGGCGGCGTTCGGTTCCGCCGACTCCTGGTCCTACAGCGTCATCCCCCTCTTCGTGCTGATGGGGACGCTGCTGTGGAAGTCCGGCCTCACCGCGAGCGCCTTCGAGGCGGCACGTCAGTGGCTCGGCAACGTGCCGGGCGGCCTGGCAGTCGCCACGAACTTCGCCGGAGCGGGACTCGCTGCGGGAAGCGGAAGCACAATCGGCATCACCTTCGCGCTGGGGCGGGTCGCCATCCCGGAGATGATGCGGGCTGGTTACCGCCCGTCGCTCGCAGTGGGCACCGTGGCCGCAGCCGGCGCACTCGGCCAGATCATCCCCCCCAGCCTGCTCCTGGTGATCTACGCCGGAGCGGCGTCGGTACCCGCCGGACCGCAGCTTCTCGCGGGTATCGTGCCGGGCATCATCCTCGCCGTGATGTTCGCCATCATGATCGCCGCTCGGGCCGCGATCTCGCCCACCTTGGCCCCGCGGGCAGACCTCCGCGATGTGACGTGGGCGACCCGGGTTCGGTCCCTGGGCGGCATCGTTCCCATCGCCGCCGTCGTGGCGATCGTCGTGGGTGGCCTCCTGTTCGGTGTATTCACGGCGACCGAATCCGCCGCGATCGGCGCCCTCGCCGCCCTCACGTTCGGAGCCGTGAACGTGCTGATGCGCGAGAAGTCCTGGCGCGCGGTGGGTCGCATGGTGAAGGACTCGGTGATCCCGACGCTGGCGAGCACCGGGTCGATCTTCCTGTTGATCCTGGGGATCGAGGTCCTGACCCGCACCCTCGCCCTCAGCCAGGTCGCGAGCTCGCTCGCCCAGCTGATCGTGGACCTCGAGCTCGGGCGCGTCGAGCTCCTCCTGCTCCTCATCGTCTTCTACCTCATCCTCGGCATGTTCATGGATGAACTGGCCATGATGCTCCTGACGATCCCGATCCTTATCGGGCCGGTTCAGCAGGCCGGCGTCGACCCCATCTGGTTCGGAGTCTTCCTCGTCCTCATGGCCGAGATCGGAATGCTCATGCCGCCGCTCGGGATCCTGCCCTTCATCGTCCATCGCATCGCCTCGGATCCGGCCGTCAACCTCGGACGGGACATCCCCCTCACCGCCGTCTTCAAGGGCGTGATCTGGTTCGCCGGCACAGCGCTGCTGCTGGTACTGCTGATCATCTTCGTACCGGACCTGGTCACGTGGCTTCCGCAGCTGAGCTCGGCACGATGAGTCGCGATAGACACAGCGCGTCCACTCGGCTGCCCGCCTGCGACCCCCTCGATCACTTCGGACCCCAGACAGTGGCACGGTGGCACGGCGCCGGGTACTGGACCGGAGAGCGCATCGGTTGGACGCTCGAACGGCGCGCCGACTCCTGGCCGCACCGCACCGCGGCCATCACCGCGGGCGGGCACTGGACCTACGCGGAGCTGCAACGTCTCGCGGCCGCTGTCGCGCGTACCCTCGTCGCGCGGGGCGTGCGCGCCGGCGACGTGGTGGCCTGGATGCTGCCGACGACGCCGGAGGCGATCGCCGTAGCATCGGCCATCTGGCGGATCGGCGCCGTCAGCGCGCCGCTCGTGCCGATCTGGGGCCCTCTCGAAGTGACGGTCGTCCTCGACCAGCTGCGCCCCGCGGCGATCATCACGAACGCCCAGATCCGCGGGCGGGACCTCCCGGGCGAGCTCGATAGCGCACTGGACACCATCGGGCACTCCCCGGCGACGCGGCTCCTGGTGCGCGGGGGCGCGGCGGGGTGGGGCAGCGCCGATGCAGAGGGCCCGGGCAGCCTCCCGGAACGCGTCGAGCCCGGCGCGCCCGGGGATCCGTCACTGATCCTGTTCACCTCGGGGAGCGAATCCAGCCCCAAGGGCGTCGTCCACACCGGCGCGGGCCTCACGCACGAGGTGCGGGCATGCATCGGCGAGTGGGGGGTGACGTTTCGTGACCGCATGTTCATGGCATCCCCCATGACCCACATCACAGGGCTCCTCCAGGGCTTCCTCATCCCGGCGCGCGTGGGTGGCGCGGCGATCCTGATGGACAGGTGGGATGCCGCGGAGGCGGTGACGCTCATCGAACGCCATCGCGCCACCTACATGGCAGGAGCCACACCTTTCCTGCGAGAGCTGCTTCAGGCTTATGCCGCCTCGGGTCGGGATTCCTCGGCCCTCGTCCAGTATTGCTGCGGCGGCGCGGCGGTCCCCCCGCACCTGATCCGCGATGCCGACGCCCTCGGCGTGACGGCGTACCGCGCTTGGGGAATGACCGAGCTGCCCACTGCCACCCTGTCCAGTGAACTGGATTCGCTCGACGCACGGGCGGACACGGATGGGCGGCTCGCACCCGGCGTCGAACTGCGTGTGCTCGACGACGAGGGAGCGGAGCTGCCCACCGGTGAGGTCGGTGCCCTACACCTGCGCGCACCGGAGATGATGGTCGGCTACCTACGGGAGGACCTGACCCGTGCGGTCATCGGCGACGGCGGATGGCTCGACACCGGCGACGTGGGATGGATCGGCCAGGACGGATATGTCCGCGTCAGCGGGCGGACGAAGGACATCATCAATCGAGGCGGCGAGAAGTTCAGCTCGAGGGAGATCGAGGATCTCGTGTCGCGGCATCCCGATGTAGAGGCGGTCGCAATCGTCGCCGTACCGGGAGGGCGACTGGGCGAGCGGATCGGCGCTCTCGTCGTCTCCCCACGACCGGACCTCACCCTCGCGGAGCTCGGCGCGTTCGTGACGGCGCTGGGCGCGGCGAAACAGAAGCAGCCCGAGCACCTCGTGATCGTGGCGGAGATCCCCTCGACCAGTACGGGCAAGGTGGACAAGCGGGCAGCTCTCGCACTCTTCCCTGACGACGACTGACACGCGACCGCATCGGCGATCGCGGTGATGGTCCGCAGGTCACCGGCTCGCGGCCGCCTCGGCCTTCAACGCGGCGGGCGAAACGTGCACGAGCGTCTGACGGCACGCGGTCGCGACGACCACGCCGAACTGATTGCGCATCGTGTGACGGAACTGGACGACCCCCTGGCCCGGCCGCGACGCCGACCGCCGCTTGGACTCCACGAGGGTCTCCGCGGCGAGGGTGTCGCCGTGGCGCACGGGCGCGGGAAAGGCGATCTCGGAGAACCCCAGGTTGGCGACGATCGTGCCGGCAGTCAGCTGCGACACCGAGAGGCCGACCATGGTCGAAAGGGTGAACATGCTGTTCACGAGGCGCTCCCCGAACTCCGTCCCTGCAGACCAGTCAGCGTCGAGATGCAGCGCCTGGGTGTTCATGGTCAGAGTCGTGAAGAGCACGTTGTCGGTCTCGGTCACAGTGCGTGCAGGGCTGTGCACGTACACGACACCTTCCTCCATCTCGTCGAAGTACAGGCCGCGCTGCTCGATCCTGGTGGCACTCACCCGCCGTCCTCCTCAACGTCTGTGAACCCCTGGCGCGGGGATGGTTATCTGTATAATCTATTACATTATGAGCGACACAGTGGTCAGCCCAGAGGACGCCCGCCGATTCCGATCCGTGATGGGACATTTTCCGACGGGCGTGTGCGTCGTCACTGCAGTGGACGCGGACGGGACCCCCGTGGGAATGGCCGTCGGGTCCTTCACTTCCGTCTCCCTCGATCCGCCGCTCGTCGCCTTCCTCCCCGACCGGTCCTCGACGACATTTCCCCGCATCCGCGAGGCGGCGTCGTTCTGCGTGAACGTACTCTCCGCCGATCAGGAGCCGGTGTGTCGGACTTTCGCCTCGCGCGGGGCCGACAAGTTCGCGACCGTCGGATGGCGTCCCGCCCCGTCCGGCGCCCCGATCCTCGACGGGGTCGTGGCGTGGATCGACTGCCGGCCCGACACCCTGCACGAAGCCGGCGATCATTTCATCTGCGTCGGCCGCGTGACCGATCTGGCCGTGGAGAACCCCACGCTCCCACTCCTGTTCTTCCAGGGCGGATACGGCGCGTTCTCCCTCGGCTCGCTTGTGATCGGCGCCCGCCCGGGCCTGACCGAGCACATCGTGCGTGCCGACCGTGCTCGCGACGAGATGGAGTCTCTGGCCGCCCGCACCGGCGTCGAGGTGCTCGCCCTGGCCCCGGCCGACGATGCGTTCGTTCTGGTGGCATCCGCGTCCCCCGACGGCACGCCGTCGCCTCACCGCATCGGGGTTTCGATGCCCATGGCTCCGCCCGCGGGGCGCGTGTTCGTCGCCTGGGCAGGACGGGAGCGGATCGAGCAGTGGTACCAGCGGAGCCACGAGCCGCTCACGGCCGAGGAGCGCCGTGCGCTCGACGAGGAACTCGACGCGGTACGCGAGCATGGGTGGACGCCCGCGTTCTCTTCGGAGCGCATGGACGATCTGTGGCACACGATCGGCCGCATCGGGGAGGTGGGCCAGACGCCCTCCCTCGTCCGCCACGTCGCGGAGGTCATCTCACACCTCGAACGTCACAGCACGCCTGCCGACGTCACGGAGGACACGGCCGGCAGCGTTCAGGCGGTAATGGCTCCGGTCTTCGGGCCCAACGGTGACGTCGTCCTCAAGCTGTCACTGACGGGCATCCCCGCGGGCGCGACGCTGGAGCGGATCCATAACCTGCGCGACGAACTGCTGGCGGCATGCGCCCGCGTCACGACCGCGCTGGGCGGTCAGCGCCCGCCGGTTGCTTCTCGTATGAACTGATCCAGCCGTACTGCAGGGATGCGGTGAGCACCGGGTCTTCGAAGTAGTACACGTGCCCGGCGCCTCCGATGACCACCAGCCGGGATCCTTCGATGCTGCGGTGGAGATGCCGGGCGTTCTCCGCGGTCGTCATGATGTCCTCAGCGCCCGCTGTGATCAGGGTCGGGGCAGTGATGGCGGCCAGGTCGTCCGGCGACATGTCGTGCCCCCAGATGGCATGGACGTGGCCGAGATAGTTCCGCTTCGAGAACCCCCGCGCGTGGTTGACCACGTCGCCGGGCAGCGGCGCCTGCAAACCGGCCGAGCCCGCCGCCCACAGCCGCAGGAAGGACCGAATGTACTCGGGGGCGTCTGCGAGACCGGATTCGAGGAGCTGCAGCCGGAACCGACCCGTCTCCACCGTGCGCTGATCCAGCTTCGCCGCAGTCGCATGCAGCGTGAGCGTGCGAATCAGATCGGGCCGCATGGCCGCCAACCGCATGGCGATGAACCCTCCCATGGAGACGCCGCAGACGTGTACAGGGCCTTCACCGAGTGCCTCGATGAGCGCGGCGGCATCCTGGGCCAGGTCCTCGACCGTGAGGGACTCGTCATCAACGTCTGAGGCGGCCCCCGTCCCGCGGTTGTCGTACGCCACACAGGTCACGTGCGGCGCGAGTTCGTCGATGAGCGCATTCCACGCTCCCTTGCCGGTGCCGCCGCCCATGATCATCAGCAGCGTCGACCCCGCTCCCCGGCGCACGATTTCCGTCGTGAACCGCGGCGTGTGAATCGTCTCGATGATATTGTCCACGTCACCAGCCCCTCTCGCCCGGGTGTCGTCGCGACGCCGGCCCGCGCCGGTGCGTGCTCAGGGGAGGTCGCGGATCGTGCCACCGTCGACGGCGATCGCCACGCCTGTCGTCCAGCTCGATGCCTCCGAGCACAGGAAGACCACCGTTTTCGCGACCTCTTCGGGGGCGCCCGTGCGACCCATCGCGATGGGCTGCAACTGCAGCATCCGTTTCTCCACGTCTTCGACCGAGACCCCCATGTGCTCGGCTGCGGAGGCGTATCCCGAGAGCACGCTCTCGCTGCGGGTGAGTCCTGGCAGGACGCAGTTGGCGGTGATGCCGTACTTCGCATAGGACCGGGAGATCGCACGGGTAGCGTGCATGAGTGCGGCCTTGGCGGCCCCGTAGGACGCGAACCGCGGATCGGGGTCCCGCCCGGCGGTGGAGGCGATCGTGATGATCCGGCCCCACCCGGCGCCCTGCATCGTGGGAATGCAGACCAGAGACAGCCGTACGGCGCTGAGGGTGTTCACGCGGTACGCCTCCGCCCACGATTCGTCCGAGAAGGCCCGCAGATGCTCGCCGCTCGAGACCCCCGCCGCATTGATCACGCCGTCGATGCGACCGAACGCCTCGAGCGCCGCATCGCGGATCCGTTCGCTCGAGCTCTCGTCCGCCACGTCGGCGGCGACGGTCGCGACCTCGCCACCCGCGGAGCGCAGCGTCGCGGCGAGGGCCTCCAGCTTGTCGACGGAGCGCGCGACCGCCACGACACACGCCCCCTCCTGCACGAGGATCTCCGCGCTCGCGCGGCCGATGCCCGCGCTCGCGCCGGTCACGATCACAACCCGCTCGTCAAGTCCGAGGTCCATGTCATCTCTCCAATACGAGGTCGAGGGTGTCGCTGGTGACGCCCTCCTTCTTGAGTTCGTTCTTCTGCACCTTCATGGTGGGAGTGCGTGGCATATCGGCGACGACGCGCACGAAGCGAGGGACCGCATAACGCGGCAGGTTCCCTGCGATGTCGGCGATGATGCGGCGTGGGTCGTGTTCGGCCGAGTCGAGCAGCAGAGCGGCCATGACCTCCTCGTCGCCGTCGACGGGAACGCCGTACACGGCTGCCTCCACGACGCGCGCGTCCGAGACGAGCACGCTTTCGACCTCCCACGCCGAGATGTTCTCCCCGCGCCGGCGCAGGGAGTCCTTGGCTCTCTCCGCGAAGAACAGGTCACCTTCTGCCGTGAGATAGCCGCGGTCCCCCGTGTCGAACCAGAGGTCGCGCGTGGCGGCGACGGTGGCGCTATCGTTTCCGTGGTAGCCGCGGGTGAAGACGTCGGGAATGCGCGGCCGCAATTGGATGCCGCCCGCCTCGCCGACTTCCGCGGCACCGCCGTGGTCGGCGAGGATCCGAACCTCGAAGAAGTCGCTGGCGCGACCGGCCGAACCGGAGGGGCACCCGCTCCCGGGCAGGTTCACGGTCGCCATCGGTGCCTCCGTGAGTCCATAGACTTCCACGAGTTCGACGCCGAAGCGCTCACGCAGAACGAGACGGTCACGCTCGGAGGCCCCTGCGCCCCAGCCGACGCGCACCGAGTGTCCGCGTGCGCCGTCAGGGTCCTGCTCGGCGCCGGCGATGATCATCGTCAGCACCGAACCGAGGTAGTTGAAGGCCGTGATTCCGCGGTCACGGCACAGGCGCCAGAATCCGCTGCTCGTGAAGCGGCTTTCCAGGTCGATCGCCGCCCCGGCGGCGATCGCCGCCAGCACCCCGGTGTAGCGCGCGTTCTGGTGGTAAAGCGGGAAGAAGTTCAGCAGGCGGTCTCCTGGGCGGTAACCGCAGACCTCTGCGACGTACTGCGCGAGGAGGATGCACCCACGCTGGCTGTGCACGACACCCTTGGAGGGTCCGGTCGTCCCGGAGGTGTACAGGATCACCTCTCCGGCGTCGCCGCCGAACACGTCCCGATCCTCCGGGTCCAGGTAGAGCTCCTGGAGACTCGTTCCTCCGGGCGGCACCTGGCCGTTCACCACGATCGCCAGGGGACGACTCGCCTGTGCGGCCATGCGTTCCACTTCGGCCAGGTGCTGCGCATCGCACACGATGAACGACACCTCACTGTCTTCGATGAGGTGCAGCAGGAGCGAGCCCCGGTAATTGCAGTTGAAAGGAGCATCCACCGCCCCGAGCATCGACAACGCGAACCACACGTCGACGGCCTGATGGGAGGTATCCATGAGAAGTCCGACTCTGCTGCCCGCACCGACGCCGAAGGACGCCAGACCAGCGGCCAGAGAGCGGGAGTCGTGGAGCAGATCGACGTAAGTGCGGCCCACCCCGTCGACGCGGAGCATCTCCTCGTCCGAGTAGTGATGTGCCTGCGCGTTCAGGAACTGCGCCATCGCCGTCACGTGTATCGCCTCCGGGCGTGCGTCGGTGTTGATGGGTGCGGCTACTTCGAGCGCGATGAGAACGCCATGAGCCTCGCACGAGCGTCGCTGCCGAGCATCGTCTCGTAAGCGTCTTCCATGGAGGACAGCGGTCGTGTCTCGTTCAGGATCTTCTTGTACAGCCGGATCGCGTCCGGCGATGCCTTGCCGAGCTCAGCGAGTACCTCTTCCACGGCATCCTCGAGCCCCCCGGCGGGCACCAGCTTGGTGACCAGGCCGGCACGGAAGGCGTCCTCGGCCGAGAACGTCGTGCCCGAGTAGAGCCAGTAACGCAGCCACGCCGGCGGCACACGATCGCGCAGCAAGCGCGGCATGTGCCCGTCGACCACCCCGACGCGAGACTCCGGCATCGCGAACTTCGAGCCCTCGGTGGCGATGACGATGTCGCTGACCAGTGCGAGGGTCAGGCCCCCACCGAGGCACAGCCCGTCGACCGCGGCGATCGTCGGCTTGGGGAGGCTGCGGATCGCTTCGAACGGCACGCTCTCGTCGTATCCGAACACGTCGATGCCGCCCTCATCCTCCAGCGCGGCGAGCATTTCCTTGAGGTCGCCGCCCACCGCGAACGAGCCCTGGCTGCCCTCCAGCACGACCGCGCGCACCTCCGGGTCACGATAGGCCCGACGGTACGCATCGCGGATCTGGGCGTACATGCGCTTGGTCAACGCATTCTTCGCCTCCGGCCGGTCGATGACGATGCGCATCACGCCGTCGGCGGTGCTGCTCGAGACCTTGTCGTCGGTCACGGGATTCTCCTCTGTCGCAGGTCGGTGACGGCGGCGGGCTGACTCACGAGACGGTCAGCTCCACGCTGGCGACGCGCGGCGCCACTTCGCTGTGGAGCAGCTGCAGGCTGTAGTTCCAGGGCGCCGGATCGTCGATGAAGTCGTGCCCGAAGATGAGGGTCGTTCCCCAGCCTCCACTGGCATCCATGAGCTCGTTGAGCTTCGCCACGACGGTGTCCGGACTGCCCACGATCATGCTGTTGCGGACGAGGTCGATCATGTCGCTCTTGTCGTCCCACAGCGGCTGCACCCCGATGCGCGCGGCGCGGCGCTGCTCGTTCGGGATGAGGTGCTCACGCCACGCGTGACCGATCGGACCCTCCACGACGAGGCGCTCAGCTTCGGCATCGGTGTCGGCCACGAAGATCTCCCGACCGACGTGATGC